>DATJOR010000407.1:0-8503 GCA_035506875.1 Mycobacterium sp.
GTACAGCGAACCGTAGGAAAACGCCCGGAACGCCCCGAGCAGACCGGTCAGCCGTTTGCGCAGTTCGTAGCCATGCATCGGCGACTCGAGCAAGAGTCCCAGGATGGCGAGCTCCAGCATCGAGTCACCTCCTTTGCTCCGTTTTGCGTTGGTCGTTACGACGGCTCGACGTCTCGGGCCATACTATCGGCCCGATATATTCGCCGCCACTCCAGCTTGTGTCCAGCTGAAGTTCGCGCGTTGTTCAGGCGTCTTTGTCCGTGCCGGCCGAGACCCCCGCCGGTTGTAATCACCGTGGTTACAAGCCTGTTGGCACCGGTCGGTAACAGGCATAAATAACTAGCGTGTCTGTAGGTCCGCTTCATTTTCATTGGTTCCTGCCCACGTATGGGGACTCCCGCAACCTGGTCGCCGGTGGGCACGGCGACACCATGCGCGGCGACCGGCCGGCCGACCTGAGGTACCTCATCCAGCTCGCCCAGGCTGCGGAGATCAACGGCTTCGAAGCAGTGCTCACCCCGACCGGTCTGTGGTGCGAAGACGCCTGGCTGAGCACCGCCATGCTGATCGGCAGCACCGAGACGCTGAAATACCTGGTCGCGCTCCGTCCGGGGCTGATCAGCCCGACGTTGGCCGCGCAGATGGCGGCTACCTTCCAATGGCAGTCGCAGGGGCGGCTGCTGCTGAACGTGGTGACCGGCGGCGAAAGCATCGAGCAGCGCGCGTTCGGCGACTTCCTGCCGAAGCAGGCCCGCTACGAGCGGTGTAGTGAATTCCTCGACATCGTCCGTCGATTGTGGACGTCCGAGGACCCGGTCACCGTGGCCGGTGAACACCTGCGAGTCGAGCAGGCTTCGTTGGCGCGCCGCCCCGATCCACTGCCGGCGGTGTTCTTCGGCGGGTCCTCGCCGGACGCCGGGCGGGTCGCGGCCCGCTTCGCCGACACCTACCTGACCTGGGGCGAGCCGCCCGCGCAGGTCGGCGAGAAGCTGGACTGGATCCGCGGTCTGGCCACGGCTCAGGGCCGGCAACTGAGCTACGGCATCCGGTTGCATGTCATATCCCGGGACACCAGCGAGCAGGCGTGGGCGGAGGCGCAGCGGCTGCTGAGCGCGCTCGATCCGCAGATCGTGGCCGCCGCCCAGCAGTCGCTGGCGCGCTCGGAGTCCGAGGGTCAACGTCGGATGCGCGAATTGCACGGCGGAGGCGGCGATTTCGGCGGCGGCGGGGATGCCCGACGGCTGGAGATCTATCCGAACCTGTGGTCCGGAGTCGGCCTGGTTCGCGGCGGGGCCGGCACCGCCCTGGTCGGCTCGCACCAGGAGGTCGCCGACCGGATCACCGAATACGCCGAGCTGGGCCTCGAGCACTTCATCCTGTCCGGCTACCCGCACCTGGAGGAGGCGTACATCTTCGGCGAAGGGGTACGGCCCATCCTTGCCCAGCGGGGTCTGCTCGGTGACGCCGACGATTTGGGCCGAGCGAGGGAACCCGTCCGGTCGGCGTTCCTGGCGCACGTCGGAGACGTCAGCGCTTCGTGACGCACCGCTATCTGGTCGCGACTGCCGTGCTCAGTGCGGGTGCGACGATCCTGTTTAACCCGATTTCGGCGAAAACGTAACCGACCTACATCTCGGCATCGGTCCCGCGGACGTACTCTGGTCATCGTGCGATTGCAGCGACAGGTAGTCGACTACGCGCTTCGGCGGCGCTCACTGCTGGCCGAGGTGTATTCAGGTCGGACCGGTGTCTCCGAAGTGTGTGACGCCAACCCGTATTTGCTGCGCGCGGCGAAGTTCCACGGGAAGCCCAGCCCGGTGATGTGCCCGATCTGCCGCAAGGAGCAACTCACCCTGGTGTCGTGGGTGTTCGGCGACCACCTCGGCGCGGTGTCCGGCTCGGCGCGCACCGCCGAAGAGTTGGTGCTGCTGGCATCTCGCTTCCAAGAGTTCTCCGTGCACGTGGTGGAGGTATGCCGGACCTGCAGCTGGAATCATCTGGTCAAGTCGTATGTGCTCGGCGCGGCACGCCCGGCCCGTCCTCCCAAGGGCACCCGGACGGCGCGCAACGGCGCGCGCACGGCCAGTGAATAACGAAGGGCAGCAAGACCACTCGGCAGCTGACACCCCGAACGGGGCAGGGGCCGACGGTGGGTCTAGCCAGACGCCGGGTTCGCCACGGCCACGATCGGCGGTTCCGCCCGACGACCGGCTGACCACAATCCTGCCCCCCGTCAGGGACGACGCGCCGAATCATCTTCGCGATCCGATAGAGGCGGTCAAGGAAGCGCTGGGCAGTCGTCCCGCCTCGAGAACCTCGGAGCGGCGCGACCCGCTCGAGATGGCCACGGCTGCGCTGGAAGGCCGCTCGCCAACGCCTCACCCGCAGCCGGCCGGCGGAGGCGACGGCGGACGCCCGCCCGGCCCGCCCGACTTTCGGCGCCGGACGCCGCCATTGCCCGACTGGGGCTGGGTCCAGCGAATCGACTGGACGTGGCTGGACCGCGTCAACCGGCGATGGGTCCGTCGCGGCCTCTTGGTCACCGCGGTGGTGGTGTTGCTGTTGCCGATCGTCACCTTCGCGATGGCCTACTTCATCGTCGACATCCCCAAACCGGGTGACATCCGCACCAACCAGGTCTCGACGATCCTGGCCAGCGACGGCTCAGAGCTGGCCAAAATCGTTCCCCCAGAGGGCAATCGCGAGGATGTCAGCCTCAGCGAGGTGCCGGTGCATGTGCGCCAGGCGGTGATCGCGGCCGAGGACCGCAACTTCTACTCCAACCCCGGCTTCTCGTTCACCGGCTTCGCGCGGGCATTCAAGAACAACATCTTCGGCGGCGACACGCAGGGCGGCTCGACGATCACTCAGCAGTACGTCAAGAACGCATTGGTGGGTGCGCAGCGCGCCGGAGTCGGCGGCCTGATCCGCAAAGCCAAGGAACTCGTCATCGCCACCAAGATGTCGGGGGAGTGGTCCAAAGACGATGTGCTGCAGGCCTACCTGAACATTATCTATTTCGGCCGCGGTGCCTACGGGATTTCGGCGGCGTCCAAGGCTTACTTCAACAAACCCGTCGAGCAGCTCACCGTGGCCGACGGTGCACTGCTGGCCGCGTTGATCCAGCGGCCGTCGACGCTGGACCCCGCGGTGGATCTCCCGGGTGCCCAGCACCGGTGGAACTGGGTGCTCGACGGGATGGTGGACATCGGCGCACTGTCGGCGAAGGACCGGGCGGCTCAAGTGTTTCCGCCGACGGTGCCGCCCGATCAGGCCCGCGCGCAAAACCAGATCTCGGGACCTGACGGGTTGATCGAGCGACAGGTGACCCGCGAGCTGATGGAGCTGTTCAACATCGACGAGCAGACGCTGAACACGCAAGGGCTGCAGGTCACCACGACCATCGATCCGCAAGCGCAGAAGGCCGCCGAGGACGCGGTGTCGAAGTACATGGAAGGCCAGGCGCCGGACATGCGCACCGCGGTCGTCTCCATCGATCCGCACAACGGTGCGGTGAAGGCCTACTACGGCGGCAACGATGCGCACGGTTTCGACTTCGCCCAAGCCGGGCTGCAGACCGGGTCGTCGTTCAAGGTGTTCGCGTTGATCGCCGCGCTTGAGCAAGGCATCGGTTTGGGCACTCAGATCGACAGCTCGCCGCTGACGGTCAACGGCATCAAGATCACCAACGTCGAAGGCGAAAGCTGCGGGGTCTGCAATATCGCCGAGGCGCTCAAGCGGTCGCTGAACACCTCCTACTACCGGCTGATGCTGAAGTTGAAGCACGGCCCCGACGACGTCGCCGACGCCGCACACCAGGCGGGTATCGCGACCAGCTTCCCCGGTGTGGCGCACACACTGTCCGAAGACGGCAAGGGCGGCCCGCCCAACAACGGAATCGTGTTGGGCCAGTACCAGACTCGGGTGTTCGACATGGCTTCGGCGTACGCCACGCTGGCCGCATCAGGCATGTACCACCGGCCGCATTTCGTGCAGAAGGTGGTCAACGCCGAGGGCCGGGTGCTGTTCGACGCGACCAACTCCGACAACAACGGCGAACAGCGGATCCCCAAGGACGTCGCCGACAACGTCACCTCGGCGATGCAGCCGATCGCGGCGTATTCGCGCGGCCACGCGTTGGCCGGTGGGCGGCCGTCCGCGGCGAAGACCGGCACCACGCAGTTAGGTGACACCGACGCCGACAAAGATGCCTGGATGGTCGGCTACACCCCGTCGCTGTCGACAGCGGTATGGGTGGGCACTGTCACCGGCGACAAGCCACTGGTCAACAAGTGGGGTTCGCCGATCTACGGTTCGGGTCTGCCGTCGGACATCTGGAAGGCAACGATGGATGGTGCGCTGAAGGGCACTAGCACCGAGTCCTTCCCGAAGCCGGGCGAAATCGGTGGCTACGCCGGGGTGCCGGCAGCGCCGCCGCCACCTCAGCCTCCGCAGATGCAGGTCATCCAGCCCACGATCGAGGTGGCACCGGGCATCACGATCCCGATCGGGCCGCCGACGACGGTCCCCGTCGCGCCGCCGGCACTTGTGCCACCGCCACCGGGACCGCCCGGGCCCGTTCCGCCACCGCCGCCGTGATCGGCGCCAAGACGGGCCGTCCCACTATTTCGCCGCGGCCGTTGGCCGCCGACTTGCGCTCCGCCGACGACCGCGACTGCCCCAGTCGCACCGACTTTCTGGGCGCGGCGCTGTCCGATGTCGTCGGCGGCCCGGTGGGCCGGCACGCGGTGATCGGGCGCACGGCGTTCCTGACCCCGCTGCGGGTGATGTTTCTGATCGCGCTGGTGTTCCTGGCGCTGGGCTGGATAACGAAAGCGCCGTGCCTGCAGAGCACCGGAACCGGCCCGGCGGATCACCGGGTTGCCAATTGGCAGAACCAGCGCGCCTATTACGAGCTGTGCTATTCCGACACCGTGCCGCTGTACGGCGCGGAGTTGTTGAGCCAGGGCAAGTTTCCGTACAAGTCCAGCTGGGTCGAGAAGGATGGCAGCGGCAAGCCGCAAACCCGCTACGACGGCCGGCCCGCGGTGCGCTACATGGAGTATCCGGTGCTGACCGGGATCTATCAGTACGTGTCGATGGCGTTGGCCAAGACCTACACCGCGTTGAGCAAGGTGACCAAGCTGCCGGTCGTGGCGGAGGTGGTGGTCTTTTTCGATATCGCCGCACTCGGGCTGGCGTTGGCGTGGCTCACCACGTTGTGGGCCACCGCGGGGCTGGCGGGCCGAAGGGTGTGGGATGCGGCGCTGGTCGGCGCGTGCCCGCTGGTGATCTTCCAGATATTCACGAATTTCGATGCGCTGGCAACGGCTTTGGCGATCGGCGGGTTGCTGGCATGGGCGCGGCGGCGACCGATGCTGGCCGGGGTGCTGCTCGGGCTGGGTGTGGCGGCCAAGCTGTATCCGGCGTTGTTGCTGGGACCGCTGCTGGTGCTCGGCATCCGGACCGGGCGGCTCCGGGAGGTGGCCCGCACCGCGGTCATGACGGTCGCGACGTGGCTGGCGGTTAACTTGCCGGTGATGGTGCTTTTCCCGCGGGGCTGGTCGGAGTTCTTCCGGCTGAACGCCCGCCGCGGCGACGACATGGATTCGCTGTTCAACGTCGCCAAATCGCTCACCGGCTGGCAGGGCTTCGACCCGAACCTGGGTTTCTGGCAGCCGCCGGAGCGACTCAACGAGGTCGTTCTGGCGCTATTCGTATTGTCTGGTGCGGCAATTGCTTACGTCGCACTGACGGCTCCGCGCCGGCCACGCGTGGCACAGCTGGCGTTCTTGGTGATAGCGGCGTTTTTGTTGACCAACAAGGTATGGAGTCCGCAGTTCTCGCTGTGGCTGGTACCGCTGGCGGTGCTGGCGTTGCCGCATCGCCGAATCCTGTTGGCCTGGATGACGATCGACGCGCTGGTGTGGGTGCCGCGGATGTACTACCTGTATAGCGTGCCCGATCGCGGGTTGCCGGAGCAGTGGTTCACCGTCACTGTGCTGCTGCGGGATGTCGCCGTGCTGGCGCTGTGCGCGCTGGTGGTCCGCCAGATCTACCAGCCCCAGGACGACCTGGTCCGCTGGGGCGGACGGGTGGACGATCCGGCGGGCGGGGTGTTCGACTGGGCGGCCGACGCGCCGCCCAGCTGGCTGACGCCGCGGCTGCGGCCTGCGCGGCTACGGCAGCCGGTCGGATCAGGCGCACCAGTGACGACGGCCTCAAGCGCGTGAAGTGGTCGTCCGGTAGGCCGCGGTAATTCTCGCGACCCGAGGGTCTTCGCGCAGTTGCTCGAGCGTCTGCGGCAGCGGTAGTCGCCAGTTGGGATATTCGTCGATGGTGCCGGGAAGGTTGGGTTGTCGAGGTTCACCCAGGACGTCATACGGCGAGATGAGCTTCAGCCGACTGGGAGTCGCCGCCAGTAGCCGGTGCATTGCCAGGATGATCGCCGCCTCGTCCGGCTCGGACGCCTCGTCCGCCTGCGGCAGTAGTCCCTCGGATCGCAGCAGCGCCAGCCACTCGGCACGCTCCCTGTCGGCCGTGGCCTGCTCTGCCGCCACGTCGTCGAGCAGACCGCGCTCAGCGCGGGCCCGCACATGTTCGCCGCGGAGAAACCCGGCGGCGGTCGGGAGGTCGTGCGTCGAGAGGCTGGCAGCGGCCCGCGACGGCCATTCGGCCGGTGGCAGCAGCGGCTGTCCGGGTGTGGACTCGTCGCGGATGAACCACGACACCGCACAGCCCAGCATCCCGTTGTCGCTCAATGCTTTTGTGACCTCCGGTTCGACGGTGCCCAGGTCCTCGCCCACCACTGTTGCGTTCGCCCGGTGCGCTTCGAGCGCCAGCACTGCGAGCATCACGTCGGCGTCGTAGTGGACGTAAGTGCCGCGGTCTGGGCCGTCGCCAGGCGGAATCCACCACAGCCGCCACAAACCGGCGACATGGTCGATCCGCAGACCGTTAGCGTGAGCGAGCACCGCGCGCAGCATGTCGCGTAGCGCCGCATAGCCGGTGGCGGCAAGACGATCCGGTCGCCACGGCGGCAACCCCCAGTCCTGCCCTGGTGGGGTGAAGTTGTCCGGTGGCGCCCCGATGCTGACCCCGGTCGCCAGTACGTCGGCCAGCGCCCAAGCGTCGGCACCGTCGGCGTCTACTCCGACCGCAAGGTCATGCAGTATGCCCAGTGCCATGCCGGCGTCTCGGGAAGTCTGCCGCGCAGCAGTCAACTGCTCGGCGCAGCGTTCTTGCACCCAGGCGTGAAACGCCACCCGCGGCGCCAGCTGCCGGCGTGCTTGCGCCACGGCCGGCGCAGCGACATCACGCAGCGGTTCTGGCCAACGCGACCACCGGCCGCCGTGTCGCTCGGCTAGCGCGCAGTACGTGGCCCAGTCCCGCAACCCTCCGGCGTCGAGCGACCCGCCCGACGGTGCAGGCCGACCCTCAGCGCGCCAAAGCAATTCGAGTGCTCCCCGCTTTGCCGTCCATACCAAGTCGTGGTCGATCCGCTCAGTGGTCGCCGACACCCGTAACGCGTCCACTTCCGCCCTGGTGGCCGGTTCGGCTCGACGGTAGGCATCGAGGTTTTCGATGCGCAGTGCCAGCGGGTTGGCGAACCGTCGACTGGACGGCGTGTACGGCGAGGGCTGCACGGGATGGGTGGGACCCGGTGCGTGCAACGGGTTGAGCAGCACCGCGCCCGCTCCGTGCTCGGTGGCCGTCCACGCGACGAATTCTTGTAGGTCGCCCAGATCGCCGATACCCCACGAGTGCGTCGAACGCAGCGCGTACAGCTGCAGCATCCACCCCCAGGTGGCCGGCGTCCGCGGTACTTGCTGCGGAGCTGCCACCAGGGTGCTGCGCTGGCCGTCGCCGGTATGGATTTGATACCAGCCGGGGGGAAGATCACCGGGCAGTTCATCGCGCACCTCGGTCCGGCGACCGTCCTCGGCTACGAGTAAGGCGGCACCGGGAAATGGGTGGGTGCGTCCGTTTGGGCGTACCGCGACGGTAGGTGCGAGCACGTTCGCCCGCTCGCACTCGGCCAACCTGACCAGTTCGAGCCGCCGGGCGGCTTCGGTACCGGCATCGACGTCGAGCAGCCCGAGTACCTTGATCACCACATCGGCATCCACGTGAACCGGCTCGCGCCGCTCGTTGCGGTAAAAGGTCGCCACCCTGTGCGCTGCGGCCACCCGCCTTAAGTCATCGGGGATCGGTTTAGGGTTCGCCATCAGATCGTTGGCCGCCGGCGACGGTCATGTGACAACACTTCGCCCGGATACCCAAGCCGTGACTTCTCACACGAGCTACCGAGCGCATCCCCGCGGCCGGCGCGGATTTCGCAAGCTCAGCCACCATCCGGTAGCCTGAGCCGGTTGCCGACGCAGGCGACCCTCCTGCCACGGAGAAGACCGTGGCCGCACACGACCATAGGAGGTGATGAGGTTCCCATGCGTCCATACGAAATCATGGTCATCCTTGACCCCACCCTCGACGAGCGCACCGT
>DATJOR010000408.1:0-9395 GCA_035506875.1 Mycobacterium sp.
GACGAGGCCCGCAAGATGTGGGCGTCGAGCCAGAACATCGCCGGTGCCGGCTGGAGTGGCACCGCCCAGATGACGTCTTACGACACCATGGGCCAGATGAACCAGGCGTTTCGCAACATCGTCAACATGCTGCACGGCGTGCGTGACGGCCTGATCCGCGACGCCAACAACTACGAGCAGCAAGAGCAGGCCTCCCAGCAAATTTTGAGCAGCTAACCGGTTCGCAAGCGTAAACTTTCCCACGTCAGGAGGACAGATAAATGTCGATTAGCTACCAGTTCGGTGATGTCGACGCCCACGGCGCGCTCATCCGTGCCCAGGCTGCTTCGTTGGAGGCCGAGCACCAGTCCATCGTGCGCGATGTGCTGGCCGCCGGTGACTTCTGGGGCGGTGCGGGTTCGGTGGCCTGCCAGGAGTTCATTACCCAGTTGGGTCGCAACTTCCAGGTGATCTACGAGCAAGCAAACCAGCACGGCCAGAAGGTGCAGACGGCAGGCAATAACATGTCGTCCACCGACAGCGCCGTCGGCGGCAGCTGGGCTTAATAGTCACCAATCGGCGCGGCAGCACACCGGCCCAGGTGTGCTGCCGCGTTGTGCGGTTAGATGCGGTAATCGAGCACGCCGAGATACGAGAGTAGTGATGGATCAAACAACCCGGACCGATATCACAGTCAACGTCGAGGGCTTCTGGATGTTGCAGGCGTTACTGGATATTCGCCACGTCGCGCCCGAATTGCGTTGCCGGCCATTCGTTTCCACTGATTCGATGGACTGGCTGAACCAGCACCCGGGCATGGCGGTGATGCGCGAACAGGGCATCGTCACGGGTGACGCGGTGGAAGAGTCGATCGCCGCCCGGATGCGGGTGTTGTCCGCGCCGGATCTCGAGATCGTCGCGCTGCTGTCTCGGGGCAAGCTGCTGTACGGCGTCAAGGAAAAAGAAGAAGGCGAAGAGGAGCAGGTCGGCTCCCGCGAGATCCCCGACAACGAGTTTCGGGTGCTGCTGGCCCGCCGTGGCTCTCACTGGGTCTCGGCAGTGCGGGTTGGTGACGAGATCACCGTCGACGATGTCGCGGTCGCGGACACCGCCTCGATCGCAGCACTGGTGTTCGATGCGCTGGAGTCGATCCACCACGCCGACCCCGCGGCGATTAACGCGGTCAACGTGCCGCTGGAGGAAATGCTGGAGATCACCAAGTCGTGGCAGAGCTCTGGGTTCAACGTCTTCTCCGGCGGCGATCTGCGGCGACTCGGCATCAGCGCGGCGACGGTGGCCGCACTCGGGCAGGCGCTGTCAGATCCGGCGGCTGAGGCGGCGGTCTACGCCAGGCAGTACAAGGACGACGCCAAAGCCCCCAGCGCCTCGGTGCTGTCGCTGAAGGACGGATCCGGCGGGCGCATCGCGATGTATCAGCAGGCGCGTACGGCCGGGTCCAACGAGGCCTGGCTGGCGATCTGCCCGGCCACCCCGCAATTGGTTCAGGTGGGGGTCAAGACCGTTTTGGAGACCCTTCCCTACGGTGACTGGAAAACCCACAGCAGAGTTTAACTAAACGTTACGGAACTACCGGGCACGTCAGGGATTTTCGGTGCAGCATTCACTCGAGGTGCGGATGCCGCGAAAGTCTCTAGAATCTGCTTAACAATTGGGATGCGGCGTCACAATTACAAATAGCTAGGCAAGTTACATGGACCCAGAATTCGTCGACAGGGGAGTTGCACAATGACCGCAGTAGCCGAGGCGTCACAGCCTGGTGTAGAGGCAGTCACATCGCCTCAATCAGTCGTAGTTGGCATCATCGCCGGCGAAGGCGCACAAATCGGTGTGCTGTTGGACGCCAACGCACCCGTCTCGGTGATGATCGACCCATTGCTCAAGGTCATCAACGTCCGGCTGCGCGAGCTGGGTCTGCCGGCACTGGAGGCCAAACAGCGCGGCAAGTGGGCGTTGTGCCTGGTTGACGGCACGCCGCTGCGCGCCGCCCAGTCGCTGACCGAGCAGGACATCTACGACGGCGACCGGGTGTGGCTGCGGTTCGTCGAAGACACCGAACACCGGTCCCAGGTCATCGAGCACATCTCGACGGCCGTGTCGGTGAACCTGAGCAAGCGCTTCAGCGCGATCAACCCGACGGTGGCCATCCAGGTCGGCGCGGCGATGGTCGCGGTCGGTGTGATGTTGGGGTCGGCGCTGCTGGGCTGGTTCCGCTACCGACATGAGTCGTGGCTGCCGGCGCCCTACGCCGCAGTGATCGCGGTACTGGTGATCTCGGTGGCGCTGCTGATTCTCGGCCGCGCAAAGACCGTGCAGGATCGCCGCGCGGGCGACATCTTGATGTGGAGCGGATTGGCGCCACTTGCGGTCGCGGCGGCTGCCGCACCTCCCGGTCCGGTCGGCGCGCCGCACGCGGTGCTGGGTTTCGCCGTCGCGGGCGTCGGCGCGATGTTGGCGATGCGATTCACCGGCCGCAGGCTCGGTACCGGCACCGCCATCGTCACCATCTGCCTGGCGGCCACACTCGCGAACCTGGCCCGGATGGTGTTCGGTACTGGTGCGGTGACGCTGCTGACCTGCATCCTGCTGGCCTGCGTGTTCGGCTACCACGGCGCCCCGGCGCTGTCGCGCTGGCTGTCCGGTATCCGGCTGCCGGTGTTCCCGTCTGCCACCAGCCGGTGGGTGTTCGAGGCCCGGCCTGACCTGCCGACCACCGTGGTCCACCCCGTTGGCGGCGGCCGGCCGACCTTGGAGGGCCCGGCGTCCGTGCAAGACGTCGTGCTGCGGGCCGAGCGTGCCCGATCGTTCCTGACCGGATTGCTGGTTGGCCTTGGTGTGCTGACGATTGTGTCGCTGGCGGGCGTATCCGACCCGCGCACGGCCGACCGCTGGTTGCCGCTGCTGCTGGCTGCCGCCACCGCCGGCTTCTTGATGCTGCGTGGTCGCTCCTACGTCGACCGTTGGCAGGCGATCATCCTGGCCGTGACCTCGGTCCTGATCGTCGCCGCGATCGTGGTCCGCTACACGCTGGTGCTCTCTTCGGCGGCGGCGGTGTCGGCCGGAGTGGCCCTGGTGGTGCTGCTGCCCGCGGCCGGACTGGTCGCAGCGGCGACGGTACCCAACACCATCTACAGCCCGCTGTTCCGCAAGCTCGTGGAATGGGTCGAGTATCTCTGCCTGATGCCGATCTTCCCGCTTGCGTTGTGGTTGATGAATGTCTATGCAGCGATTCGTTACCGCTAGCCGTAAGCTGCGGCCGCTCCGTGCGGCCGCAGTGGCTGCCACATCGCTGATCGTCGCCGGCGTAGCGCTTTCCGGGGCGCCGGCATACGCGATCAACCCCCCGGCGATTGACCCGGGCGCGGTGCCGCCGAATAGCACACCCGGCCCGCCTCAGCCGATGAAGCAGAGCTCGTACTGCACCGAGGTTGGGGTGTTGCCGGGCAGCGACTTTCGGGTGCAGCCGAAATACATGGACATGCTCAACCTGCCTGAGGCGTGGCGCTTCGGTCGCGGCGGCGGGGTGCGCGTCGCCGTCATCGACACCGGGGTGACCCCGCATCCGCGGCTGCCGCATTTGGTTCCCGGCGGCGACTATGTGATGGGCGGTGACGGCCTGTCCGACTGCGACGCGCACGGCACACTCGTGGCATCGATGATTGGCGGTGCACCGGCGGGCGCCGGGGCCCCCGAGGCGCCCGCGCCGCGGCGACCGCCGCCGGTTCCGACCAGGGAACCACCGCCACCTGCACCACCTCCGCAGACGATTAGCGTGGCGCCGCCGCCTCCCCAGACGATCACGATGGTGCCGGCCCCGCCGCCATCATCGGCGGAGCAGGGAGCACCGCCGCCGTTCGGCGCACCACCGGCCCCACCCGAAGCGCCGGGAGCACCGCAGGAGCCCAAGACACCGGGCGCTGCCAACCACGGTCACGGCAAGACGGTGCTGCCGGGCTATTCCCGTGGGGGACACGTGGTTTCGGTCGACTACCCGCGACCGGCCGCGCCGCCGCTAGATCCTCCGCCCGCAGCTCCGGGTGACGCGTTCACTGGGATAGCGCCAGACGCCGAATTGATCTCGATCCGGCAGTCCAGCCAAGCATTCACCCTCAAGGACGCATACACCGGCGACGAGGACCCGCAGACCCGGCAGAAGCGGGACAATATTTTCACCATGGCGCGGGCGATCGTGCACGCGGCCGATATGGGTGCGCGCGTCATCAACATCTCCCAGGTGCTGTGCATGAGTGCGCGCAGCCTCATCGACGCGCCTGACCTGGGTGCGGCGGTGCGTTACGCGGCGGTCGACAAAGATGCGGTGATCGTCGCCGCCGCAGGTGACACCAGCCAGCGCGACTGCAAGGAGAATCCACTCGTAGACCCCTTGCACCCCAACGATTCCCGCGACTGGAACGGTGTGACCACAGTGGTGACGCCGTCGTGGTACAGCGACTACGTGCTGACTGTCGGCGCGGTGGATTCGTCGGGCACGCCGATGGACAAATTGAGCGTCGCCGGGCCGTGGGTGGGAATCGCGGCACCCGGTACCGACGTCGTCGGGTTCTCGCCGCGAGATGACAGCCTGGTCAACGCGATTGACGGTCCGGACAACTCGTTGCTGGTGCCGGCGGGCACCAGCTTCTCCACCGCGATCGTCTCGGGCGTGGCGGCGCTGGTGCGGGCGAAATACCCGCAGCTGTCGGCGCACCAGATCATCAACCGGTTGACTCGGACCGCCAGGGCACCCGCTCGCGGCGTGGACAACCAGATCGGCTACGGAGTCGTCGACCCGGTTGCGGCGCTGACCTGGGACGTACCCGAAGGGTCCGTCTTACCGAAAGAGTCGGGATCACCACTGAAGATGCCTCCGGTGCCAGCCCCGCGCAACATGACACCGGTGTGGGTCGCCGCGGGTGGGCTGGGTGGCGCACTACTAATCGCCGGCATGGTGTTCGGTGGAGCGTTGCTGATGCGTAAGACAGGGAGACAGGAATGAAGGCGCAACGCGAGTACGGGCTAGCCCTGTCGTGGCCCCGGGTCACCGTGGTGTTTCTCATTGACGTTGCGCTACTGGCGATTGCGAGTCACTTACCCCAGTCTTGGCAGGCCGGTCATGCGGCCTTCTGGGTGGGCGTCGGTCTCGCGGTGATCGTGACGATCGTTGCGCTGGTCACCAACGGGGGCGTTCCTATCGCGTCGGCGCCAATTGCGCGGGCGCGCAATTGGTACGCCGATCCAGAGGCACTGACCGTCGGTTGCACCCCCGCGATCGATCACCGTCGCCAGTTCAGCAAGGAAACCGTCGGGATACGTGAGCACGACGGCCAGCTGATCGGCGTGATCGCGGTCGAAAGTACCGGTGAGGTGGCGGCCGGACGGCACCGTCATCGGGATGCATTGCCGGCGAGCATGCCGCTCGAAGCGGTCATCGAGGCGTTACGCCAGTTCGATGTCCGCCTGGACAGCGTCGACATCGTCTCGGTGGGCACGCGCCAGGCCGACCAAGGTGTCAAATCGGCGGCTCAAGATGACTTGGGCGCACGCGGCGATCGGCGGCCTCTCGAAGAGCGCAAGACCTGGCTGGTGCTGCGCATGGATCCGCTGCACAACGTCCAGGCAGTGGCGGCCCGCGATTCCGTCGCCAGCACCGTAGCGGCGGCTACCGAGCGGTTGGCTCACGACCTGGACGGGCGCAGCTGCGCGGCACGGCCACTGACCGCCGAGGAGATCCTCGAGGTCGACGACGCCGTGTTGGCCGGGCTTCAACCGGCCCACATCCGGCCGTTCTGGCGTTACCTCAAGACGCCCAACGGGTACGTGACCAGCTTCTGGGTGTCACCTGCCGACATCACCAGCGAGACACTCGAGGAGCTGTGGCTCACCGACGCCGACGTCACGGTGATCACCATCCGGCTCATCGCGGACGGTCGTGAAGCCGATGTGGCGGTCTGGGTGCGCTACCACAGTCACGACCGGCTGCGTAAAGAGACGTTCAGCGGGTTGAACCGGTTGACCGGCCGCCAGTTGGGTGCGGTCGCGGCGAGCCTGCCGGCGCCGACCTCGCGCAAGCCGCTGCCGATGCCGAGTCGCATACTCGACGATGGCGAGGGCATCTCCGTTCCGGTTGGTGCGGTATACCAGTAAGCGTGAGTCAAGCCGAAGCATCACGATGACCCGGCCGGGGGCCGGCGTACCAGACGCTCGCAACGCGATGGTTGCGGGCCTTCTGGCGTCCGGCATTTCGGTCAACGGGCTACAGCCGAGCAACAATCCGCAAGTGGCATTGCAGATGTTCACGACGGCCACACGCCTTGATCCCGACATGTGCGACGCCTGGCTGGCACGGGTACTCGCCGGCGACCAGAGCATCGATGTGCTCACCGGCGCGTGGGAGGCCGTCAAGACATTCGGCTGGGAGATGCGCCGTCTGGGCTTGTCCGAGTTGGAGTTTCGCCCCGAGGTCTCCGATGGGATCTTTCTGCGGCTGGCGGTCACCAGCGTGGAGTCATTGGCTGCCGCCTACGCGGCCGCCCTCACCGAACAGAAGCGGTACGCCGAAGCAGCGGAGCTACTGGATTCCACCGAGCCCCGGCACCCGTTCGATGAAGAGTTGCTCAAGTACGTGCGAGGGCTGCTGTATTTCCGTACCGGCCGCTGGCCCGACGTCCTGGCGCAGTTCCCGCCCGGGATCGGCTGGCGCCACCCTGAGCTGAAGGCCGCCGGAGCGGCTATGGCAACCACGGCGCTGGCGTCGTTGGGGGTGTTTGAGGAGGCGACCCGCCGCGCACAGGAAGCCATCGAGGGCGACCGGGTCCCCGGCGCGGCCAACGTCGCGATGTACACCCAGGGGATGTGCTTGCGGCACCTGGGCCGCGAAGAAGAAGCCGTTGAGTGCCTACGCCGGGTGTACTCACGCGATGCCAAGTTCACTCCGGCCCGCGAAGCATTGGACAACCCCAGCTATCGGCTGGTGCTGACCGACCCGGAAACCATTGAGGCCAGGACGGATCCGTGGGATGCGGACAGCGCGCCCACGCGCGAACAGGCCGAGGCCGCTCGTCACGCCGAGATGGCCAAGAAGTATCTGGACGAGGGCGATGCCGAGCTCAACGCGATGCTCGGCATGGAGCAAGCCAAGCGGGAAATCAAGCTGATCAAGTCGACCACCAAGGTGAACCTGGCGCGCGCCAAGATGGGCCTGCCGGTGCCGGTGACGTCGCGGCACACCTTGTTGTTGGGGCCTCCCGGAACCGGGAAGACGACCGTGGCGCGCGCATTCGCCAAGCAGCTGTGCGGTTTGACCGTGCTGCGCAAACCGCTTGTTGTGGAGACAAGTCGGGCAAAGTTGTTGGGGCGCTACATGGCCGATGCGGAAAAGAACACCGAGGAGATGCTCGAGGAGGCGCGCGGCGGGGCGGTCTTCTTCGACGAAATGCACAACCTGCATGAGAGTGGCTACTCCACCGGCGACGCCTACGGCAACGCGATCATCAACACTCTGCTGCTGTACATGGAGAACCATCGCGACGAGCTGGTGGTCTTCGGAGCCGGCTACGCCAAGGCGATGGACAAGATGCTGGAAGTCAACCAGGGTCTGCGGCGACGGTTTTCGACGGTGATCGAGTTCTACAGCTATAACCCGAAGGAACTGATCGCGCTCACTCAGCTGATGGGCCGCGAAAACGAAGACGTGATCACCGATGAGGCGGTCGACGTGCTGCTGCCGGCCTACACCAGGTTCTACGAAGACGAGAACATCTCCAGCGACGGCGACCTGATCCGCGGTATCGACGTGCTGGGCAATGCAGGATTTGTGCGCAACGTGGTGGAAAAGGCGCGTGATCACCGCAGCTTCCGGCTCGACGACGAGGATCTCGACGCGGTGTTGTCCAGTGAGGTCGACGAGTTCAGCGAGGCCCAACTGCGCCGGTTCAAGGAGCTGACCCGCGACGACCTGGCCGAGGCACTCAGCGCGGCAGTGGCGGAGAAGAAGTCCGAGTAGTCACTTGGCTGGCCGACACCGCCTCCGGCCGTTCACAGTTAAGTGGCTGCTGCCACGGACGGCGTGGCCCGGGGCATTCGCGTAGGTCTCCAGCAATTTACCGTTAATGTTCCGCGAGTTGCATTGACGGGGATCACCGGTACTGCCACGATGATTTTTACAAATATGTTACAAGCACCTCGCTAGGTGAGGCGTCTGCACGGATATAGGCCACTGACCTCGAACGTCGAAAGACGCCCAGGGTCAGGACAGCTCCTCCCGGGTTAAGGGTTGAGCCCAAGTGGCTTCCGGCTCAGCCGGATACGCCGTGTGGTGCCAAAGCTCCGGCGAGAGGGGTGCCACCCGACGGTTGATCGGGCGATCCACTTCTCTTAGCGGCGCGGCGAGTGCGCTGGGCCGGAGGAGGTGGACAGAGACGACTTTCACTGATGGTTCTGCTCAGAACTATCCAAGATCGATGACCGTTTTCCTCCGATCCGGTTACGGCAGCAACTCCGCGAACTAGACCGGTTTGCTGAGGCCCGTCACCGGGTCGGACTTTTCGTTAAGGAGAAGTCCATGTCATTCGTGACTACACAACCGGAAGCGCTGTCCACAGCCGCCGGCGACCTGCAGGGGGTTGGTGCGGATCTCACCGCCCATAACTCATCAGCAGCCGGCCCGACGACCGCGGTGAGTCCCGCTGCGGCCGATGAGGTGTCGGCGCTGACCGCGGCGCAGTTCAGCGCCCACGCTCAGCTGTATCAAGCGGTCAGTGCTCAGGCCGCCGCGATTCACGAGATGTTCGTGTCCACCCTGAGCACTAGCGCAGGGTCCTACGCGGCCACCGAAGCCGCCAACGCGGTCGAAGCGGGATGAGGGGGCTGATGCAATGGACTTCGGGGCATTTCCACCAGAGTTCAACTCCGCTCGCATCTATGCCGGTCCCGGTTCGGGGCCGATGCTGGCCGCCGCGTCCGCATGGGATGTGCTTGCCGCCGAACTGGGTTCAGCCGCATCCACTTATTCCACGGTAATCACCGGTCTGGCCGAGGGGTCATGGCTGGGACCGGCATCGGCATCGATGGCGGCCGCGGCGACACCGTACGTGGACTGGATGAGCACGACGGCCACCCAGGCCGAGGAAACGGGTTACCAGGCCAGGGCGGCCGCGGCCGCCTTCGAGGCCGCGTTCGCGATGACGGTGCCACCGGCGGAAGTCGCTGCCAACCGCGCACAGTTGGCGGCGCTGGTCGCGACCAACGTTGTGGGACAGAACACGCCGGCGATCGCGGCCACCGAGGCCCTCTACGGCGAAATGTGGGCTCAGGACGCCGCGGCGATGTACGGCTACGCCGGGTCCTCGGCGGCCGCTTCGACGGTGACGCCGTTCGGGTCGCCGCCGGAGACCACCAAT
>DATJOR010000409.1:0-9193 GCA_035506875.1 Mycobacterium sp.
ATCGCCGGCTACTACCGACGCGCTGTCACCGGCTCCCGGCCGATGAGCCGGCTCATCGCCGTCGTCATGGTGGTGTTACTGGCAGCGCTGGCGTTTCGGGCGGCCCGCGGCCACGACCCGGGCTGGCTGGTGGCGGTGTCTACCCTGCTCGCGGGGGCGCCGGTGCTGCTGGCGCTGACGCACACCGTTCCCAACGCCGTTCGGCTCGGCAGCCGATCGGGCGGTCCGGCCGACCAAAGCGCGCTGGCACGGTCGATCTGGCGGGATCATCTGGTCTGCGCAGCCTGCATGCTTGCCTTTCTGATGCTGTGGGTGATCCACTAACGCCCCAGCGAGGTGGTCTGACCAACCCGGGTGGTCACAGCAGACGAATTCCGTACTAAACTAGAACACGTTCCAGTTGCTCCATTAGTTCAAGTCGCCTGTAAGGAATCCCGCATGCACACTCCCATCTGCGACGAACTCGGCATCGAGTTCCCGATCTTCGCGTTCACGCACTGCCGCGATGTCGTCGTCGCGGTGAGCAAGGCCGGTGGTTTCGGCGTGTTGGGGGCGGTCGGCTTTACGCCCGAGCAGCTCGAGATCGAGCTGAAGTGGATCGACGAGAACATCGGCGACCACCCCTACGGCGTCGACATCGTGATCCCGAACAAATACGAGGGCATGGACTCGCACCTGTCCGCGGAAGAGCTGGCCGACGCGCTGCGCAAGATGGTGCCCCAGGAGCACCTGGATTTCGGAAAGAAGATCCTTGCCGATCACGGCGTGCCGATCGAGGACAGCGACGGCGACAGCCTGCAGCTGCTCGGTTGGACCGAGGCGACGGCCACGCCCCAGGTCGAGGTGGCGCTCAAGCACCCGAAGGTGAAGATGATCGCCAACGCGCTCGGCACCCCGCCGGCCGACATGATCAAGCACATCCACGAGGCCGGGCTCAAGGTGGCCGCCCTGTGTGGCTCCCCCTCGCAGGCGCGCAAGCACGCCGACGCCGGCGTCGACATCATCATCGCGCAGGGCGGCGAGGCCGGTGGACATTGCGGTGAGGTGGGCTCGATCGTGCTGTGGCCGCAGGTCGTCAAGGAGGTCGCCCCGGTGCCGGTGCTGGCGGCCGGTGGTATCGGCAGCGGCGAGCAGATCGCGGCCGCCTTGGCGCTCGGCGCGCAGGGCGCGTGGACCGGCTCGCAATGGTTGATGGTCGAGGAATCCTCGAACACACCCGTTCAGCAGGCGGCCTACGTCAAGGCCGGCAGCCGCGACACCGTCCGCAGCCGCTCGTTCACCGGCAAGCCGGCCCGCATGCTGCGTAACGACTGGACCGAGGCATGGGAGGCGCCGGACAACCCGAAGCCGCTCGGTATGCCGTTGCAGTACATGGTTTCCGGCATGGCCGTGCGCGCCACGAACCGCTACCCCAACGAGTCCGTCGACGTGGCGTTCAACCCCGTCGGCCAGGTCGTCGGACAGTTCACCAAGGTGGAGAAGACGTCAACGGTCATCGAACGCTGGGTGCAGGAGTACCTGGAGGCGACCAACAGGCTGGACGAGCTCAACGAGGCCGCCACCGTCTGATCGCCCGCCGTACCCCTCGAATTGTCAGTGGTTTTGTCAGTGGTTCGCGCTGCCGCTGCGCCACTGATCCCACGGCACTGTCCAGTCTCCGCCCTGGGACAGCTGCACGGGCGGCCCGCCGGTGTTGCGGATCTCGACGACATCGCCGGGCACCGAGAAGTCGTAGAACCATTTCGCATTGTCGGCGTTGAGGTTCAGGCAGCCGTGGGAAGTGTCGGTATGACCCTGGGCCCACACGGTGGCGTCAAGCTCATGTAAGTAAATGCCATCGGTGCTGATGCGGGTGGCGTAGTTGATCGTTTCGCGGTAGCCGAGGCGGGAGTTCTTCGGCAAACCGAAGGTCGACGAATCCATCACCACGGGATTGCCCTTGTCGAGCACGGTGTACACGCCCGGCGGTGTCCAAAACGACAGGGTCCGTCCGTCGAATTGTTGGGTGCCGCCCATGCCCATCGACGTCGGCATAGTGCGCAGCAGATGGCCGTTGTCGAAGACACTGACTTGTTTAGTCTTATCATCGGCGACCGATACATGCGCATCGCCGATCTTAAGCGACACTTTCGTGTCTTCTTGACCGAAAAGGCCGTTGCCGAGCGCAATCCCGTAAATTTTCGCCTCGGCCGTGACGGTCGTATGCGGGGCGTAAAAGTGCTCGGGACGCCAGTGCGCCGCCTGGTCGCTCACCCAGTGCCACGCCCCGGACACCGGTGGCGACGTCCTCACCATCAACCGTCGTTCCGCCGCAGCCCGATCCGCGATCGGCTCGTCGAAGTGCGCGACGAGGATGGTTCCCACACCATAGGTTTCGCCGTCGCGCAGCGTCGCCTCCGACGGGCTGGTGAAAGAAACCTTCGTCTGGTTCGGTGGCTGCAGCGTGGCGAAGTCCGAGACCTGCGTCGCTGCGACGCCTCCCGCTCCCCGACTGGTGACGGTGAGGGTGTAGGTGCGCCCATAACCGAGCGGCTCCACGGGATGCCACGTCGCGTGGTCAGGAGTCAGCACGCCGCCGACGGTCTTACCGGCGTCGTTGACCATCCGGACACCCGTCAGCGTTCCCGACGCGGCGGTCACCGACACCGACTCGAGCGGATCGACGCCGCGCGCATGGGAAGCGGGATGAAACGTCACGTGCGCCGGTGCCTGCGCCGCCGCAGCGCTCGGCGGACAACCGGCCCGGCATCGCGGCCCGGACCCGATGGTGGCCCCCCCGAGTATCGCGGTGACGACCAGAGCGGCGGCCAGCCCATGCCGAAACCACCTGTGTCCGAGCCAATCCGGAGTTTTCACGTTGGTAGGTGCCCTCTCCTGCGTACGGCGGCTGTGCACCGGGAATGGTGGTGACCCTCCGTACCCGCGTGCGGGCAGGCGCAAACGTGCGAGCGGGCGAAGGCAGCCGTGACCTCGATCAGGGCACAGTGGAACGGTTGTGCAGACTACGTTTAGCCGAGCTCGTCGTCGCCGTGCTCGCGGAAGACATCCTTCGTTCTTTCGACGGCATAGGTGGCGATGTCGATGGAATTGTGGACGATGTCGCCGGTTCCGCCGGCGATGTCGCCTTTGAGAATGTGGCCGGCGTCTTCGACGATGTCCGACGACCTCTCGACTGCATTCGCCACGATGTCTCGGGCGGCGTCGATCGCGTCCTTCGGCTTGAAGGCCATCGCAGTCTCCTTATATCTGTGAACGGTGGCTATCCGGTCTGGCCGGTGTCCGATGGGAAGCCTCCGCCGGTGCCGTTCGGGAACCCACCGCCGGTCAGCTGGCCCACCTGCCAGCCGTGTTCGGTGCAGAGCATCGGCAGCCCGTCGGGTGACTGGGCCGACAACCCGCGCGGGTCGTCACATTTCGCGCCGACTTGCTGAACTCCGCGCAGCGGGTACGTGATCACCCAGTACCCCGATTGCGCGGCCGGGAACTGATTGGTGATGAAGTGGCACGCCTCGGCCTGACCATTCGGGCCACGGCCGAAGATGAACCGCTCATAGTTGTCGCACGGCGCACCCAGCGACGCTTGGTAGTTCATGCCCGGGACGTCGCCGTCGTAATGCGGGTCGGCGGCGCCGACCGGCGCCAGGCCGACAGCTGTACCCGTGATCGCAGCGGCGATGAACAGTTCGCGAATCATGA
This sequence comes from Mycobacterium sp., assembly GCA_035506875.1. Taxonomy (GTDB): domain Bacteria; phylum Actinomycetota; class Actinomycetes; order Mycobacteriales; family Mycobacteriaceae; genus Mycobacterium. Next base: position 3,697 of record DATJOR010000409.1, read on the forward strand.
CCCACCTTCGGTGTCACGTTGCGGGGGCCATTGCACGCCCCCGGCGGCCTGGGCCAAGCATAGCCAGTGCGGCTCCGGCCACAAGGCCGTTTTGTCGGGCTGCGTTCAGCGCTCGATCAGCGGTCGGCAGGCCGGTAAGCGCAGATCAGGATGCCGGTAGCGGTGGTCGTCGCCGATATCAACTCGAGCGCACGTGCCGTGCTGTCGTCGGGAAACAACTGTTTGCCGCCGCCGAGCAGGGATCAGTTCGACCATCAGTCGGTACTGGTCGACCAACCCCAGCGCGATCAGTTGTGCGGCCAACGACGCGCATGGATGGTCCCTCGCCGTGATTGCTCTGCTTGGCATTAGATCCAGACCTGCTATCGAGCCGAAACTCATCGGAGGCCGTTGCGAGAACACGTTTCAATCCGTCGCCGGGCAATCCCTCCAGACACGTTCCATCTCGGCGGTCACGATGCTTTACTGAGCCAGAGCGCGTCATTTGCAAGTCGTATTCATGAGGAGTGCCCACCGATGCCGACTCCAAATATCCCGCCAGGATTCGATTTCACCGACCCCGACGTTCACGCCGAGCGGCTGCCGGTGGAAGAGCTGGCCGAGCTTCGGAAGACCGCCCCGATCTGGTGGAACGAGCAGCCGTACGGAGCGGGCGGTTTCGACGACGGCGGCTTCTGGGTGGTGACCAAGCACAAGGACGTCAAGGAGATATCGCTGCGCAACGACGTTTTCTCCAGCCTGGCGAAGACCGCCCTGCCGCGCTACAAAGACGGCACCGTCGGCGAGCAGATCGAACGGGGCAAGTTCGTCATGCTCAATCAAGACGCCCCGCACCACACCCGGCTGCGCAAGATCATCTCCCGCGGGTTCACTCCCAGAGCAGTCGAGCGGCTGCGCGACGATCTGCACGTACGGGCCCGGCAGATCGTGGAAAACGCTGCCGCACAAGGCTCCGGCGACTTCGTCGAACAGGTGTCCTGCGAGCTGCCGCTGCAGGCCATCGCTGGATTGTTGGGGGTGCCGCAGGAAGACCGGATGAAACTGTTCCACTGGTCCAACCAGATGGTCGGTGATCAGGACCCGGAGTTCGCCGCCAATGACTCCATCGGCGCGTCCGTCGAATTGATCATGTACGCCATGCAGATGGCCGCCGATCGGGCAGAACACCCAGGTGAGGACATCGTCACCAAGCTGATCGAGGCCGACATCGACGGTCACAAGCTCTCCGACGACGAGTTCGGCTTCTTCGTCATTCTGTTGGCTGTTGCCGGCAACGAGACGACCCGCAACTCGATCACCCAGGGCATGATGGCGTTCACTGACTTCCCCGATCAGTGGAAGCTGTACAAGAAGGAGCGGCCCGCCACGACGGCTGACGAGATCGTCCGGTGGGCTACCCCGGTCACGTCGTTCCAGCGGACCGCGCTGCAGGACTACGAGCTGTCCGGCGTGCAGATCAAGAAGGGCCAGCGGGTGGTGATGGTGTACCGCTCAGCCAATTTCGACGAGGACGTCTTCGACGACCCGTTCACGTTCAACATCTTGCGTGATCCCAACCCGCATGTGGGTTTCGGTGGCACCGGCGCACACTACTGCGTCGGGGCAAACTTGGCCCGGATGACGATCGACCTGATGTTCAACGCGATCGCCGACGCTATGCCCGATCTGGAATCGGTCGGCAAGCCCGAGCGGCTGCGTTCGGGCTGGCTCAACGGCATCAAGCACTGGCAGGTCGACTACCACACCGACGGGGCGAAATGCCCTGTCGCGCACTAGGCTGCGGCTATGCCGTCACACAAAGCAGTCCACGTAAAATCCGCGGGCGCTTCGCTGGAGCTTGCCGAGGTCGAGACAACGCCACCGGCGCGCGGTGAAGTGCGCATCAGCGTGGGTGCCTGCGGCATCTGCGGCACCGACGCCCATTTTGTCGCCGGAGAATTCCCCGGCCTGTCCTGGCCGCTTACCCTGGGTCATGAAATCGCTGGCACGATCGCCGAAATCGGCGACGGCGTCGAAGAATTCAAAGTCGGCGATCGTGTTGCCGTCGGCTGGTTCGGTGGTAACTGCAACCATTGCACGCAGTGTCGCAAGGGCCAGTTCATCCATTGTTTGAACGGGAAGGTGCCCAGCTGGCACTACCCGGGCGGCTACGCCGAATCAGTGACCGCGCCGGCAACCGCTTTGGCCCGCATACCCGCGGAGCTGTCCGACGTGGAAGCCGCGCCGATGGGTTGCGCAGGCGTTACGACCTATAACGCACTGCGCCACACCAAGGCGTTGCCCGGTGACCGGGTGGCGGTTCTCGGCGTCGGCGGGCTCGGCCACCTGGGTTTGCAGTTCTCCCGGGCCATGGGTTTCGAGACCATCGCGATCAATCGGGGCACCGCCAAAAAGGAAGATGCCCTGAAGCTGGGCGCACATCATTACATAGATTCCACCGACGGCGACGTCTCCGAAGCTTTGAACGACCTCGGCGGGGCCGCGGTGGTGCTCGGCACCGCGGGCGCCTCGAAGGCGATGGCCGCGACCGTCGGCGGCCTGTTACCACAGGGTGAGCTCATAACTATCGGCGTCACACCTGAGCCGCTGCCGATCAGTCCGCTGCAACTGATTACGCCGGGGCTCAGCATCATCGGTCATCCGTCCGGGACTGCCAGCGAGATCGAAGACACCATGCAATTCGCCGTCCAGTCGGGTGTGCGGGCGTGGATCGAAGAGCTGCCGCTGGCGCGAGCCGCGGAGGGCTACGCGGCCCTGGAGCAAGGGCGGGCGCACTACCGCACCGTTTTGACCATTTGAGTCACGACCACAGCGCGGCCTGGGGCCTCGACGACTCCGAGGGCGAGTTGCTGATTCGCACCGGGGTCGCCGGCCGTGCCGCGCAACTGGGGCATCGGCTGACGATCGCGATGCGGCGCTGGCGCGCCACGGTGCAGTGGGAGGGGGATGAACCGGTCAGCGCGGACTTGACGGTCGACGTGGATTCGCTCGAGGTGCTACGCGGTGACGGCGGCCTGACTCCGTTGTCGGGTCCGGAGAAGATTCTGGTGCGCAGCAACGCGGTTCGTTCGCTGGATGCCCGGCGATTTCCCCGAATCAGCTTCGCCACCAAGACCATCGAGAAGATCGACGACGGCTACCGGCTGACCGGGACGCTGACAATCCACGGCAAGACCCGAACGCAGGTTGTCGACCTGCGCACCGACGACTTGGGTGACGGCTGGCGGTTGTGCAGCGAGACCGTGGTCAGGCAATCCGACTTCGGCATAAAGCCGTATTCGCAGCTGTTGGGCTCGTTGAAAGTCGCTGACGAAGTCACCGTGGCGTTCAATGCGCAGCGCGCCAAAGACGCCTGAACGAAGGAGTGAGGTTGCGGATCGGAGTTGTGTTCCCGCAGACCGAGATTGGCGCCGATGCGGGTGCGGTGCGCGCCTACGCCGAGCACGCGGAGGGGCTCGGCTTTGCCCACCTGCTTGCTTACGACCATGTCGTCGGCGCCGACGCGAAGGTCCACGTCGGCTGGGACGGCCCGTATGACGTGCACACCACGTTTCACGAACCGCTGGTGACGTTCGGATACCTCGCCGCCGTGACCACCTCGCTGGAGCTGATCACCGGCGTCGTGATCCTGCCGCAGCGACAGGCTGTCCTAGTCGCCAAGCAGGCCGCCGAAGTGGATCTGCTCAGCGGTGGGCGGCTGCGTCTGGGCATCGGCCTCGGCTGGAACGCGGTCGAATACGAGGCACTGGGAGAAGACTTCTCGACCCGCGGTAAGCGTTGCGAAGAGCAGGTGGAGCTGATGCGCAAGCTGTGGACCGAGCCGACCGTCAACTACCACGGCACCTATCACCGGGTGACCGGCGCCGGGCTGGCGCCGCTGCCGATACAGCGGCCCATCCCGGTGTGGTTCGGGGCATCCTCAGCGCGCGCGTGCCGGCGCGCCGGTCGCCTCGGCGACGGTTGGTTTCCCATGGTCGGCCCCGGTCCGAAACTCGAGCGGGCGAAGCAAGAGGTAGAGCAGGCCGCGACGCAGGCCGGCCGGGACCCCGTCCAGATCGGTATGGGCGGCCAGGTCTCCTGGAACGGCAATGCCGACGACTTGGCCGATGGCCTGCGGGCCTGGGCCCACGCGGGCGCCTCGCACATGTCGATCAACACCATGGACGCCGGGCTGGCGTCGGTCGATGACCACCTTGCGGCATTGACCACCGCTGCTGAAATCGCGAGGGCCTTCAGGGATTAACGCTGCGCGACGACGCGACGATCGCTACGGCGACGGTGGTCCGGGATTAGGTGGCGGTCCTTGGGGCGGGGGCTGCTGATCGGGCGCCTGGCCGTGCAGCCGTTCCAGCAACTTGGTGAGCAGCGGATGCGGGTTCGGCTCCGGCGGCGGTGGAGGGGGCGGTGACGGCGCGGGCGGCGGAACGGGCGCGGCGGCGGGAACTGCAGGCGATGGTTGCTCGGCCACGACGGTCTGCGGCTGAACAGGTGCCGGGGCGTGCGTCGGTGCCGGGGACGGCGCCAGCCGGGCAATCGGCGTCTCGACCGCTGCGGGCGGCGGGGCCGGGGCTTCCGCGGCGGGACGAGCCGCCGCTCGGTGGGCCACATGGTGGACCGCTGCGCTACCTCTATCGGGAACCAGGTGCGGGCCCAGGGCAAGCGACAGCGATGCCACGAATGTCACCGCCCCGCCGACCAGCATCGTCAATGCCCCGGCGTACGAGTTCTGCCGAGAGCGTGCCCGCTCCCCTCGCTCGCCATAGCTGGTCTCGACCATCTCGATGTCGGTGAATTCCGTGGTGTCCGCCGACGCAAGAGCGGCTCCGCGCGCCACGGCCAGCTGTGCGCCGGTCTGCGTGATGACGGGCACCGGCACCGCGTCCTCAAGCCGCCACGTCAGCGTTTCGAGGTCGTCATCCGGACCGACGACAACGATGCCGCCCGGCTGCCATGAACTCCGATCGAACAGGTTGGTCAGCCAACCGACCAGCCGGCCCGGGCCGCCCGGCAGCTGCTTGACGGCCGTTTGTGGCTCGTCGTCGCACGTGTCGACCATGGCGACGATCGTTGAATCGCCGTCCAGCACGCAGACGGCCGCCTTGTCGTAGCCGACGACCGGCGCGATCGCCTGGGCGAGCATGTCGCAGGCCTGGTGCAGCCGAATCGGGACCACATTGTCGAAGCCGGCGTTGGTCAGGGACTCCAGCAGTAGCGCAGCTTCCGCGGCCGCCTCGTCGCTCCAGGCGACGCCGATGACGTGAAGACGACGGTCGTAGCCGGCCGCCGCCGCCTGCGCCTCCAACACGGCCGCAGTCGCCTGCTGTGAAGTGTTGACCGCCGGCACCCCTGTGCCTGCACCGACTTCGAATTCTTCGTGATCCAGGATGGTTCCGTCGGCGTCGCGGCCGTCAACGAGGACCCAGCCGACCGACGTGGATGTCAGCGACAGTCCAAGTACCGTGTCCAAATCTGCACCTCAATCGTGTCCCAATGCCCA
>DATJOR010000410.1:0-10563 GCA_035506875.1 Mycobacterium sp.
TCGGCCAGTTCGCCGTCGATGATCTGGCGTCGCAACTCGTCGGCGACGATCTCGGCGATCCGCGGCGCCGACAAACGACGTCGGGCCTCGGGGCCAATTCCCAGCGCAGTCATACGATTCCAGCAGCGGAACGTCGGCACGAAGCTGCGGCCGCTGCACCCGCGAACTCCATTCACTGCAATCTTAGCAGTAATGGCATAATAGCCGCGCTGGTCAAGCGGCCGGTTCAACTCTGTGCGAACCGGAGATCGGCAAAGTTACTAAGATGGCGTAGACAAAACCCGACGATGTAGACGGGCACAGGTTGAGCAGCGAGCAGGACAGCCGACCGACACCGCTGGACGACGTCCGTGTTGTCGAAATCAGTGACCGGATCGCCGGCAGCTACTGCGGAAAGCTGTTGGTCGATGCCGGTGCTGAGGTCAGGAAAATCGAACCGCCGCAAGGCGATCGGTTGCGGCAATTCACTGCCAGCTGCTCGCCGATGCCGGATGGGACGGATTCGCCGCTGTTCGGCTACCTCAATGCCGGCAAGCGCAGCCTGACCAGCTCCGGCCCCGACGCGCGTTTCCGCGACCAGCTTGCCGGCGCCGATATCGTTGTGCTGACGGCCAGCCCGGCGCGGGCATCCAAGCTTGGTGTCGACCCGCAGCGGTTGCTGGCGGACAACCCGCTCGTCGTCGTCGTCACGATCTCCGACTTCGGCTGGACCGGCCCCTACGCTGAGCGTGCGGCCAGCGAGTTCACGCTGCAGGCCTGGTCGGGCTTAACCGGTTTCCGCGGGGATCCGGCCGGGCCGCCGATCGCGATCGGCGGTGACCTCGGGGAGTACATGGGCGGGGTGTGCGCCGCGTTCGGCGCGCTGGCGCTGCGCCGCCGCGTCGAGCATGGCGGCCGGGGCGAACATCTGGATTTGTCGATGTTGGAAGCGATCACGCTGATGCAAAGTGGCGAATGGCTGCATTCGCAGCTGTTGCAAGCGCCACCGGTATCCCGCACGGTCGAAGTGCCCTCGATCGAGCCGGCCAAGGACGGCTACATCGGGATCACCATGGTCACCGGCCAACAGTGGCTCGATTTCGCGGCGATGGTCGACTGCCCGGAGCTGACCGAGAATCCCCAGCTGAGTTTTCAAATAGGTCGATGGCAATATCGCGACTTCATCCGGGACCGGATTCGTCCGTGGCTGGCCGAACGGACCGTGGAGGAAGTCGTCGAGCTCGGGCAGCTGTTCCGGTTACCGATCGCGGCGTTGGGTAACGGCGCCACGGTCCGCGACACCGCCTACGCGACCGAACGCGGGGCGTTCGTGCGCAACCCGGCGGGCTTTCACCAACCGCGGACTCCATGGTTGATGTCGCGCTGCCGGCCCGCATCGTTGCGCGGCGCGCCGTCGCTTGGTGAGGCCAACGACGCCGCCCCCTGGCCAAGGCGCGCGCACGACGTGCCACCGGCGGAATCCCGGCTGCCGCTCGAGGGCCTTCGCGTCGTCGACCTGACCGCGTTCTGGGCCGGGCCGGCCGCGACTCATCTGCTTGCGGCCTTCGGCGCCGACGTTGTCAAAGTGGAGTCGATCCAGCGTCCCGATGGCATCCGGTATTCGGGCGGCATGCGTAAGGATGTCGACGACTGGTGGGAGTACGGCTGGGTTTTCCACGCTATGAACACCAACAAGCGTTCGGTCACTTTGGATTTGGGGTCAGACGAAGGTCGTCGGCTGTTCACCGGTTTGGTCGCCGACGCCGACGTGGTGATCGAGAATTTCTCCGCGCGGGTGATGGACCATTTCGGGCTCACCGCAGATGTCTTGCTGGCGGTCAACCCGCGGCTGGTGATGGCCCGGATGCCGGCGTTCGGGCTGGACGGTCCGTGGCGCGACCGGGTCGGCTTCGCACCCACCATGGAGCAGATCGCCGGGCTGGCCTGGGTGACCGGGTTGCCCGACGGTCCGCCCGTCCCGCCGCGGGGTGCCTGCGATCCGCTGGCCGGTGTCCATGCCGCGTTCGCGGTGCTTGCCGCGCTGAACTTCGCCGAGCGCACCGGGGAAGGCCAGCTCGTCGAGGTGCCGATGATCGAAACGGTGTTGAACGCCACCGCGATTCAGCCGATGGAGGCCGAGGTGTTCGGGGTCACGCTGAGCCGCCGGGGCAACCGTGGTCATGGCCTGGCCGTGCAGAATCTCTACCGCTGCGCGGGCGACGACGATTGGATCGCCGTCACGGTATGTACCGATGAGCAATGGCGCGCACTGGTTGATCTGATGGGCCGCCCGTCCTGGACCGACGACGATCGTTTCGGCACGGTCGCCGGACGGCACGAAGGTGTTGACGATATCGACCGTCGGCTGCGGGATTGGTTTCTTGGCCAGGATCTACCGAGCCTGGTGGAAAGCCTTGCCGGCGCGGGTGTTCCGGTCGCGCCGGTGGTGTCGCCGTCGCTGGTGACCGAGAACCCGCAACTCCGCGACCGTGGCTTCTTCGAGGCGCTCGACCATCCGCGCACCGGTCCGGGCCGCTATCCACGGCCGCCGTTCGCCCCGCTCGACGGGCGGCGCAACTGGCTGATGCGTCCGCCGCCGACGCTCGGCGAGCACAATGAAGAAGTATTGCGCGAGCTGTGCGGGCTCACCGATGCAGACCTCGCGCGGTTGGCCGCAGCCGGGGTGATCGGCACCCGGCCCAAGGGACTGTGATAGGGAGGCGTCCGGTGACGGTGCGGGCCGAGCAGCGGCCCGAGGAGGAGCCGGACAATCTAGGAGGCTTCTATGCGTGTGATCGTCGACGAGACGTTATGTGAAGCAAACGGATTTTGCGAATCGTTGGCGCCGGACATCTTCGAGATCGGGCATGCCGACGTCGTGCACGTCGCGGAGGGTGAAGTCCCCGAGCACTTGGAGATCGACGCGCGCGCCGCGGTTGACCAGTGCCCGAAGGCTGCGCTGCGAATCGTCGAATGACTACCGCCCGGTGAGCGTGATCGGGATCTCGTCGTAGATCGACATGTTGGTGGTCAGATTCGGGTAAGTCACTCGGGCCGGCCCGAGCGTGATGTTGTCGCAGCGCAGCAGCAGTTCATCCAGCACGGCGCGGATCTCGGCACGTGCCAGCATGGCGCCCAGGCAGTGGTGTGCTCCGCCGCCGCCGAACGCGACGTGGGGGTTGGGTTGGCGGCCGATGTCGAAGGTGAACGGCGAGTCGAAGACCTCTTCGTCGCGGTTCGCCGACCGCAGCATCGACACCACGCGCTCGCCCTTGGGAATGTGCTGACCGTCCATTTCGATGTCGACCTTGGTACTGCGCGTCCAGTACGCGACCGGCGACGCCCAGCGCAGCACCTCTTCGACGGCGCTGGGCCGCACCGATTCGTCGTTGCGATACCGCTCGATCTGGTCGGGGTTGGCGACGAACGTCTGAAGCCCGATGGCCAGCGCGTTCTTGGTCGTGTCGCTGCCGGCGAATGCCAGCACGAAAAAGAAGAATTCGAGTTCGTTTGCGGCCAAACTGAACTGCTCGCCGTCGTCGCCAGTGATGACGGCGGATGCGATCGTGCTCCAGATGTCGTCGGCAGGGTTGTGCCGCTTCTCCGCGGTGAGTTCCATGGCGTAACCGAAGATCGTCGCGAACAGCTCGGCGTCAATCGGACGTTCACGATCGGTTTGGGCCTTCAAGATGCGGTCGAAGCCGTCGAAAATGCGCGGCCGATCCTGTTCCGGGATGCCGATGATATCGCCGATGACGGTCATCGGCAGCGCGTCGGCGACGTCGTCGATCCAGTCGCCTTCCCCCTTGACGAGGAGGTCGTCGATCATCCGCGCCGCGCGGGCCCGGATGCCGTCCTCGAGCTTGGCGATGGCGCGGGGCGTGAACGCACTCGAGATGAGCTTTCGGTGCTTGCTCTGCTCCGGCGGGTCCAGCGTGATGATGGTCGGATACGACGAAAACAACCCTGCGGGCTGGATGAGCGGGCCGTCGGCGGCGGTGAACGAATCGGCATCACGGTGCAGCCGCACGGCATGCCGGTGCTTGGTGGCCATCCAGAAATCCCGCTTGACGGTCTTTTCCACGCCCGGCGTCAACCCGTGGCGGAACAGCGGCTTGGAGCGCCGCAGCTCGACGAACACCTCGTCAGGAAAGCCGTTGCGCCACAATGCGAAATCAGACAGATCAACCGCCGCAGCCGTCACCCGCAACCTCGATTCACTCGGACGCCCGGCACGACATTACCGCGGCTCGGCGTCGCGCGTTGACGTTCAATGCCTAAGATAGTAAAAATAGACGAGAGTCGTCCATGCGCGGCGAAGATAACGCGCGGCCGTACACCATTGAGCTGGCGCGGAAAATGGACGCAAAAGGAGCAGGCAGTGACGGACACGGTTTCGGACTCCTCCATCGATCCATCCGAACGCGAATTCGGGCCGAGCGGCATCAGCTTGTCGCCGTATCGTTTTCCCACCGGGTGGTTCATCGTCGGCTTTGCCTCGGAACTGGCGCCCGGCGAAGTTAAGCGGGTTCATTATTTCGGCGAGGAGATGGTGCTGTTCCGCACCGAATCCGGCGAGGTGCACGTGCTCGACGCGTACTGCCAGCACCTCGGCGCCAACATGGGTGTCGGCGGCACGGTGGAGGGGGAGAACATCGTCTGCCCCTGGCACGGTTGGCGCTGGCGCGGCGACGGCACTAATGCGCTGATCCCGTACAGCAAGATCGGCTGCAAGAACAACGTCCGCATCCGCACCTACCACAGCACGGAGTGGTACGGCTTCATCCTGGTCTGGCATGAGCGGCACGGCCGGGCGCCGTACTGGCAGCCGCCGGTGCTGCCCGAGCTGGAAACCGGCGAGTACTACCCGCTGCATCCGCACAGTCGCATGCTCAACCGGGTCAAGGTGCACGCCCAGATGATCATCGAAAACGCTGCCGACCCGTATCACGTGCAATACGTGCATAAGGCCGCGAACCCGGCCAATACCACCTCGTTCGAGGTATCCGGCTACCACCTGCACGCGACTGTCAGCGCCCACTTCGGCGGCGGCCGGGGGCAGACCTGGCTGACCCCGAACGGTCCGGTCGATGCAAAGATCATCTACGACAACTATTCGCTGGGCCTGGGCCTCGTGCGCTTCCCCAGCGACCTGGTGGCCACCATCGAAGTGACCGGGCAGACTCCGGTCGACGAGGACTACACCGACTACTTCTACACCCAGGCTTCCGTTCGCGAGCCCGGCGACACCGGCGACGTGCCCACCGGCCGTGCCGCTAAGTTCCTGGCGCTGCAGCAAGAGGTCATCAAGCAGGACTTCTTCACCTGGGAGAACATGAAATATCTGGAGAAGCCCAACCTCGCACCTGAAGAGGCGCACGACTACGCTGCGCTGCGGCGCTGGGCGCACCGCTTCTACCCGGGCGAAGAACGCTCGGCTGAGGACTTCGGCTACACCGCCAATGGTGAGCCCGACCCGGCGGCCGCCCAAGCCTGACAGGGAGCCTGATGTCTCGCGTGCCGGCTGGGTCGGCACCCGCATGCAGCGGAAAGCCCATCGGCCCAGCTGATTTCGGTGTCGAGCGGTTCAGTGTCGCCGCGGTGCTCGATCAGCGTGCCGAGGAGTTTCCCGACCGGGTGATGATGTCGATCGCCGGCATCGATGTGACCTTCGAGCAGATGCGGCGGCGGTCCTGCGCGGCGGCTAACGCGTTGCTGGACTTGGGTATCGGGCCGGGCGACTGCGTCGCGTTGTTCACCGCGACATGTCCGGAATGGGTGTATTTCTGGTTGGGCGCTGGCCGCATTGGTGCGGTGACCGCGGCCGTGAACGCCGCCAACAAGGGTGAGTTCCTTTTGCACGCGCTGCGATTGTCGCGGGCGAAGGCGGTGATCACCGATTCTGAGCGGCGGGCGCGGGTCGCTGAGGTAGCTGAACGACTGCCTGGGCTGAGTAGCGTTGTCGTCGCGGGCGTTTCGACCGACGAGAACCGGGATACAGTCGCGGAACACCTTGGCGACGTCGGGGATACCGGGTCGCTGTTCTTCACGTCGGGCACCACCGGACCATCGAAGGCGGTTGCCACGACCTGGCATTACCTGTTCACGACAGCCGCGACGGCCGCATCGGCCTGGAAGTTCGATGCCGGCGAGGTGTTGTGGACGGCGATGCCGTTGTTCCATCTCAGCGCCGCGCCAGCGGTCCTGGCACCGATGCTCGTCGGCGGGACAACGGTGCTGGCACCTGTCTTTCATCCGGCGTCGGTGTGGGACGAGGTGCGCGCATGCGGCGCCGCGGGTTTCGTCGGCGCCGGCGCGATGGTGTCGATGCTGTTGAATCAACCGCCGGATCCGCGCGACGCGCAGTTGCCGCTGCGGTTCGTCTCCGCGGCGCCGATTGACGCTTCGGTGTACCGCGATATCGAAACCCGCTACGGGTGCCGAATCGTAACCATGTACGGCATGACCGAGGCCTTCCCGATCGCCGTCAAAGGTGTTGCCGAGGAAGGCGTGCCCGGAACGTCGGGCCGGCCTAATCCGAGTTTCGACGTGCGCGTCGTCGATTCGGCCGGCGAGCCCGTCCCCGACGACTCGGTGGGGGAGATCACCTGTCGGCCCCGCTACCCGCACGTGATGAGCGAGGGCTACGTGAACGGTGAGGGTGGTATCGATCCGCACCCGGAGTGGTTTCGCACCGGGGACCTCGGCATGCTGGACAGCGACCAAAACCTGACTTACGTGGACCGGGTGAAGGATTCGTTGCGTCGTCGCGGCGAGAACATCTCGTCGGTCGAGGTCGAGACCGTAGTGATGGGTCATCCCGCGGTGCTCGAAGCCGCTGCGGTCGGCGTGCCCAGCGATCTCGGTGAGGACGACATTCTGCTGTTTGTCGCGGTGCGACCCGACTCCGCGCTGGATTACCCGGAGCTGCTGGACTTCTGCACTGCCCGGATGCCGTATTTCTGCGTGCCGCGGTACGTGGAGGTTGTCGACGAGTTGCCGAAGACCGTCATTGGCCGAGTCCGCAAGGATATTCTTCGCAGCCGAGGTGCGGGACCCGGCGCGTGGGACCGAGAAAGTCACGGATACATCGTCAGCCGGTGAGACAGGGAGAACACAGATGGCCATGACCTACCAGCAGCAGTACGTACTCGATGGTGCAGCGGGACGCGATGCCATCCTGAATTTGACTGCGCGGCATAATCGAAGCTATTCCGAAGGTGACCGCACCGGCTGGATCACGACGTTCCGGCACTCTGGTGCCCGTTTCACCCGGGACGGCAAGGAATTTACCGATTTGGGGGCGGCGTTCGACGGCGGTAAACAAAGGTTGGTCACCGTCGATCACGAGATCACTGTTGACGGTATCAATGCGACACAGCGTTGTGTCGCACTGCTTTTCGGTGTCGGTGAGGATGGCGCCACCCGCCTGCGTGCCACCGGAAGCTACCGGGATCAGCTCATCTACGAACGTGGCGGCTGGTACTTCAATTCCCGCGAGCTCGAATGGGATTCGGTATCGAACGGGCATTCGCTCACGGTGTGACGGAAACGGATCGTCGGTGACAGCACCCATCAGCTACCGATTGACGTTCGGTACCTACGAGGACGCCCTACAGATGGTCGGTGTGGCAACCGAACCCAGAACCGCGGGGACGGTGGTCAGCGCGGCGCGGATCCAGATGTTCGCCGCCACGGTCCGTGACGGCAATCCGTCCTATTGGGATACCGAATTCGCTACAAGCACCTGGGGAGGGCTGCTGGCCCCCCCAGGGCTGCTGATGGGGTGGCTGACGCCGCCGCCGTGGGAGCCGTCCGGGCAACCGCCCGTGTCGGCGATCGCCCTTCGAGTGCCGTTGCCAGGCACCACGTTTATCAATGCGGCCAACGAGGCCGAATTTCCGCTGCCCATCGTCGAGGGTGACCGGCTGACCGTCGTCGAGAAATTAGTGTCGGTTTCACCTGAGAAACAAACCCGGCTCGGGGCCGGCCATTTCGTCGAGACGTTGGACACCTTTACCCGCCAGGACGGCGCGGTGGTGGCCACTAACCGGAATACGTTGTTCCGCTTCACTCCTGCGACGACCTCATGACCCGCATCGAGTGGGACGAGATCAGCGTCCCGATGGAGATGCCCGAGGTCCGCGACGAGATCAGTTACCAGCGGGTCGTGATGAACTCCGGGTCGACCTGGGACTACTTCCCGGGTCACTTCGACCCCGCCTACGCCGAAAGCCAAGGCCATCCAACAATTTTCGTTAATACCATGCACCTCGCCGGTTTCGCCGACCGAATCGCGAGCGAGTGGGCCGGTCCAGAAAGCCGGGTCGTGCGGCGGAAGATGAGGCTGGCCGGCTCGATCTACGCCGGCGACACGATGGTCGGTCGCGGTCGCGTGGTGGCCAAACCGGCGCCGGGTCTGGTCGACCTGCAGATCGAGATCGTCAACCAGCGTGGCGAGCTCTGCTGTCCGGTCGATCTCACCCTGCAGCTGCCGTCATGACCGGCGACCTTGGCGAACAACATCTGGCGGTGTGCCGCAGGTTCGGCGAGTCGGTGCGCGCGGCGAACGGAAAATGGGATCGTCGGTCGCCGTGCGACGCGTGGGATGCCAGGGGAGTGCTGGAACACGTTATCGGTTTTCACGATGTGCTGCTGCTGCGACCGCTGGGGCTCAAGCCCGACCGCCCGCGCGACGACCCGCAACGGCGGTGGGAGCTGACCTACGCCCAACTCGAGGAGGCGTTCGAGCCCGGGCGGCAGCTGTTCGAACGTGTCGTTGACATTCCGCAATTGCATGACAACCCGGCGACCCGACTGGATGCGCGCGCGATAATGCCAAACCTGACCCGCGACGTCTTGGTGCACACCTGGGACCTGGCCCGCGCAGTCGGCGCCGATGACCAGTTGGATGCCCGGTGCTGCGAGTTGTTCTACGCGGCGTTGCCGAGCGACGCTCGCGCGCTCAACGCTTCCGGGATGTTCGATGCTCCTATCGCGGTGGGTGAGCACACCGATGTGCAATCGAAACTTCTTGCCCGCCTTGGCCGTAACCCCGGTTGGCAGCCGCCGGAAGATATAGATGAAGTCTGAGTCGGTTTGGCCGACCGAGATAGTGGTGCTCGGTTCGGGATTCGCTGGGCTGTGGGCGGCTCTGGGCGCCGCGCGGCGCCTCGACGAACTCGATGTCGGTGCGGGCTCAATCGGCGTGACAATGATTAGTTCGCGGCCTTCCACGACGTCCGAGTACGCAACTACGAGGCCGATCTGACGCCGAGCCGCATCCCATTGGACGACATCCTGGGGCCCGTCGGTGTCAGCCACATCGCTGCAGACGTCACCGCAATTAACCCATCCGCCCACACCGTGACCTACTCAGGCGGATTGCACCATTACGACCGGCTGGTCGTCGCTCTTGGCAGCGAGCTGGTCAAGCCCGGCATCTCGGGCTTGGCCGAATTCGGTTTCGACATCGATACCTTTGACAGCGCGACGACGCTGAGCCGTCATCTTGCCACGCTGGCCGACGATCCTGCCGGCTCGGCTGCCGACACCGTCGTCGTCGTGGGTGCCGGTCTGACCGGTATCGAAACCGCGTGCGAAATGCCCGCCCGCCTCCTACATGCATCGCGGCGCACGGCGCGGGTTGTGCTCATCGACCGTCATCCAGCCGTGGGCTCCGACATGGGAGATTTCGCGCGTCCGGTGATCGAGCAAGCGTTGGCCGACAACGGCGTCGAGACCCGGACCGGGGTGGAGATAGCTGAAATCGATGCCGGTGGAATCAGGCTGAGCAGCGGCGAAACGATAGCTACCAAGACTGTGATCTGGTGTGCGGGCATGCGGGCCAATCCGCTGACCGCACAGTTCGGCATTCAACGTGATCATCTCGGCCGACTGCCGGTCGACGAGTACCTGCGGGTGGTGGGGGTGCCCGGGGTGTTCGCAGCAGGTGATGTCGCAGCACTGCAGGTCGACGACGATCACATGTCGGTGATGTCATGTCAGCACAGCAGACCCATGGGCCGTTACGCCGGCTACAACGTCGTCAGCGACCTACTGGGTGAGCCCATGCTGACGCTGCAGATCCCGTGGTATGTCACGGTCCTTGACCTCGGGCCCGCCGGCGCGGTGTACACGGAAGGATGGGATCGCCAGGTCGTTGCCCAAGGCCGGCAAGCCAAGGCGACTAAACGAAGCATCAACACCCAGCGAATCTATCCGCCGCTCAACGGCAATCGCGACGCCATATTGTCCGCCGCAACACCCGTGCTTCAAGATCGGCCGAGCCACGAAGAAGCCGGGTAGGGCTAGTCGGGCAGCGGCGGCATTGCCCCTTTGCTGATCACCGACTGGAGCTCGACATACTCGTGCAGGCCCTCCGGGCCGAACTCGCGGCCGATGCCCGATTGTTTGAAACCGCCGAACGGACTGCCGATGTCGAGGGTGTACATGTTGATGCCGTAGGTGCCGGCGCGCACGGCCGCGGCGACCTCGAGGCCGTGTGCGACGTCTGCGGTCCACACCGATCCGGCCAGACCGTAGTCGCTGTCGTTGGCGATGCGGATCGCGTCGTCTTCGTCG
>DATJOR010000411.1:0-5798 GCA_035506875.1 Mycobacterium sp.
CATCTGGGAGAACTACTCTGGCTGGTTCCATCACCGATCGACCACCGAGCTGTACCCGGTGGGTTTCGACGCGGTGAGCGCTGACGTGGTCGAGTTGGCCGGTGCCGATGCTGTGGTAGAGCGGGCGCGCGAACATCTGGACGACGAACGGCCGTTGCACGCCATCCATCTCGCCGAGCTTGTCCCCGCAGACCATTCCGGGGCGCGCGAGGTGTTGCGGGCAGCTCACGAAAAGCTGTTGGCCGACACCACGAATTTCTGGGAAAGAGCCTGGCTCATCGAACAAATAGCGAGCTACCAATGACAGCTCAGGTCAGTTTTGATTTCACCGGCACCGAGGCGCTGATCACCGGCGGTACCAGCGGCATCGGGCATGCGACTGCTGTGCTGTTCCGCGACGCCGGAGCCCAGGTCGCCATCACCGGCACCAAGCCGGCCGCGACGGACTACGACGTCGATTTGTCCGGCATGGCCTACCACCAGTTGCGGATGACGCAACACGATTCGGTGGATGCGTTGGCGCAGAACTTCGCCCGGCTGGACGTGCTGGTCAACAACGCCGGCGCGAATTTCCCTGGCGGCCTTGATGAGTCAAAGCCGGATGGGTTCGAGGCGTCGGTTGCGCTCAACCTGACCGGTCCGTACCGTTTGACCGTCGGCCTTTACCGCGCGCTGCGGGCGTCGACCGCCACGGGGGGCGCCAGCGTGGTCAACCTGGCGTCGATGTCTGCGTTGCGAGCCGTTCCGCTGGTGCCGGGCTACGGCGCGGCGAAGGCCGGGGTCATCGACGTGACCAGAAACCTCGCGGTCAAATGGGCGGCCAAAGGAATCCGGGTCAACGCGGTTGCGCCGGGCACGATCGACACCCCGATGACCGCGCCCATGCATATCGCGGAAGAGCTGGTCGCGTCCGAGCTGGCGCACATCCCGTTGCAGCGCTTCGGATCTGTGGGGGAGATCGCCCCGACGGTGGCGTTTCTGTGCACCGAGCAAAGCCGGTATACCAGCGGCGCAGTGTTCGTTGTCGACGGCGCATCCGACTGCGTCTGAAAACCAAAGGAAGATTATGGCATTCGCGTTACGACCCGAGGACTATTACCACACCGGCATCGTGGTGCCCGACCTCGATGCCGCGATGGACCGGCTCAGCGCGCTGGCCGGCTACAAGTGGATCACCCCGCTGACATATACGTTGCCGTTCCGCACCATGAACGGGAGCCGTGAACTCACCTCAACGTTTGTCTACTCGCTGCAAAGCCCTCATGTGGAGCTCATCCAGCAGGTGCCCGAAAGCCCGTGGACGGCAGCGGCCGGCAATTCGGTGCATCACCTGGGTTACTTCGTCGACGATCTTGCCGAGACCGCCCGGATGCTGGAGGCCAACGGCTTCGCCTTCGAAGCGACCGCTGACACGTCACCGCCGGAGCTCGCGCTGTTCGCCTACTACATCGACGCGTTCGGCACCCGCATCGAGATCGTCGACCGCGCGCTGTTTCCCGATTTTCCCGCGTTCCTGAAGTCAGCGGCGGCGCCGGAGGCCTGAGGTGCTACTGACCGTGTTGCGCTTCAACTTCGCCTCGCCAGAAGGCGATCCGCGAAAGCAAAGCGAATTGCTTCGCACCGCAATCGAACTGTCCCAATGGGGCGAATCGCGGGGCATCACCACGGTGAGCGTCGACGAGCATCACGCGACCGGCCATGGATGGAGCTGTAACCCGATCATGGCGGCCGGCATGTTCCTGGCCGGGACTTCAAAGCTCATCGCCAGCGTGGACTGTGCGCTCGGCCCGCTATGGAATCCGGTCCGGCTCGCCGAAGACATCGCGCTGGTCGACAACATGAGCCGCGGTCGACTGCACACCACTGTAGGCCTGGGCTACCGCGTCAGCGAATATGACGCGCTGGGAGTCGATTTCAGCCAGCGCGGCAAGTTGATGGACGACCTGATCGAGCGAATGCTGTCGGTCTGGTCAGACACGGGTTCGTGGACACGGCCGCATCCACCGCTGTATGTCGGGGGAGGCGCGCGCGTCACCGCGAAGCGAGCGGCGCGTTTTCGCTTGCCGCTCAGCCTCGCCGACCACCTGCCGGATGTCGCTGCCTATTATCGCGAGCTGTGCGCCGAGGTCGGCATTGCGCCGCTGATCATCATGCCTGGGCCGGTCAACCGCGGAATGATCTATCTGCACGAAGATCCGGACAAGGCCTGGGCCGAGCTTGGTGAGCATATTCTCTGGGAGGCAGTCACTTACGGCGGATGGTCGAAAGACCAACGCTCACTGATGCACCTGCCCGGGGTTCACACGCTGGACGAGGTGAAGGCATCCGGGCGTTACCGCTTTCTCACCCCTGACCAGCTTATCGCCGAGGTTCGTGACTCCCCGGACTACGGACCGATCGTGCTGCATCCACTGGTTGGCGGCATGCCGGTGGACGAGGCGTGGAAGTCGGTCCAGCTGCTGGTCGACAAGGTCGTGCCCGCGCTCACTTGAGGGCGCGGCCTCACGCGCCTCAATAACCTCTTGTGTCGCTGGCTGAAGCATTAGTGACTAGTTTGGTTTTGTAGCCGCATGTGATATCAGCCCGGGTGATATCGCATACGCCTCAATTTCCAGCATCGTGTCATGGTGAGGCGCTGGTGCAGCTGTGGCTGATGATAGGGGATCATGGGACCGATGACGTCACGAGTCCGGGTAGCCCGGGTCTATGACGACCCGAGCGACGATGACGGCCAGCGCATCCTCGTGGACCGGCTGTGGCCGCGGGGATTCCGCAAGGACGATCCGCGGGTGGGGACGTGGTTCAAAGACGTTGCGCCGTCGAAAGAACTGCGCGACTGGTACCACCACGAGCCTGAGCGCTTCGACGAGTTCGTCGCGCGTTACCGCGACGAGCTGCAGGACAGCGAGGCGCTCGACGAACTGCGCAAGCTCACCAAAAGAGGCAGCGTGACACTGGTGACCGCCACCCGCGACGTCGACGGCAGTCATGCCGCTGTGCTGGCCACTCTTCTCGGCTAGTCGCCAATGTTTGCTCTGTGTTCAGAGTCTGGCCACAAACTCAGTTACGGGTAAACAGCGCTTGAGATTCCGTGAATGAGTATCGGATACTAGCAATCTTCCGGTTGTGCGGTTTCGCACCTCTCCGCGGCCTGAATTTGCCCTCTGGATAACGGCGCTGTTTCCGGCAATAGTCGAATCAAATTAAGCCACAGGCGATTGCGACGAGCTCAGGAGAAGCCATGAGCGACGAACCAAGCTACCCGACCGCCAACGCCAAGCGTTTCAATGTGGACGTTGACCTCCATGCCGACGTGCCCGCGTATCGGGACTTCGCACATACCGATCGGCTGGACAACTTCACCTTGATGGAGGTCGCCGGCAAGAGCCGCTGTCACGGTATGCAGCTCGAGGGCTTGGCCTATCCGATCACCCCGATTGGGATGCATTACCTGCTGATCCACTACGACATCCCGATGCTCGACGACTCGACGTATCGGCTCAAGGTCGACGGTCTGGTGAAAAGCCAGCTCTCTCTTGATATGGATCACATCCGGAGCCTGCCGAAGGTCACCATTCCGGCCACGATGGAATGCTGCGGCAACGGTCGCGCGAGCCAGCGGTGGCGGCTGTGGGCGCACGTGCCGTGGAACCACGATGCCATCGGCACCGCCGAGTGGACGGGAACGCCGCTGCGTGGCGTGCTTGAGGAAGCCGGCATCCGAGATGACGCGGTGGAGATCTTGTTCACCGGGCTGGACACCGGTATCCAGGGCCCGCCGGATGGCGCCGAGGTGCAGCACTTTCAGCGCAGTCTGACCGTCGACTACGCGATGGACCCCGCCAACGATGTGCTGCTGTGCTACGAGATCAACGGCCTGCCGTTGCCGCCGCAGCATGGCTTCCCGCTGCGGCTCCTGGTTCCCGGCTGGCTCGGCATGGCTAACGTCAAATGGCTCGGCTCGATTGAGGCGATCGACTGGCGGCTCACCAAGAACCAGATGAAGTGGTACAGCTACGCGTCAAGCGACAACGACCCCAACCGAATTCCTGCCACCTTCCAGCAGGTGCGCGCGATGATGATCCCGCCCGGCATCCCCGACTTCCTCTGCCGAATCCGCCATTTGGAGGAAACGGACGCCGTCGAGCTACGTGGCCGCGCCTGGGCCGGCGGGCTGCGCATCACCGAAGTCGAAGTCAGCCTCGACGGTGGTGCCACGTGGTCGTACGCGAAGCTCGACAACGCCGCCGTCGGCAAATGGGCATGGATCGGCTGGTCGTTCACCTGGGAGAACGTCACCCCGGGTGAGTACTTGCTGCGGTGTCGCGCCAAAGACGAACGCGGCAACATGTCGAAACCCGACGACTACGTGCACGACTATTACGCGATGGACAACACCAAGCCACAGTGCGTCGACGTCAACGTGTACCCGAAGGGCACGTTAACGGTAGGCAACCAACTCGAATGCCCAATCCAGTTCCCATCGATCTGAGGCCAAGCGGTCACGCGTCCGCGACATGCCGGACGATATTTGGCGTGGTGTAATGAGTCCGAACCTCCAGCGAGCACTTAGGAATCTAATGAAGTCCGAATTGTTATGTGGCGTCGCCGCGCTCGTTACGGCGGTCGGCTGTGGCATTGGCGCGGGCCATTCCGTGATCAACCTGCAAGCGGCGCCGGATGCGCCCGTGTCATCGAGCCCCACGCCGTCACCATCACCCGCACCGGCTACCAACGAACCGGAGCCGGGCGGCAATTACAATCCTGGCGCGGACGGCGGTGGTGGCGGTGGTGGTGGCGGCGGCTGAACCCAATCAGTAGTCGTGGCGGGCCAATCGGGTATCACCGACGCGGTCCGGCCCGGCGATTGACATCACCGCTGGAACCATCTCACTCGTGACCACGCCGTGTTCGGCCGTCAGCTCGTGAACGATCTCGAAACTGCGCGAGATCCATTCCGGTGTGTCGATGATGATGGTGACCACCGGAACGCGTCGGGTCAGCTGAAAAAGCTTGTCGCCGTGAGGTTCATGATCTCCGTGAAAACCCCAGATGCCGCGCAGCACTGTCGCGCCGCGCGCCATCCCGGAGTCCAGCAGCCGGTGCACGAGCGCGCGGTGGATCGGCAAGCCGCCGTGCCCGGTCGCCTCGCTGGTGTGCACCATCAGCTTCTGCCAGAGCGGCCGTTGTCGGTCATCGGTATCGGGCAGTCGATGCGGTCGCGCGAATAACTGGCCGCTGCGCTTACACAACCGCACCCGCTCGACGGTCAGCAGCGGGTTGGGCGTGGCGGCGCTGAGCTCGGTAGCCGCAGCCAAAACTTGTGCCGGTGTCCCGATCGAGATGATCATCAGCGGGACGTTGACATTGCGGCTGAAGAAACGAGCCCGGTAGCGCTCGCCGTGCGCGGTGCCGTCGACGCCCAAAAACACTGAGCCGCCCGAGAATCCGTGCCGGTGCAGCATGTCGCACACCGCACGGTATGCCGGCAGTCCGCCGATGCGCTCCTGGCGGCCCACATACACGGTCAGCTTGACGGCATCGTTGGCGCCGACCTCGAGCCGGTCGTCCCCGCGGACCAGCTGTGCCCGTTCCAGCGTCACCAGACCGTGACCGGTCATCGCGACGACGTCGTCGACCAGCTCACTGATCTTCGACTCGACGTCGACTGCGGCGATCGTCACCGGCGGATCCTCGGACAGGCTCAACGACTCGTCGGTGCGCAGCACATGCCGCGGCCCGAAACTGGCGATGCCGCGCAGCATCACGCTGGTTGCCAGTTCCCGCGTGTCGAACAG
>DATJOR010000412.1:0-2499 GCA_035506875.1 Mycobacterium sp.
GCCGAGTTCGACCGTGGTCTGACGGTGCTGACCGGGGAAACCGGCACCGGCAAGACGATGGTGGTCACCGGTCTGCACCTATTGGGCGGTGCCCGCGCAGACGCCAACCGGGTGCGCTCGGGCGCCGAGCGGGCCGTCGTCGAAGGACGTTTCAGCACCGACGATCTCGACCAGAAGGCCGCCGCGCAGATCGACGAGATGCTGGATGCCTCGGGAGCCGAGCGCGACGAGGACGGCAGCATTATCGCGTCGCGCTCGGTCAGCCGCGACGGCCCGTCCCGGGCCTACCTCGGCGGGCGCAGCGTACCCGCCAAATCGCTGAGCGGCTTCACCAACGAGCTGCTCACTTTGCACGGACAAAACGACCAGCTAAGGCTGATGCGGCCCGACGAGCAACGCGGCGCGCTGGACCGGTTCGCCGACGTCGGCCCTCGGCTGGAGCGCTATCGCAAGCTGCGCGACGTGTGGCAGTCGGCGCGACGTGACCTGGTCGACCGAACAAACCGGGCGCGTGAATTGGCCCAAGAGGCCGACCGGCTCAAGTTCGCGCTGCAAGAGATCGACACCGTCGATCCCGCACCCGGTGAGGATGACGTGCTGATCGACGACATCCGCCGGCTCTCCGAACTGGACGCGCTGCGTGAGGCTGCGGCCACCGCTCGCGCCGCGCTGTCCGGGACGGAGGAGGAGACCGCTGCCGACGTGATGGGTCAACCCGCATCAGCGGCCGACGGTCTGGCCCGAGCGAAGGCGGCGCTGGAGTCCACCGACGACACCGCGCTGCGAGGGCTGGTCGATCAGCTCACCGAGGCATTGACGGTGGTCGACGATGCCTCGCGCGAACTCGGCGACTACCTCAACGAATTACCCTCCGATGCCAGCACTTTGGATACCAAGCTCGCCCGGCAAGCCGAGCTTCGCACTCTCACCCGCAAGTACGCAGCCGACATCGACGGCGTGCTGGAGTGGGCGCGCGAATCGCGCGATCGGCTGGCTCGCTTAGATGTCTCCGAAGAAGCATTGGCCGGCCTGCAACGTCGCGTCGACGAGCTGGTGACCGAATTAGGTTCCGCTGCAACCGAACTCAGCAAGGCGCGTAGCCAGGCGGCCAAGCGGCTGGCCAAGGAAGTCACCGGCGAGCTATCCGGACTGGCGATGTCCGACGCCGAATTCACCATCGCGGTGGCGAATATGCCGGCCGGCGAGGACGATCCCGCCGCGCTGACGTTGCCCTCGGGCGCGCGGGCCCATGCCGGCGGGGACGGCGTGGATCAGGTCGAGTTCGGCTTCGCCGCGCACCGCGGCATGACGGTGCTGCCGCTGGCCAAGAGCGCGTCCGGCGGTGAGTTGTCTCGGGTGATGCTGGCCCTGGAAGTGGTGCTGGCCGCGTCGATGACGGGTACCACGATGGTGTTCGACGAGGTCGACGCGGGCGTTGGTGGCCGGGCCGCGGTCCAGATCGGGCGGCGGCTGGCCCGGTTGGCCCGCAACCGCCAAGTCATCGTGGTCACGCATCTGCCGCAGGTCGCCGCCTACGCCGACGTACACCTGATGGTCGACAGCACAGGCAAAAACGGTGCCAGTGGCGTGCGGCGCCTGGATGGCGACCATCGGGTTGCGGAGTTGGCCCGGATGTTGGCCGGCCTCGGCGAGTCCGACACGGCGCGCGCCCATGCGCGCGAACTGCTCGAAGCCGCTGACTGTGACCGGATTGCGACCTGACGAAGACATTCAAATGTGTGACAGGTGTGACACGATATAACTTCTGAGGCTGTTGTTACGGCGCGCCTCCCCGGTCGGACTCACGTTCGTCGACAGAATCGCCTCCATGAGTGTGACGACCAGGATGACTGCCCTTCTGTCCCGTAGTAACCCCATCCGACCGGGTGTCGTCGGCACCGCCCGGGTCGACCGGGACATCGACCGGCTGCTGCGCCGGGTGTGCCCCGGCGACGTCGTGGTCCTCGACGTGCTGGACCTAGACCGGATCACCGCCGACGCGCTTGTCGACGCCGAGATCGCCGCGGTCGTGAACGCCTCGCCGTCGGTGTCAGGCCGCTATCCCAACCTGGGGCCGGAAGTACTGATGGCCAACGGCGTCACCCTCATCGACGAGACGGGACCCGACGTCTTCAAGAAGGTCAAGGACGGCGCGAAAGTCCGGCTGTACAACGGCGGGGTGTACTCGGGCGACCGCCGCTTGATTCATGGCACCGAGCGCACCGACCAGGAAATCGCCGAACTGATGCAGGAGGCCAAGACTGGACTGGTCGCCCACCTGGAGGCGTTCGCGGGCAACACCATCGAGTTCATCCGAAGCGAAAGCCCGCTGTTGATCGACGGGATAGGCATTCCCGACGTCGACGTCGACCTACGCCGCCGTCACGTTGTGGTGGTCGCCGACGAGGACCACGCCGCAGATGACCTCAAGAGCCTCAAACCGTTTATCAAGGAATACCAGCCCGTTCTGATCGGAGTCGGCACCGGCGCGGAAGTCTT
>DATJOR010000413.1:0-15575 GCA_035506875.1 Mycobacterium sp.
ACGTCAGCGCTCACCGCGTCGAAACCCACCGGGTACAGCTCGGTGGTCGATCGGTGATGGAACCAGCCCGAGTAGTTCTCCCAGATGGCTCGCACATCCCAGGCGACCTTTCCGTAGCCTTGGCCCACTTCGTATTCCGCGGGCAAGGTGATCTCACGCATCAGGGTCGCGACATCTTTGCCGGCATTCATCCCTGCGACGGTCTCGTCGTGAATGTACTGGATGGCGTTGCGCAGCCGGGTCAGTTCGGCGTCGATGCGTTCGACCCCGGATATCGGTTCGAAGTGGCCGGTTACCAGGAGTTCGGGCTGCAGTCCACGAACCCGCTCGACGGAAGCGATCGCGGTCAGCGCGTCACGGTACCGGTCGCCGCGCATCGTGACCAGGTTGGGAATGTGGCCGAACAGCGGGCCGAAGGTATTCCCGCACAGGCAGATCCGCTCGTCTGGGAGCCATATCACCAGCGAGTCGTTGGTTTCTCCGCCCGGCACGGAGATCAACTCCATCCGCCGGCCACCGACATCCAGCGTGAGCGTGTCCTCGAAGTCGAGGTCGACGGTGGGAACACTTTGGGCCGGCAGACGCTTCGTGCCCAACCGCCGTTGAATGGCCTGGATGCCGGTCGCCAAGGTGTTCTTGAAGGCAAACGCGCTGCGATTGGCACGGTACGGGAGCAGGCGTTCGTTGTCGTCACGCCACAACGTCCAGTTCGCTTGTGCGACAACCGTTGTATTCGGGTCACGCACGCTGTCCAAACCGCCGACATGGTCGACGTGGCCCTGGGTGAAGATGATGTAGCGCACCGGCGAGGAATCGACGGCGTCGAAATTGGCGCGGTGCACGGGCCCCTCGAAACCCATGCCGGCGTTGACGATCACCCGACCGTCGCCGGTGGTCAGCAGGTAAGAATTCGACAGACCGGGCGAGCACCACAGCCCCGGTGCGATCTGCTCGGCTTGCTCGGCCGAAGCGGGGCGCATGGCGTCGGCGTCCGGCCGACTGCGGTAGACCGGTTCGGACATCACCGTTTCCCCTTCATTCGGCGCGCACGTCGAACTTGTCGAAATAGAAGTCGAACCGGGCACGGAGTTCGTCGGGCGTAGTGCCGAAGTGCCGTTGCAGGTCGTAGCGGATCCGGCCGTGCTTGCCGCGCGGGTTGCCGTCCAGGTAACGCTGAAAGCCGGCCCGCACCTTCGATGTCAATTCGACTTCGCTACGACGGTAAAGCTCGTCGAGCAAGGGCATTTCGTTGCCGTTGAGGTGGTGGAAGCTGATGTCGATGCTGCGTTCGGCCGGTACCAGGTCGCGGTCGCGCACGCACGCGCTAAGGAGTCGGTGCACTCGGTCGCTCCAGTAGTCCAGCAGCCAGTCCGGGTCGATGCTCGTCCGGCGCAGCCGGTCGGAGTAGGCCATCATCGTGATCGCCGACTGGATCACCGCGACAGGATCGCGGTGTGTGAACGCCACTGTCGCGTCGGGGAATGTGGCCATCAGCGGGCCGAGTTGCTCACAGTGCTGCGGGCTTTTCAGCACCCAGGTCCGCGGGCCGCGCAGGAAGGTCAACGCCTGCAAGACCTTCTTCATGTAGACGTAGTGCCGGGTCTGGTCGAGGCCAAAGTAGTAGTCGCGCCAATCCGGCACGCGGGCATGCCATTCCAGGACGTAACCGGCCAGATCGAGGTCGAGAAGTTCGACTTCCTCTTCGATCGCCTCGGGGAACCGGTCGTGCATGGCGGCGACGACGGGGGCGCTTGCCATCAGCGCGTCGTGTTCGGCCTTGGCTCGCGCATAGCGCGGGTCGACGCCGAAGATGTCGGCGCCTTGGCCGAGCGCCGGGATCGGATCCTGGCTCTCCCAATAGGGCAACGCGCGTCGGCGCGGGTCGGCGGCGATGAGGTTGACCAGATGCGTGGTGCCGGACCGCGGCATCCCGACAACAATGAACGGCTTCTCGATCTGGATCGACTCGATCTCGGGATAGCGCTTGACCAGGTCGGTCAGCGACAGCCGGTTGCGCAACAGGCGCACCACTCGTTGCCGCAGCGACGAACGGGTGAGCTGGGTCAGACCGTGGTCACCTTCGATCGCGGCCACGTGCGCGCTCAGGCGGTCCCGGAAGCCGTCGGAGTCGTCGAGGTCGTCGACGCCTGCTTGCTCGACCGCCTCGGCGAGCATCTGGTCGATGTCGAAGTCGACGTGTCTGGCCTCGGTGAACTCCAGAATCTGGCGCTGCACATCGGTTAGCTGGGGCGACGTCAGATCGTCGAAGTCGATGTCGTCGACGTCGCCGACCGCCGGAGCCACCAAAGCAGACTAGCGCCCAACTGCGCAGCGTTTAGCCGCATCGTGCCCGGGTATGCAGGGAGAAACCCGGAGGTGTGGGAATGTCCGAGATGATCATCGAATCGCCCGACGAAGTAATCGCCTTCCTCAAAGCTCAGCACAACCTCATCGAGGACATGTTCGACCAGGTGCTGTACGCGTCCGACCCGCAAGCCCGCGAGAAGCCGTTCGTGCAGTTGCGCCAGTTGCTGGCCGTCCACGAGACCGCTGAAGAGATGGTCGTGCATCCTCGGGTGCGCCGCGAGGTGGACGCCGCCGACTCGATCGTGGATGCCCGGCTCGAAGAGGAGCACGCAGCGAAGGAGCTGCTGTCGAAGATCGAGAAGATCGATATCACGTCACAACAGTTCATCGACGAGCTCACCAAACTGCGGGATGCGGTGCTGGACCACGCCTCGCATGAGGAGAAGTACGAATTCCCCAAGCTGGAGCGACAGCTCGACGCCGACGAGCTCAAGCGGCTGACCTCAGCGGTTCGGGCGGCCGAGGCCATCGCTCCCACCCGTCCGCATGCTGGCGTGGAATCCCCGATGTTGAATTTCGCTGTTGGACCGTTCGCGTCGATGATCGACCGCGCGCGTGACCTGATCGAACACGGCCTCGGGTAGGGCACTCCGTAGTCTGGGGAACGTGAGCGTAGCTCCGGACACGACCATTGCTCTGCAAGACCGCTTCTTCCGCGACTTGCCGGAGATGGCTGTGCGCTGGCAAGCCGAAACCTTTCCCGACCTGCGACTGCTGGCGCTCAACGAGCCGCTGGCCACCGAACTCGGCGTCGACGCTGCATGGCTCCGGAGTCCGGACGGGCTGCGCTTCTTGGTCGGCAACCTGGTCCCTGGCGATGCCGCTCCGGTGGCCCAGGCCTACGCCGGCCATCAGTTCGGCGGCTACGTGCCGCGGTTGGGTGACGGGCGGGCCCTCCTGCTGGGCGAGCTCGTCGGCGTCGACGGGCGCGTTCGCGACATCCACCTCAAGGGCTCCGGCGCCACACCGTTCGCCCGCGGCGGTGACGGCCTGGCCGCGGTGGGACCGATGCTGCGCGAATACATCGTCAGCGAGGCGATGCACGCGCTGGGTGTCCCGACGACGCGATCGTTGGCAGTGGTCGGCACGGGGCAACCCGTGCAGCGCGAGACGCTGCTGCCGGGTGCCGTGCTCACCCGAGTCGCCAGCAGCCACCTGCGGGTCGGCAGCTTCCAATACGCCGCCGCGACCGCCAACCTGCACCTGCTGCGACGGCTCGCCGACCACACGATCGCGCGTCACCATCCCGAGGCTGCGGACGCCGATCACCCCTACCTGGCGCTGTTTGAAGCCGTGGCCAGGGTCCAGGCGTCGCTCGTGGCCCGGTGGATGCTGATCGGTTTCATCCACGGCGTGATGAACACCGACAACATGACCATCTCCGGTGAAACCATCGACTACGGACCGTGCGCCTTCATGGAGGCCTACGATCCTGACACCGTCTTCAGTTCGATCGATCATTGGGGTCGTTACGCCTACGGCAATCAGCCCGCGATCGCGGGGTGGAATCTTGCCCGGTTCGCCGAGGCGCTTCTCCCGCTGCTCGCCGATAACATCGAAGAGGGAATTGCGCTCGTGGAGAACGCGTTCGGCGCATTCCGCGACGACTACGACGCGGTCTGGACATCGGGCATGCGCGCCAAACTCGGCTTGCCCGCCGACGTCGACGCCCAAGTCGTCACGTCGTTGGTCGACGAGTTGCTGCCGCTGCTGAAGGACAGCAAGGCGGACTACACGTCGTTCTTCCGCCGGCTCAGCCATGCCGAACCGCTCACCGGATTTGACCAGTGGACGTCGCGGTGGCGAGCGCTGGGCCCGGACGTCGAGTCAATGGATCGCGTCAACCCGATCTACATTCCGCGCAACCATCTGGTCGAAGAGGCCCTGGCCGCGGCGACCGCAGGCGACCTCGATCCGCTCGAGCAGCTGCTCGTCGCCGTCGCCGACCCTTATCGCGAACGACCGGGACTCGAGCGCTACGCGAGCCCGGCTCCCGAGGACTTCGGTCCTTACCAAACCTTTTGCGGCACTTGACGAACTAGTCGCGCGCAGTCATTCCGGCGGAGAGGCGGGCCATGCCGCGGAGGATCCACGGTGTCCGCCTGGCCATTACCAAACGTCGAGGTCCTTTAAGCTCATTTAACGCACCCCGTCACGCTTCACCGAAGCGGCACGTGAGCCTTCGACGCAACGGCCGGCGCGGGCGCTTTGCCCAACTTGTTCGCTTTGCGAATTCCGTTGTCCAGCAAGCTAGCTGGTGCATATTTCTTCAGCAACGCGAGCCGCCGCGCCAGTTGCCCGGCCGGATACCGCAGCTTGGGCGTGCGGTCGGTCGCCGCTTTGAGAACGACCCGTGCGACAACGTCCGGATCGTCGCCGGTGCGCAGCGCCTCGGTGATGGCCTGTATGACGTGCTTGCGGATGGCCGCGTAACTGTCCAGCGGTGAATCGGCCTCGGCCGCGTTGGCCTCGAAGGAGGTATTGGTGTAGCCCGGCTCAACGACTATCGCCCGCACGCCGAATTCGCGGGTTTCGTGATCCAGGGATTCCGTGAAGCCTTCGACGGCGTGCTTCGAGGCGGCGTAATGCGAACCGTACGGCGAAGGTAGGAATCCCAGCACCGAGCCGATGTTGATGATGCGACCACTGCGCTGCGCACGCAAGTAGGGCAGCACCTCACGCGTCACCCGCACCAGCCCGAAGAAGTTGGTCTCGAACAGCTGCTGCGCCTGGGCGATCGACGTCTCCTCCGCGGCGCCGAAGACTCCGGCACCAGCGTTGTTGACCACGATGTCGATGCGACCGGCGCGCTGAACAACCGTCGATACCGCTGCGGCCACAGATGCTTGGTCGGTGACGTCAAGCTGCACCAACTCGACCCCGAACACGGGTTCCGTCGTATGCGGATTACGGCTGGTACCGAAAACCTCGAAGCCTTTTTCCGCGAAAGCGCTGGCTATAGCCCGGCCGATTCCCGACGACACGCCGGTAACCAGTACCACGGGCGATCGCTTTGTCATGTCCACTCCTAGTAAACCGATTGGTGTACTTCCGTCTGACGCGACAGTACACGCCTTGACGCCCGATGTAAACCGTTCGGTATACTGCAGCAATGAGCAAGCAACCGGTGAAGAGCAGGGGCGGTCGTGGCGCACGCCAGCGCATCCTGGATGCTGCGGCGGAGTTGTTTTATCGGGAGGGCATCAACGCCACTGGCGTCGAGCGATTGGCGGCCGAATCATCGGTCTCCAAACGAACTCTCTACCAACACTTTCCGAGCAAGACGGCTGTCGTGGAGGAGTATCTGCGCAGCATCGAAGACCGCGTCGCCGCTCTCCTGGAAGGCGCTGACCGAACCCCGCGTGAGCGGTTGCTGGCCGTTTTCGATAGACCCACGGCACGCGGCGGACCACTACGGGGCTGCCCGTTCCACAACGCGGCCGTCGAGGCCGCAGGCGCCATGCCGGGCGTGCAAGACATCGTTCGCACCAGCAAGCGCAGCTTCATCGACAAGCTGACGGAGCTGGCCGCGCAAGCCGGCGCCGCCGACCCGCAGCTACTGGGCAACGAACTCGGCGTGCTCTACGAGGGTGCGGCCGCATTGGCGACGTCGTTGGACGACGGCTCGCCGTGGGCGCCGGCTCGCGCGGCAGCTGAGGCGCTCATCGATCAAGCGGTCAGGTAGCGGCGCTGTCACATCTGCCCCACGAATCTCCGAGTGGAGCCGACACACGATTTGCCCACCTTCGAGCGATTTCGCCATCCCCGATGGCAATCCCGCTGGCAGCAACAGTCGCTCACTGGTGGACAGAACACACACCCCGAACCCACGGAGACTCGTGAGGCTGATGTGATTGTTGCCAGTGAGCAGTGTTGCTAGCGCGCGCCACGCACCAACCGCCCGGGGCGCGCGCCGGTGTCGACGTTGTCGCGGCGGGTCACGACGCCGTTGACGATCGTCGCGGTGTAGCCCGACGCCCCCTGGATGAGTCGATTGCCGCCGGCCGGCAGGTCGTAGGCCATCTTTGGGGCGTGCAAGGTGATCGCATCCATGTCGATCACGTTGACGTCGGCACGCTTTCCGATTTCGATGACGCCGCGATCCGAGAGCCCGAACAGCTGCGCGGTGTCGCGTGACTGCTTGCGAATCAAGTACTCCAGCGGCAGCTTCTCGCCGCGGTGACGATCGCGCGCCCAGTGGGTCAGCAGGAAGGTCGGATATGACGCGTCACAGATCATGCTGCAGTGCGCACCGCCATCGGACAGTCCGACCACGCCCGCAGGGTGGGTGAGCATCTCCCGGATCGCGTCGTGGTTGCCGTGCGAGTAGTTGTAGAACGGCAGCATCAGCATCGACGTTGCGTCGGACTCGAGCATCAAGTCATACAAAGTGGCCAACGGGTCCTCGCCCCGCTCGGCGGCGATTTTCTCCACGGTGCGGTCATCGGTCGGCTCGTAGTCGGGGGGATCGCCGATCGCGTATAGCCGACCAAGTGAGTATTGCGCGAGCGCGAACATGTTGTCG
Organism: Mycobacterium sp.; assembly: GCA_035506875.1. GTDB lineage: Bacteria > Actinomycetota > Actinomycetes > Mycobacteriales > Mycobacteriaceae > Mycobacterium. Next base: position 6,893 of record DATJOR010000413.1, read on the forward strand.
AACAACTTGTTTGGGTCCGGCGGTAGGTCGTCTTCGGACAGGATTGCGGCCTTGACGGCGGGGTCGGCCAACCGCTGTGCCAACTCTTCGCGGCCGCATTCTGCCTTCAGCCGACGGAAGGTCGGGCGGTGGGTGAACGCGTGGTGCCCGGGGAAGCCGAACAGCATGCCGAACGGTCGGGCGGCGATCTGGGGGTACAGCCGACTGCCCGCCGCGTGGGCCGCCGCCGAGATGTCCAACTGTTCGCGCCACAGCTCCGGCGCGGCGTCCACCTGGATCATGCCGAACGAGATGGGTCGGTCGATCTCGGCGCCTAGGCGCTGCATCCAGTCGAGTTCCTTCTTGGGAGCGATGATGTCTTCGCCGGCCACGCCCTGTGGCGCGAGCTCGAAGACGGCCTGACCGCCGGCCGCCATCGCCCGGCCGAGCCCGAACAGCTCGTCCTCTGCGGCATAGGTTCCCGGAACCGGCTCGCCGTCGATGGCGCGATGACCGATGGTGCGGGAAGTCGAGAAGCCTAGCGCGCCGGCCTCGACGGCTTCCCGCACAAGGCGCGCCATCGCGGCGATGTCCTCGGGTGAGGCGGGCTCGTTACGGGCGCCGCGCTCGCCCATCGCGTAGGCGCGGATCGCGCCGTGGGCGACCTGGCTGCCCACGTCGACGGCGAAGTCTTTTCGTTCGATGGCATCGAGGTATTCGGGGTAGCTCTCCCAGCCCCACGAGATGCCCTCGGTGAGGGCACTGCCGGGGATGTCCTCGACGCCCTCCATCAGGCCGATCAGCCAATCCTCGGTGCCCGGCCGCACCGGCGCGAACCCGACCCCGCAGTTGCCGGTGACGACGGTGGTCACGCCGTGGCTGCTGGACGGCTCCAGCATGTCGTCCCAGCTGACCTGGCCGTCGTAGTGGGTGTGGATGTCGACGAATCCGGGCGCGACGATCTTGCCGGTGGCGTCGATCGTTTCGGCGGCCTCACCTTCCAGCGGCGCGCTCCCGGGCGCGCGGCGACGAACCTCGACGATTCTGCCGTCTTTGACGGCGACGTCGGCCTCGAATCGGTCCGCACCGGTTCCGTCTACGACGGTTCCGCCAGTGATTTTCAGATCGAACACGATTACTCCCTTTGCCTGCCCAGCCGGCCGCTACAGTGGTCGACTGTAACACCGTTACAGACGCGAGGGGAGTGCTTCGATGAGGACCCAGGCTCGGCTCGAGGATGCGATCGGCGCGCCGCCACAACGTCCGACCCTGGTGCCCGCGGAGCGCTACTACTCCCCCGCGTTTGCCCAACTCGAAGTCGAGCGGATGTGGCCGAAAGTGTGGCAGGTCGCCTGCACGGTGGACCATGTCGCCGAGCCGGGCGACTATTTCGAATACCGTTGTGGGCCTTACTCGGTACTCATCGTCCATGGCGACGACGGAACGTTGCGAGCTTTTCAGAACGTGTGCCGGCACCGGGGCAACTCGTTATGCGCCGGCGCGGGCACGGGTTTGGGTGAACTGCGCTGCGGTTACCACGGCTGGACGTGGGATCTGTGCGGCGTTCTCAAGCGGGTCCCGAACCGTAAGGGATTCGGCACCCTGCAGATGTCTGAGTTTCCGCTGATCGCGGCCAGCGTCGACACTTGGGAAAGGCTGGTCTTCGTCAACCTCGACGTCAACGCAGCGCCCTTGGCCGACTTTCTGGAGGCGGTGCCGCAGGACCTCGCATGGCTGGGTATCGGCGACTTCCGGTGCTACGGGACTATGACCATCGAAGTCGAGGCGAATTGGAAGACGATCGCCGACGGGTTCAGCGAGACCTATCACGTCCAGACGCTGCATCCCGAGTTGCACCAATGCATGGATGATGTCTATGCCCCACAAGTCATTTGGGGACACACCGGCAAGTCCGAGCAGCTCTACGGCGTGCCGAGCCCGCATCTCCAGCGGACGCCCACCGAGGCCGAGGTGTGGGACGCCTACGTCTGCACCCAGGGGGCGCTGATGGGCGTTGCGGAGGGTACCCCGTTCCCGGGTGGCCAGCCAGCTATCGACGTAATCGCTGACCGGATAAAGGCTTTCGCCGCGGGGCGCGGCGTCGACTTGAGCTGGGCCAGCACCGATCAGATGATGCGGTTGCACCAGTACAACGTCTTTCCGAACTTGAGCCTGCTGGCCAATGCCGATCACTTGACGGTGATGTGCTCACGTCCGGGAGCCGGCCCCGATCACGGCGAGTTCGTCATGTTGTTGTGGACTCGTATGCCGCCCGGTGCGCCGCGGATCAAGCCGGCCGATGTTCGGATGACGGCGAATGAGGCAGAGCCCGGTCTGGTGATGAGTCAGGACATCCACGTGTTGGCCGGACTTCAGCGCGGCCTTCACCAGCCCGGGTTCACCCACTTGACGCTGTCCAACGAGGAACGGCGGGTAATCAACATGCACCGCAACCTCGAACGCTATCTCGAACTCCCGGAGTCAGAACGTATTACGGGGGGTGAGGCGGTTGACGGAGGCCAGTAGCGCCGAGACGATCCTTGATGCCGCGGCCCGGCTGATCGAACGACACGGCGTCGAGGAATTCACCATGCGCGGCCTGGCCGAAGAACTCGGGGTGGCAGTCACTTCGATTTACTGGCACGTCGGCGGCCGCGACAAGCTCTTCGACAGCCTGGTCGACCGATTGCTGAGCGAGATGGCGCATTTACCCGTCGAGGGTGACACCGCGGTCGAACGGATTGCATCGCTGGCGCGCTCGCAGCGCACGGCGTTGATCGACCGGCAACACCTGCTTGCCATTACGCACGAACGCGATCGGACGCCGATGTTGTTTCTGCCTATTCAGCAGACATTGGCAGCGCAGCTGGCCGAATTGGGTGTTACCGGTGCCGATGCCGCGCTTGTCCTGCGAGCGGTGCAGGTTCACGTCATATCGTCTGCGCTGATGCAGTTTTCGGCTGTTCGAGGCGCCAAGCACGAGGAGGAGGATCCGTCGCTGTGGGACGACGGCTGGCCCGACCAGGCGCTCGTCCAGGCGCTGCAGTCCCCCACTGACTATGACGCGGTTTTCGAATACGGCCTCAACGCGCTACTGAGTCAGCTGCCCTCGGGCGGCTGAAACGACGCGATCAGCCGTCCGACATCGCGTCGCCGGGACTCGGCCGGCCAGACGACCCACGTGCGGCGCACCACTGGTTGACCGATTAGCGGTAACCACGTCACGTCATCGGGCAGCGGTTGCAGCCCGTTCTCGGGTGCCAGCGCGAAAGCTTGCCCGCTGCCGACGGCCGCGAACTTGACCTCGGGGATCAACACTTGGTCGTCAGGGGCCGGCGCTCCGATATCGACGCCGTGGCTGCGCAGGACGCCCGTCAGTTCGTCATACCAGGCGGGGCTACTCGAGCGGGGAAAGCCGACCCAATGCAGTTCGGCCAGTTGGTCTAGATTAAGGCCGTCGGAGCTAGCCAGTCGGGCAGCAACTTTCGACGAGATGAGTACGCCAAGGCGTTCCCGAGCGACAAGCATCGCGTCAAATTCCGACCCGGAGGGGCGTTCGCGGACCAGACCGACGTCGAGTTGGTCGCTGCGTAAAGCCTTGAATTGTGCAGCCGTCGAGAGGTGCTGCGGTACGACCCGCGTGTTTCGGGCTTCTGCCATGAATTTCGCGAGCGCCGTGGGCAGCACGTCAGGAGCCAGCTCCAACGGGATACCCAGCCTGATGACCTCGCTGGATCCGGTGCGGTAGGTGCCCATTGTCCGCACGGCCTGGTGGTAGCGAGCCAGCACTGCACGCGCCTCGGCGAGCAGCGTCGCTCCCGCTTCGGTTGGGCGTACGCCGATGCTGGTGCGATCTAACAGCGTGACGCCGAGTTCGCGCTCCAGGGCGCTCACCGTTTGCGATAACGCCGACTGGCTGACATGCAGGCGACGCGCCGCGGCGGACATGCCGCCTTCTTCGACGACCGCCACGAATGCGCTGAGCTCCCGCAATTCCATAACAGTTGGCCGCCCCATCACTAGCTATCGGCCGAGCTTATAGCCGCCGCTAATAGCGCCGATAAGCCAACCCCATAGCCGTGTCCCTGCCGTTGGAATTAAATAGGGCGGGGTCGGCGCTGTTGCGCACAGCATCCGCAGTACTTCGACTAAGGAGCAGATCCCATGACAACAACTCTTGAGGGTTCGACAGCATTGGTAACTGGCGCCACAGCCGGGATTGGCCGGGCGGTCGCCCTGCAACTCGGTCAGCTCGGCGCCGAGGTAATAGTGCACGGGCGTAGCGAAGAACGCGGAGCCAAGGTGGTTCAGGAGATCCAAAACGCCGGGGGCAAAGCACGTTTCATCGCTGCTGACCTTGCCGACGCTGACGACGTGCGCCGACTGGCCGCCGAAGCGGGCCCGATCGACATCCTGATCAACAACGCCGGCGTCTATAAGTTCGGCGCGACCGCCGACACCGACGACGCATTCTTCGACGAGCACGTCGACATCAACCTGCGAGCCCCGTACATCCTGGTGCAGAAGCTGGTGCCAGGTATGGCCGAGCGAGGCCACGGCGTCGTCGTCAACCTCAGCACGGTCGCGGCCGCTATTCCGTCTCGCACCGGAGGCATCTACGGTGCCACCAAGGCCGGCGTGGAACTGCTGACCCGCGTGTGGGCCGACGAATTCGGTCGGTCAGGCGTGCGGGTGAACGCGGTGCAGCCCGGGCCGGCCGAGACCCCCGGCACGGACGCCACGCCAGGCCTTGCAGACGGCTTCGCCGCCTACACCGCGATTGGGCGGGTCGCAGCGCCCGACGAGATCGCCAACGCCATCACTTTTCTCGCGTCGCCCGCAGCAAGCTACGTGAACGGCGCCATCCTACAGGTCACCGGTGGTCAGCTGGCGATCGGTGGCTAGCACACGCGTGAGGAACGGAGCTCGTCATGTCTAACAAGGTGTTGGTCACCGGCGCCAGCGGTTTGATCGGGGTTGCCGCGATCGAGAAGTTTCTGTCGGCGGGCTGGGACGTAGTCGGGGTCTCGCGCCGCAAGCCCGAATTGTTCAGCGGTCGGGAGGTCGAATTCCTGTCGGTCGATCTAGAGGACCGCGATGCGGCACGTGATGCGTTCGAGCCGTTGACCGACATTACGCACATCGCCTATACGGCGTTGCATGAGAAGCCCGAACTGGTCGCCGGCTGGTCAAGCAAGTCGCAGATCGACACCAATAACGCCATGTTACGCAACGTAGTAGAGCCGATCCTGCTTAGCGCCAACAACTTTCAACACATCAGTATCCTGCAGGGAACGAAAGTCTACGGCGTGCATCTGCATCCCATACCTATCCCCGCTCGTGAACGCGACGCAGACCATGATCACGACAACTTCTTTATCGACCAAGAAGACTATGTCGCAGAGATGGGCGCCAAGCACGGCTTCAGCTACACGGCGCTACGCCCGCAACTTGTCACCGGGCCAACGCCTGGGGCATTGAATGTGATTCCGGCGATCGGTGTCTATGCCGCCATCCAGCGCGAGAAGGGTGAACCGTTCGGTTTTCCCGGCGGTCCGTCGTTCGTCTGGGAAGCCGCCGATGCCGATCTGGTCGCTGACGTGATGGTCTGGGCCGCGCAATCTCCGCAGGCGGCCAACGAGGCGTTCAACATCACCAACGGCGACGTCTTCGAATGGCGTAGTGTGTGGCCGGCGCTGGCCGAAACCCTAGGCGTGCAGACCGGACCGGATACACCGATGAGTTTGGCAACCTACCTCGCCGAGCATTCCGACGTGTGGGATGACGTCGTCGCCAAACACGGACTTCGCCCGCTGAATCTGCACCAACTGGTCGGTCACGGTGATCAGCACGCAGACTTCGCGTTCGCCTACGGCGCACCGGCAGGACCACAGGCCTTTGTCAGCACCGTCAAGCTGCGCCAAGCCGGATTCACCGAAACTGTCGACACCCAGGACGCGTTTCAAAGCGCACTACAGTCGCTGATCGATCACAAATTCCTGCCACCCGCAACGAGTTAATGCAGCAACGGGCATGCTAGGGCGATGACCCCTGCATCCCCGCAGTCCATCGCCGGTATCACCATCCCCGACACCCCGCTCACGCGGGACATCAGCGAGTACATCCGCGACGCCGAAGACGACCTGTTGTTCGACCATTCCCGCCGGGTGTTCTTTTTCGGCACTCTGCAAGGTCGGCGGCGTGGTCTGCAGCCCGATCCAGAATTGCTCTACGCCGGCGCGATGTTTCACGACATTGGGCTGACCGAGGGCTACCGAACGTCGATGCTTCGGTTCGAAGTCGACGGCGCCAACGCGGCGCGGGACTTCCTGTTGGAGCGCGGCGTTGATGAGGCCGCCGCTCGCAAGGTCTGGCTTTCCATTGCGCTGCATACAACACCGGGTGTGCCGGAGTTCCTAGACCCCGAAATCGCGCTCGTCACAGCGGGTGTCGAGACCGACGTGCTAGGCATAGGTCGTGACGACCTATCGTCTGACGCCATTGAGGCGGTCACCGCTGCGCACCCTCGACCCGACTTCAAGAACCGGATACTCCGGGCGTTCAACGACGGCATGAAGCACCGACCGGACAGCACCTTCGGCACCATGAATGCCGATGTGCTGCAACACTTCGACGACACTTTCGTGCGTGACGACTTCGTCCAGATCATCCTCAGCAACAGCTGGCCGGAGTAACAGCTAGGACGACTCTGCTCGCATCGCGGCCTCGCTTTTGTCGCGGTGCGGACCATCTCCCCGTCGGTGTGCCAGAGCGCCTCGGCGGTACGCGCTGGATCAGCCTTGGGTCCGCCCTTGGAATTCGGCGCATACACCGGATCGCTGACCGGGATGATGCGCATCGCACCATCCTTGGAATAGGAATGCACCGGACACTTGGGCGCATTGACCGGGATCTGCTGATAGTTCACCCCCAGGCGGGCCCGTGCTCGTTACTGATCTCATCCATGCACCCAGTATCGGCCTGCAAACCACCGGTCGCCGGAGCACTCTTTCTTTGCTATTCCGTGGGCTTGCGTTCACGAAGCGGACGTCAGTTACGTGCCTGGTGTGCAGACACCGCTGCCAAAATGACCGCCTGCGCCGCAGCGCACATGGGTGCCGGTGCCTTCATCCAGGAAGTAGGACTCGCATGACCGATGTCGATCAAACCAGGCCCGCCGATCTGTTCGAGCACTCCCGCACCGGGATGGGCGCGCAAGCGCTACAGCGGGCGATCACCGATCACCTGCGCTACTCGATTGGCCGTCCGGCCGCGGCACTGCGGTCCGAGCATTACTACCGGGCGCTCGCGCTGGCCGTGCGTGACCGCATGCAAGACCGTCGGGTGGCGTCGACGCAGACCTCGCTGGATCTCGGCCGCAAGGTCACCTGCTACCTGTCGGCCGAATTCCTGATGGGTCCGCAGTTGGGCAACAACCTGTTGAACCTGCGCATGGAGCAGGCGGCGAAGACCGCGCTGGCCGCGATGGGCCAGGATCTCGACGAGGTACTGGCATGCGAGCCGGAGCCGGGGCTGGGCAACGGGGGCCTGGGCAGGCTCGCGGCATGCTACCTGGACTCGCTGGCCACCCTCGAACGTCCCGCGATCGGCTACGGCATCCGCTACGAGTTCGGCATCTTCAACCAGCAGATTCACGACGGCTGGCAGATCGAGAAGACCGACAACTGGCTGGTCAACGGGAACCCTTGGGAGATCGCCAAACCCGATGTCAACTACCTGGTGAAGTGGGGCGGCTACGCCGAGCACCACACCGACCCAGACAAGGGGGCCGGCCATGACCGCGTCAATTGGGTGCCGGGGCGGCTGCTGAAGGGCGTCGCCTACGACACGCCCATCCAGGGGTACGGGGTGAACACCTGCAACGTGCTGACCCTGTGGAGCGCGCGGGCCGTCGAGTCGTTCGCGTTGGAAGCCTTCAACACCGGCGACTACTACAAGGCCGTCGAGGACGAGGTCACCTCGGAGACGGTGACCAAGGTGCTGTACCCCAACGACGAACCGGAGGCCGGTAAGCGGCTGCGCCTGCTGCAGCAGTACTTCTTCGTGTCCTGCTCGCTGCAGCATGTGCTGCACATCATGGACGACCTCGCCGACGCGGGCGTCAAGGAGCTACCGCAACGGTTTGCGCTGCAGCTCAACGACACTCACCCGTCGATCGCGGTCGCCGAGCTGATGAGGTTGCTGGTCGACGAGCGCGACCTGGACTGGGACGAGGCGTGGGAGATCACGGTCGCGACGTTCGGCTACACCAACCACACCCTGCTGCCCGAAGCCCTGGAGACCTGGCCGCTGGAGCTGTTCTCCGAGTCACTCCCGCGCCACCTCGAGATCATCTACGAAATCAACCGCCGGTTCCTCGAAGAGGTGCGCTCCCGTTTCCCTGGCGACGACGACCGGCTCCGCCGGATGTCGCTGATCGGCGAGGACGACGGTAAGCACGTGCGGATGGCACACCTGGCGACCGTCGGCAGCCACGCCATCAACGGTGTCGCCGCGCTGCACTCCGAGCTGCTGAAAGAGAGCGTGCTCAAAGACTTCTTCGAGCTCTGGCCGGAGCGGTTCAGCAACAAGACGAACGGCGTGACGCCGCGCCGCTTCCTTGCGCTGGCCAACCCCGGGCTGCGGGAACTGCTGGACCGCACCGTCGGGGAGGGCTGGCTGACCGACCTGACGAAACTGCGCG
>DATJOR010000414.1:0-7921 GCA_035506875.1 Mycobacterium sp.
TCGCTATTGGGAAGTGCGGCGTGGATTCTCGCGGATCGTCCCGAGATCCAACAGCAGATCCGTGAGAAGCCGGAATTGCTCGGCATTTTCATCGAAGAGACGTTGCGTTTCGAGTCGCCGTTTCGTGGCCATTATCGACACGTGCTGCGCGACACCAGCCTGGCCGGGATCGAGTTGCCGGCCAACTCCCATCTGCTGCTCATGTGGGGAGCAGCCAATCGCGATCCGGAGCACTTCGAGGCGCCAAACGAATTCCGCCTCGACCGCACCGGCGCCAAGGATCACCTGACCTTCGGCAAGGGTGCGCACTTCTGTGTGGGCGCCGCACTGGCACGTCTGGAGGCTCGCATCGTGTTGGGCATGCTGCTCGAGCGCACGAATTGGATCGAGGCCGCCGACGTCGGGGAGTGGCTACCAAGCATCCTGGTCCGGCGCCGCGAGCACCTACGACTTGCGGTGCGGTAGTCGGCCCGGGCGGGATTGCTCGAGATAGGTTGCCAGCGCATTGGTTAGCCCACGGCGGGCTTCGTCGAGATCGGCGTAGGAGCCCAGTTGGCGCTCGGAGACCAGCCCACGCATCGCACCGGGGATCAGCGCGGCCACCTCGCGGACGCGCTGCGGGTCGACAGCCAGACCGGCGAAGGCGTTCTGACAGGTTTCTTGCCAGCTCTTGCCCCAGGAGAACAGTTCGGCGGCGGTGCGCGGATAGAGACGTTCCAGCTCGTGAGGCTCGCGGGGGAGCGCCGCCCGCAGATTCTCGATCGCACGCGAATCCTGCGACGCCAGACCGTGATACAGCGTCTCGACGATCGCGCCGACGCGCTCCCGCAAGGGCGCGTCCGGTTCGACGCTGGTGAAGGACGACATCGTCGCGTTGCGGCGCTCGGCCGTGCGGTGCAACACCGCGGCCCAGAACCCGTCGACGTCGCCGAATTGGTACTGCACCGCACCCCAGGTTGCGCCGCTCTCCTTGGCGATTCGGCTCGCCGATACCGCGCCCGGATCGCCGGAGGCCAGTGAGCGCACCGCGGCGTCCAGCATCGCCTCACGGGTGGCCAACCCGCGTTTGTTGCTGCGCCGTTGGGGCACCTGAGCTTGCGTCATTACCTGGATGGTAGCGGTTTCGTCAGATTTTCATAGTGCCCACTATGAATTTATCTCCAGGGCCGCTAACATCTCCTGACATGGCTAAGCCGCCGCTGTCGATGAGGCCGACTGGCTGGTTTCAGGTTGCCTGGTCCGATGAGATCGGCGTCGGCGACGTGCACAGGATGACGTACTTCGGGCAGGAGATGGTTGGCTGGCGGGCCGAGTCGGGCCAGCTCACCGTGATGAACGCCTACTGCGAGCATCTTGGTGCACACCTGGGTTTCGGCGGCAAAGTCGTCGGGGAGGTGCTGCAGTGCGCGTTTCACGGCTGGCAATGGAGCCAGCAGGGCCGTAACGTCTGCATCCCGTATCAGGACCGCCCCAATCGCGGCCGGCGAATCCGCACTTATCCGGTGGTGGAACGCAACGAGTCGGTCTACATCTGGCACGACGTCGAGGGGCGTCAGCCCTACTTCGATCCACCGGACATTTTCACCGGATTCAACGACGGCAGCAGCGCCGCCGACTACTACCCGCAGCAGAGGTTGTACCGGGAGCGCCTGGAGATGCACCCGCAGTATGTGCTCGAAAACGGCGTGGACTTCGCACATTTCAAGTACGTGCACAACACCCCGATCGTGCCGGTATTCACCCGCCACGACTTCGCCGAGCCGGTGTCCTTCGTCGACTTCACGATCACTTTCGAGGGCGACGACAACCAGAAGATCGAGGACATCGACAGCCGGGTAGAGGCGATCAACGGCGGTTTGGGGATCGCGGTGACCAAGAGTTGGGGCATGATCGACAACCGCACCATCTCCGCGGTTACCCCTGTCGACGAGTCCACCTCCGACGTGCGGTTCATGGTCTACATCGGTCGCACACCGGGCAAGGACGCGGCCCGCGCCGAGACCAAGGCGCGTGAATTCGGACAAGAAGTGATTCGGCAGTTCGAGCAGGACATCGAAATCTGGCAGCACCAGCGCTACTCGGACCCGCCCGCGCTGGCCACCGCCGAGTACGAAGGGTTCACCGCAATTCGCAAGTGGGCCAAGCAGTTTTATCCCGATGGCATCGGTGGCAGCGCCGCCGACGTCTACGCCGCAGCCCAGAAAGGCGCGACCGAATGAATGCACCGATTCGCGTGTTCCAAGTAGCCACCGGCAACGTCGGTTCGGAGATGATCAGGCGGATTGCTGAACGTCCCGATCTTGAGTTGATCGGCGTGCACTGCTACTCGCCGGAGAAGATCGGCAAGGACACCGGTGAGCTGGTCGGCTTGGCGCCCAACGGAGTGAAAGCGACCGGAAGCATCGAGGAGATCATCGCGGCCAAGCCGGACGTCCTCACCTTTCATGGCGTGTTCCCGGACGAGGATCTGTACCTCAAAGTGCTCGAGGCGGGAATCAACATCGTCACCACCGCGGACTGGATCACGGGATGGCACCGCGACAAGAACCATCCCCATCCGTCGGGCAAGCCGGTAACGCAGCTGTTGGCGGAGGCCTGCGAAAAAGGCGGCGCCACCTTCTACGGCACCGGGATGAACCCAGGGCTGAATCAGATTCTGGGCGTGGTGTGTTCGGCTGATGTCGCCGAAATCGAGAACATCACCACCATCGAGTCGGTAGACGTGTCCTGCCATCACTCCAAGGACACCTGGATCGAGGTCGGTTACGGCCTGCCGGTGGACGATCCGGAAATCCCGGCAAAGCTCGAAAAGTACACCCGCGTCTTCGCCGACAGCGTGCTGCTGATGGCCGACTGCTTCGATGTAGCGCTCGATGAAGTGAAGTTCAGCTACCAGCTGGGTGCGTGCACCAAGGACGTGGACCTCGGCTGGTACACGCTGCCCAAGGGTTCGCTGGGCGGCAACTACATCAAGTATCAAGGCATGGTGGACGGGGTCGCGCGGGTCGAGACGCATCTTGAGTGGCAGATGACCCCACACACCGACCCGAGCTGGAACATCAAAGGCTGCTACATCACGCAGATCACCGGCGACCCGTGCGTCTACAACAAGCACATGATCTTCCCGAAGCCTGGCGTGGACCTGTCCAATCCGGACAATTTCGCCTCGATCGGCATGACCGTGACGGGCATGCCCGCGCTCAGCGCGGTCGCATCGGTGGTGGCAGCGCGACCGGGGCTGATCACCAGCGCCGATCTGCCGTTGCGTGGGTTCGCGGGGCGTTTCAAGCGGTAGCTTTCGACGTATGCCCAACCTAACGGGGCTGCGCGGAGATTCCGTCGGTGCCAGACTAGGGGTCAGTGCTGCGACCTCGAATACGACAGGGAAGCTGATAGACGAACTGTTGAGTTGGGTAGACAACATGGCTATGACGCGGGAATCGCCGTGGCTGCAGCGCCACTACGGGTCAGGACGGGCGGCATGACCGCTATCGACCCGTCAGAGGACCATCCCGAGGCAATCACGCTTGGCCTGCATGACGCGTCCCCGCAGCACATGGTAGACGCGATGGCCAAAGACGTCGAACTCGAATTGGGTTGGGGCAAATTAATTTTCGGCCAAACCTTTGCCGACGCCGCCACGCTGACCGAGGCGCTACGACGGGAAGTGGCCGGACGCCGCGACATCTGCATCTACGCGCGCGAGTCTCACGTCGTGGTTGCCGGAGCCCCGACCGAGCTTTTCATCGATCCGAGCCACACCTATCGGCTGCGCTTCAGCGATAACGACAGCCAGGAGAGCCTGGCTCCGCCTCCGATCGGCGTGACCGTACGGCCGCTGAACGATCCGGCCGATGCCGACGCCATGAATCGGGTCTTCGTCCGCTGCGGAATGGTGCCCTCGCCAATCGACACGATCTGGGACAACCACCTGCATGCCGACGCGGTTACCTACCTGATCGCGACGCGTGACAATGACGGTGCCGTGGTGGGCACCGTGACCGGCGTCGACCATGAAGTGCTGTTCAACGACCCAGAGCACGGATCCAGTCTGTGGACCCTGGCGGTCGACCCAGGGGCGGCCGTGCCCGGAATCGGGGAAGCGCTGACCCGCGCCCTGGCCGAGCACTTCCGCAGTGCTGGCCGCGCCTATCTTGATCTCTCGGTGGCACACGACAACGCCGCGGCCATCGGCCTCTACGAGAAGTTGGGCTTCGTCCGCGTGCCGGTGCTGGCGATCAAACGCAAGAACGCGATCAACGAGCCGCTGTTCGCCCCGCCGCCGGAAACCGTCGACGACCTCAACCCTTACGCGCGGATCATCGCCGACGAGGCGATGCGCCGCGGCATCTGGGTCGAGGTCTTGGATGCCGGGGCCGGCGAGATGCGACTGAGCCACGGCGGCCGCACGGTGATCACCCGTGAATCGTTGTCCGAGTTCACCTCCGCGATCGCCATGTGCCGGTGCGACGACAAGCGCCTGACCCGGCGGCTGGTCTCCGAGGCCGGTATCACCGTGCCCCGTGCCCGCCTGGCGACCCGGGACGACGATGACTATGCGTTCCTGAAGGAAGTCGGCGAGGTCGTCGTCAAGCCAACTCGTGGTGAGCAGGGCAAAGGCATCACCGTGGGCGTTTTGGCGGACCGGGGTCCCGAGGAGCTCGCCGCCGCGGTGGCGCGCGCGGGCGAGCAGCACCCGGAGGTACTCATCGAGCAGCGGGTCGCGGGCAGCGACCTGCGGTTGGTGGTGATCGACGGGCGGGTGGTGGCCGCCGCGCTCCGGCTGCCGCCGGAGATCATCGGCACCGGTGAGCACAGCGTGCGGGACTTGATCGCGGCCGAAAGCCGACGGCGCGCTGCGGCCACCGGTGGTGAGTCGCGCATCCCCCTGGACGAAGTCACTGCGGCGACGGTCGCGGAAGCGGGCTGGACGCTGGACGACGTCTTGCCGCGAGGAACTCGGCTGCGCGTACGCCTCACGGCCAACCTGCACCAGGGCGGGACGATCCACGACGTCACCTCCGAGGTGAACCCGGAGCTCTGTGAGGTCGCGGTGGCCGCCGCTGACGCGATCGGCATCCGGGTGACGGGCATCTACCTGCTCGTGCCTGATGTCACCGGCTCCGAATACGCCTTCATCGAAGCCAACGAGCGACCGGGCTTGGCCAATCACGAACCGCAACCGACCGCGGCGGCTTTCATCGATTATCTATTCCCCGGCCATCCCGGCCAGCCGCTGGCGTGGACTCCTGAGGAGTCGCGGCCGTAACCGGGCAAAATTTCGCCGCCATCAGAGTTTGACAGCTGTGTAACATTTCCGCCATCGATGGTCCTTATTGTCGCTGCAGCAATCAACCGACAATCCGATGCAATGCATCGCAGCGATAGGAACTCCATTGAGCGGCAACACAGTGCGCCTGCAGGCAATCACCAACGTCGAGGCGTATGTGCCGCCAGCGATCAGTTTCGACCCCGGCGAGGAGCCGGGGGAGGTCTTCGGATCGAACGTCTTCACCAAGGCGGAGATGCAGGCACGGCTGCCCAAGTCGGTGTACAAGTCGGTGGTGGCGACGATCGACAAGGGCGTCAAGCTCGACCCTGCGGTCGCCGACGCGGTTGCGGTCGGCATGAAGGACTGGGCACTGGAGAAGGGCGCCACCCACTACGCCCACGTGTTCTATCCGATGACCGGCCTGACCGCGGAAAAGCACGACAGTTTCCTAGAGCCGGTGTCCGACGGGCAGACGCTCGCCGAGTTTGCCGGCAAGACCCTCATCCAGGGCGAGCCTGACGCGTCCAGCTTCCCCTCCGGTGGATTGCGGAGCACCTTCGAGGCGCGCGGTTACACCGGCTGGGACGTCACCAGCCCGGCTTACATCCTGGATAATCCGAACGGCAAGACGTTGTGCATCCCAACGGTGTTCGTCTCGATGACCGGCGAGGCGCTGGACTACAAAACGCCGCTGCTACGCAGCCAGCAGGCCATGGGCGCGCAGGCCGAGCGGATCCTGAAGCTGTTCGGCCACAAGGACCTCAACCACGTCGTGTCCTTCTGCGGACCTGAGCAGGAGTACTTCCTCGTCGACCGGCACTTCTTCCTGTCCCGCCCGGATCTGATCAACGCCGGGCGCACGCTGTTCGGCGCCAAGCCGCCGAAGGGCCAGGAGTTCGACGACCACTACTTCGGGGCGATCCCCGAGCGGGTGCTCGGCTTCATGATGGACACCGAGCGCGAGCTGTTCAAGCTCGGGATCCCCGCCAAGACCCGGCACAACGAGGTGGCTCCCGGCCAGTTTGAGATCGCGCCGATGTTCGAGCGCGCCAACATCGCGTCCGACCACCAGCAGTTGCTGATGACTATTTTCAAGACGATCGCCAAGAAGCACGGCATGGAATGCCTGTTCCACGAAAAGCCGTTCGCCGGCGTCAACGGATCGGGCAAGCACGTCAACTTCTCGATGGGCAACGCCGATCTGGGTTCACTGCTGGTTCCCGGCGACACGCCGCACGAGAATGCTCAGTTCCTGGTGTTCTGCGCCGCGGTGATCCGCGCCGTGCACAAGTTCAGCGGCCTGCTGCGCGTGTCGGTCGCCTCGGCCACCAACGACCACCGATTGGGCGCGAACGAGGCACCACCGGCGATCATCTCGATCTTCCTCGGCGAGCAGCTGGCCGACGTGTTCGAGCAGATCGCCAAAGGCGCCGCGACGTCGTCAAAGGGCAAGGGCACCATGATCATCGGTGTCGACACGCTGCCCCATCTGCCGACCGACGCCGGTGACCGCAACCGCACCAGCCCGTTCGCGTTCACCGGAAACCGCTTCGAGTTCCGCGCCCCTGGGTCCGGGCAGACGGTCGCCGTGCCGATGATCGTCCTCAACACGATCATGGCGGACTCGTTCGACTACATGGCGACGGTGCTCGAAAAGGCCACCGCAGACGGCGAAGACTTCGACAAAGCAGTGCAGAAGCTGCTCACCGAGGTCATCACCGAACACGGTGACGTGGTGTACAACGGCGACGGATACTCGGAGAAATGGCAGATCGAGGCGGCCGAGCGAGGCTTGCCGAACCTCAAGACAACCCTCGACGCCATTCCGGAGCTGATCAAGCCGGAGTCGGTTGAACTCTTCGAGAAGTACGGAGTATTCACTGAGCGCGAGTTGCACAGCCGCTACGAGGTCAGGCTGGAGCAGTACGCGCTGACCATCGGCGTGGAGGCCAAGCTGGCGCTGGAGATCGGCTCCACGATCATCTTGCCCGCCGCGATCCGCTACCAGACCGAGCTCGCGCAGAATGTCGCCGCATTGAAGGCCGCCGGCGTGGCAACGAGTACCGTTGCGCTGGAAGCGGTTTCGGCACCCATCGCCGATCTCGAAGCGGGCTTGGCAAAGCTGAAGGCGGCGCTGTCCGATCATTCGGCGGAATCTGCGCTCGATGAGGCCAAGCACGCACGGGAAGAGTTGCTACCGGCGATGGCGGCTATTCGGTCGGCCGCCGACGCACTCGAAGGCATTGTGGCCGATGATCTTTGGCCACTGCCCACCTACCAGGAGATGCTCTACATCCTCTAAGTCAGCCGACGCCGAGCTTTTCGCGGACGGTGTCGGTGAGGAATCGCCGCGTCGAGACCGGACGGAAATTACGGGCGGCCGCGGTGAGTGCGTCGCGGGAGTCTGCGCTCAGCTCGATATCGGCTGCGGCGACGTTGAACTCGAGCTGCTCGACACTCGACGCTCCGGGAATGGCGACCACGTTGGGCAGGCTGAGCAGCCAGGCGAGCGCCACCTGAGCGGGCTTGGCGTCAACCTGTGCGGCGACGTCGCGCAACGTTTGCAGCAGCGGCTCGATCCGGCGCAGGTTCTCGGTGCCGAAAAGCGAGTTGATGGCGCGCACCCCGCCGGGCCGATTGTTGACGCCG
>DATJOR010000415.1:0-5798 GCA_035506875.1 Mycobacterium sp.
TTTGGAAACAACACGGTGCGGCGTGGCGCGTGTTCCACATGGGTTTAGTAGAAATTGAGTCGGTGTCGATGGACGACTCCGGTACGGCTTTGCGGTTCTGCTGCACCTCGTGCGGACTTATAGGAGTAGACGTCGATGACAACCTTCGATCGTGCCAAGGTCAAAGTGGTTGCGGGCGCGGGCTTGTGCGGGGCTGCTATGGCGCTGAGCCCGCACGCGGATGCCACGCCGTGGATGACGGGCGGCTATGCCTGCGTCCAGGGGTTGGCCGGCGAAACGGCACCGGCAGCCGTTCCCGGCGGACCGGTGGCCGCGGCCCTTCCGGG
This sequence comes from Mycobacterium sp., assembly GCA_035506875.1. Taxonomy (GTDB): domain Bacteria; phylum Actinomycetota; class Actinomycetes; order Mycobacteriales; family Mycobacteriaceae; genus Mycobacterium. The sequence goes on from DATJOR010000415.1 coordinate 327, forward strand.
TGGTCCGGTACCGGCGGCGGTTCCGGGTGGTCCGGCACCGGCGGCCGTTCCCGGCGGACCAGCACCGGCGGCCGCTCCCGGTGGACCGCTAGTCGCGGCTGTCTGCGCGCCTCCTGCGCCTGGGGGCGCTGCGCTCTCCGATATGGCCGGTGCTGCCGGACTACCGGTAGGTGCCCCGGTTCTGGGCGGTGCTCCTGTTGGCGCGGGTGCGCCGATTCCGGCGGGTGCGCCGATTCCGGCGGGTGCTCCCATTCCGGCCGGCGCTCCGGTGCCGGCGGGTGCACCGATCGCAGCTCCGCTGCCGGCGGGCGCTCCGCTGATTGCGCTTGGGCCGGTGGGCGCTCCGGTGGGTGCCCCGGTGCCGGGTGCTGTGCTCACCGACACCGCCGGCGCATTTGGCGGTAAGGGTCAGGCGACTGGCCCTGCGCCTACTGGTGGACCTGTCGACGGTCAGCCGCTGCAGCCCGGCCCCCCTCCCTCCTAGAGCTCGACCAAAAGCGGGTCCACTTCGCCTAGCCGTAAGCGGACCCGCTTTTGTCTGTCTTCGTAAAATGCTGCACGGCAAATAATTTGACGTGCGGCGGGGCTGCTCGAACCCGCCGCTATTCCTTCACAATCACCGGGTCGCCAACGTTGACCGTATTGAAGTACCACTCCGCGTCGGCGGGGCTCAGGCTGATGCAGCCATGGCTGACATTCTCAAACCCGAGTGAATTGACCGCCCACGGAGCGGAATGCACAAAAAGCCCACGGCGGCTGATGCGGACGGCGTAGTCCACCGGCACCCGATAACCCGCAGGATCAGTCAGCGGTACGCCGACGCTGCTCGAATCCATCACCACCGAGCGGTCTTTCGACAAGACGGTGTAGACGCCGACCGGCGTCGGAAATTCCGGCCTACCCATCGAGGCGAGCATCACGCCCTCTTCGCCCCAGTGCGGTCGGTGGTGCGGCGCCGGTCGTGGCGGCGGCGGCGGTGCCGCCCCGACTCCGTCGACGCTCACGGTGAACGTGTGGTCTGAGATGTCGGCGACGCCGAGGACGGCAGGGCCCGTTTTGAAGTCTGTAGCAAGCGGACCCACCGAGAGCGCAATCGTGCTGTGCGCCGGCCAGTATCGGTCCGGCACCCACTGCACAACGTCGTTGTCGAGCCAGTCGAACTTGCCGGTCATCCCGGCCGCCGATTTGACCTGAATCGCACGCTCAGCCGCGTGCCGGTTCGCGATCGGCGCGCTGAACGTCACCACAACGGGGTGCGCCACGCCCACCACCTCGCCTGGTGTCGGCAGAACCGACGCGATGGTGAACTTGGACGATTGGTTGGCCGTCGCCAGGCTTACATCGGCCGGCCTCGCCACCCCGGTCGTCGCCACAACACTTAGTGCAAGAAGACACCGCGAAACCGCCCGCATGGCTCCGACCCCTTTTAATCGACACAATTGCAATAGGATCGTAGGGGAGCGGAGGATTGGAAGCTCAAGGGCGCGTTAGTAATTCGATCACGCATTTGTCACGTTTTAACCACGGCAGGTTTGAGTCGCGCACGCCTCGTATCGGGTTACGCTGTGCATGCCGGGGCTGGCCGCGTGTAGCGTGCCCCGCATGACCCAACAGTTGGATGCGGCCATCAGGCAATCGCCGGAGGCCCGCGTTCAAGCGTGGCTGACCGACTTCGAGTCGGCCCTGGCGGCGCGTGATATCGACCGCGTGGTGGGTAAGTTCGTCCGTGAGGGCATCTGGCGCGATCTGGTGGCGTTCACGTGGAATATCAAGACGGTCGAAGGCCACGAAGGCATTGCCGACATGTTGCGCGCACGACTCGCCGACACCGACCCGTCGGGATTCCGCACCCGGGAAACACCCACCGACGACGGAGGTGGAGTGGCATCGGCGTTCATCGAATTCGAAACTGCGGTCGGCCGAGGGGTCGGTCATCTGCGGCTCAAGGGCGACCTCGGTTGGACGCTGCTGACCGCGCTGGATGAGCTGAAGGGTCATGAGGAGCCGATAGGTTCTCGCCGCGCACTTGGCGCCGTACACGGCCCCGATCCGCACAGCCGGTCGTGGGCGGAGAAGCGAGCGGAACAGGACGCCACGCTGGGCTATTCACGGCAGCCCTACGTCATGGTTGTTGGCGGCGGCCAAGGCGGAATCGCGTTGGGTGCCCGGCTGCGCCAGCTGAGGGTGCCGGCCGTCGTGATCGACAAGCACGCCCGCCCCGGCGACAACTGGCGCAAGCGATATAAGACGCTGTGCCTTCACGATCCGGTGTGGTACGACCACTTTCCGTATCTGCCGTTCCCGGCGAACTGGCCGGTGTTTTCGCCGAAGGACAAAATCGCCGACTGGCTGGAGTTCTACACCCGGGTGATGGAGATCCCGTACTGGACCTCGACGACGTGCCTGTCGGCGTCGTTCGATGCCCAAGCAGAGCAATGGACCGTCGAGGTCGACCGCGACGGCGAACGGCTGACGCTGCGGCCTACCCACTTGGTGCTCGCCACAGGAATGGCGGGCAAGCCCAACGTGCCGGAGTTGCCCGGCCAGAACGTTTTCCGCGGAGAGCAGCATCATTCGAGCCAGCACCCCGGCCCGGATGGCTATGTGGGGAAACGTGCCGTCGTGATCGGCTCCGGCACCTCCGCGCACGATATCTGTAAGGCCCTGTACGAGAACGGGACTGACGTCACGATGGTGCAGCGCGCGTCCACTCTTGTCGTCACGTCGGAGGCGGTGCTGGAAATCGGGCTCGGCGGCCTGTACTCCGAGCAGGCGGCGGCCGCCGGCATCGGCACCGCGAAGGCTGACCTCACGGTCGCATCCCTGCCATACCGAATCATCGCGGACTTCCAGAAACCGATCTCGGACGCAATGCGGCTGCGGGACAAGGACTTATACGACCGCTTGGAAAAGGCTGGCTTCAGGCTGGACTTCGGCGACGACGATTCCGGCCAGTTCATGAAGTATCTGCGGCGCGGCGGCGGCTTCTACATCGATGTGGGTGCCTCCGACCTGATCTGCGACGGCAGCATCAAGCTATGCCACGGCGGGGTCGAGCGGCTGACCGAGGACTCGGTGATTCTGGACGACGGCACAGACCTGCCCGCCGATCTGGTTGTGTACGCCACCGGCTTCAGGTCGATGAATAGCTTTGTGGCAGAACTCATCAGCCAAGACGTCGCCGACAACGTCGGCAAGGTGTGGGGCCTCGGCTCGGGCACCACGCAAGACCCTGGGCCATGGGAAGGCGAGCTGCGCAACATGTGGAAGCCGACCCAGCAGCAGAATCTGTGGTTCCATGGCGGCAACCTGCACCAATCACGGCATTACTCGCACTTTCTTGCCCTGCAGCTGAAGGCCCGCTGTGCAGGGATCCCCACGCCCGTATACGGCTTACAGCAGGTCCACCACCAGAGCTAGGGTCGGCTGGTGCGCAGGACCATCGACTGGGACGGCGACGCGGTCACGATCATTGACCAGACCGCGCTGCCGGCCGAGTACCGCGTTCTCAGTCTGCGCACCGTCGACGAGCTGATCGACGCGATCCGCCGCTTGGCCGTCCGCGGCGCCCCGGCGCTCGGCGCGGCGGGCGCGCTTGGCGTCGTGCTCGCGGCCCGCGAAGGCGGCGACATCCTGGCCTCGGCTGAACGAGTCGCGAAGGCACGACCGACGGCCGTCAACCTCAGTTGGGGAGTTGCGCGCGCGCTCGAGAAACTCGACGAGGGTGCCGAAGCCGTACTCGCCGAAGCGGTGGAAATTCTCGACGAGGATGAACGCCTCAACCGCGCCGCATCCGCCCACGCCGCCGAGATCGTCCTCGCACTATGCGATCGGCGCCCGCTGCGGCTGCTCAGTCACTGCAATGCCGGCCACCTCGCCACTGTGGCCTGGGGCAGCGCGCTGGGCGTCGTCTGGCACCTTCACGAACGCGGACTAGTCGAATCGGTGCTGGTCGACGAGACGCGCCCACTACTTCAAGGTGCCCGGCTCACGGCATGGGAGCTGGCGCAGGCAGGCGTGCCCTACCGGGTGTCGCCGGACGGCGCCGCTGCCGCGGCGATGGCACGCGGCCTGGTCGACTGCGTGCTCGTCGGCGCCGATCGGATCGCGGCCAATGGCGACGTCGCCAACAAAATCGGCACCTATGGCCTGGCCATCGCGGCGCATCATCACGGTGTGCCGGTCGTCGTGGTCGCACCGTCGTCCACCGTCGACACGTCGCTCGCCACCGGCGCCGAGATCGCTATCGAGGAGCGCGCGCCCGACGAAGTCAGGACGTTCCGCGGCGCACCGATCACCCCGCCGGACGCCGAAGTTTTCAACCCCGCCTTCGATGTGACCCCGGCCGAGCTCATCACCGCCGTCGTAACCGAGGACGGCCGCTATCTGCCGGGCGGCGGCGAGCGCTAAGAGTTACCGGAGCGAGCTAGCCGCAGCATTCATCGCGCCGCGCGAAGGGCGGCGATTGTATGGGATCAAACGCGACTTTAGCCTCCCACCATTGGTGAATTCATGGTTAATTTGCAGTGAATTCCCAGCATCTTGAGGGAAAACTACTAGGCGCCACCCGTGTGGCATCGATCACTATCCACGACCCGTCGGAGGGTCCTAGCAGTCCCGTCGGAGGGTCCTAGCAGAACGGAAACCTGCATGTTCACTGGCATAACCCCCCACGCCAGCTACCCGGTTACCGCCTTCGTAGTGCTAACCGGCGCCGCACTTCTCGGCTGCGGCGCAGCATCAGCCGACTCAAGCCAGGATGACCAGTTTGTGGCACTGCTCAGTCAACAAGGCATCCCACCTCTCTCGGGCGTACCGGACCTCATCAAGACAGCTCATGAGGTTTGTAACGAGTTAAACAGCGGTGTGCCTACGGATACTGTTGTGAGCGAATTTGAGGACTACGCGAACAGTGTTACCCCTGGTCGCGACCCTGGCCGTGTTCATCGGTCAGCGATCCGATTCGTTTCGGCATCGGCGGGAGCCTACTGTCCGAACCATCAGGTGGGCTTCACCCACCGGAATGGGTCAAGTCACCAGGTGAAGTTAACCGCCTTCATCGAAGGAGAGACCAACCCGATTCCACCGATGCCAGCGATAGCGGACGCCCAGACGCTTAACCCGCCAACGGCGGCGACGCCCGCCGCACCGAAGCAGGCAGTGCAGAAGGCACCTGTTGTCGGTCCTCCGCCAGGGAGCGGCGGCGGCGAGGGCCCCAGTGGTGGTGGTACCGGCGGTGCCCCGACACCACCGTTGGAACCCGGCATGATCACGCTCGCACCGTAATCGCTCAGTGGTGATGAGTTCGAACGACGTTGGCGCTGCTCAGACGTGGAGCCGATGACGGGAATCGAACCCGCGTATTCAGCTTGGGAAGCTGATGTTCTGCCATTGAACTACATCGGCGATGTTGCTTCGGAAGGCTAGCACCCGGATACGCTCGTCGCGTGCTGCTCTCCGATCGTGACCTCA
>DATJOR010000416.1:0-17751 GCA_035506875.1 Mycobacterium sp.
CGCACTCCTTGGTGGTGCGTTCCACGCGGGCGTGGCGCTGCAGGCTCATGACGCTCCTAAGGGCTGGGCCAATTCGGTGGCGGCGATCTGGGCGCTCGTCTGCAGAAAGACGTCGTTCTCGTCGGCCAGTCCGGTGGTGACGCGCAGATACCCCGAGATGCCGACGTCGCGTATCAGCACCCCGGCATCCAGATAGTGCTGCCAGGCCGTCGGCGCGTCGGCGAACTGCCCGAACAACACAAAGTTGGCGTCGCTGGGAATGACGCGAAATCCCATGTCACTCAACGCCGTGCTCACCCGCTCGCGTTCGGCGATCAGCGTTGCGACGCTGCCCAGAGTGTCATCCGCGTGCCGCAACGCGGCTCGCGCGGCGGCCTGGGTGATGCAGGACAGGTGATACGGCAGCCGCACCAACAACATCGCGTCGATCACTGCCGGGGTGGCGATCAGGTAGCCCAGCCGACCTCCGGCGAAGGCGAACGCCTTGCTCATGGTGCGGGTCACGATCAGCTTGCTCGGATACTCGGCGACCAGCGCCACCGCACTGGGCTGCGACGAGAACTCGCCATAGGCTTCGTCCACGATCAGGATTCCCGGCGTCGCATCCAGCAATCGCCGCAGATCCGGTAGCGAAACACTTTGCCCCGAAGGGTTATTGGGGCTGGCAACGAACACCACATCGGGTGCCCTGTCGTCGATCGCTGCGACGGCAGCCTCGACATCGAGGCTGAAGTCCGCGGCGCGCACCGTCTGGACCCATTCGGTATGCGTGCCGTCGGAGATGATCGGGTGCATCGAGTACGACGGGACGAACCCGATCGCGCTGCGTCCCGGTCCGCCGAAGGCCTGTAGCAGCTGCTGCAGGACCTCGTTGGAACCATTTGCGGCCCAGAGGTTTTCCACGCCCAGCTGGACGCCGGTCTGCCCGCTGAGGTAGGCGGCCAGGTCACGACGCAGGGCCACTGCGTCGCGGTCAGGGTAGCGGTGCAGGTCGATGGCGGCGTCGCGCACAGATGCGACGACGTCGTCGACCAGTGCCTTGGTGGGCGGGTGCGGGTTCTCGTTGGTGTTCAGCCGCACCGGGACCGCCAGCTGCGGAGCACCGTAGGGCGACTTGCCGCGCAAGTCGTCGCGCAGCGGCAACTCGCCGAGCGCCGGTTGCTTGGTCATCGCTCGAACCTCCGCCGTACCGCCTCGCCGTGCGCGGGCAGGTCTTCGGCCTTGGCCAACGTCACCACGTGCCCCGAAACGTCTTTCAGGGCAGCCTCGGTGTAGTCGACGACGTGGATACCGCGCAGAAAGGTCTGCACCGACAGGCCACTGGAATGGCGAGCGCTGCCCGCCGTCGGCAGCACGTGATTGGAGCCGGCGCAGTAGTCGCCGAGGCTGACCGGCGAGTAGGCGCCGACGAAGATGGCGCCGGCCGAGTGGATTTGCGCCGCAACCTTATCCGCGTCGACGGTCTGGATCTCCAGGTGTTCGGCAGCGTAGGCGTTGACGGTCCGAATACCGGCGTCGATGTCGTCGACCAGGATGACCGCCGACTGCCGTCCGGCAAGCGCGGTGGTCACCCGTGGACGGTGCACGGTGGTCTCCAGCTGGGCGGCCAGCTCGGTATCGACGGCCTCGGCCAGATCGGCGCTCGGTGTCACCAAGACGCTGGCCGCCATTTCGTCGTGCTCTGCCTGGCTGATCAGGTCTGCGGCGACGTGTGCAGGGTCGGCGGTGTGATCGGCCAGGATGGCGATCTCGGTTGGGCCCGCTTCGGCGTCGATGCCGACCCGCGATCGGCAGAGTCGTTTGGCCGCGGTGACGTAGATGTTGCCGGGCCCGGTGATCATGTCGACCGGTGCGAGTTCGGCGCCGTCGGTGTCGGCGCCGCCGTAGGCCAGCAGCGCCACCGCCTGCGCCCCGCCGACCGCCCACACCTCGTCGACGCCGAGCATGCGGGCCGCGGCCAGAATCGTCGGGTGCGGCAGGCCCCGAAATCGACCCTGCGATTGCGCCTGCGGCGGGCTCGCCACCACCAGCGAGCCGACGCCGGCGGCCTGCGCCGGCACCACGTTCATCACCACACTCGACGGGTAGACGGCGTTGCCGCCCGGTACGTACAGCCCGACCCGCTCGACGGGAACCCAGCGCTCGGTGACGGTGGCGCCGGGGCCCAGCGTCGTCGTGGTGTCGGCGCGGCGCTGGTCGGCATGCACGGCGCGGGTGCGTTCGATCGCCACCTCGAGTGCGACGCCGACATCGCGGTCCAGGCCCGCCAGCGCGGCGTCCAGCTCGGCGGGGGGCACCCGGACGGTGGGCGGCCGGACGCCGTCAAACGATTCGCCGTACTCCAGCGCGGCCTCCGCGCCCCGCTCAGCAACCGCGTCGACGATCGGGCGCACCGAGGGCAGCGCGGCGTCCACGTCGACTCCGCCGCGGGGCAGCGCAGAGCGTAGCCGGGCGGCCGAGAGCTCCTCGCCGCGCAGGTCGATGCGTGCCATCACAGTCACATCGACCATTGTCCCAGAGAGAATCAACTGCATATCGGGCCGGTACAGTGACCGCACCCCACGAAAAACGGAGTTGCCATGTCCAGAAAGGACCATCCGAACAACGTCCCGGGCGTACCGATGCTCTTCCCGGTCTGGTTCGAGAAGTTCCAGACCAGGTACTGGAACCCGGCGGTGAAGCCGTTCGCGCGCTATCTACCGACGTTCTCGGTGATCAAGCACCGTGGCCGGAAGTCCGGTAAGCAGTTCGAGACCATCGTGACCGCCTACACCAAGGGCAATGTGCTGGCGATCGCGCTAGCCCACGGCAAAACGGATTGGGTGAAGAACGTGCTGGCCGCTGGTGAGGCCGACGTGCACTTCATCCGTAAGGACGTCCACATCACCAACCCGCGGGTGCTGCCCGCCGGCAGCGACGGCACGGGGCTGCCGTTCTTGGCCCGCCAGCAGATAGGCCGAGTCGGGGTATTCGTCGCGGATATCAGCTAAAACGGCACCTGCATGCCACGAAATTGCGTCCAGGGTCGTGAATTTCCGGATTTCACAGCCCTGAGTGCAATCTCAGCGCCGCCTAAACGCGGGTGAATACGGTCTTGCCGGTCATCGCCGGCCAGACCGCTGGCGCGTCCTCCCAGGGAACCACGCGGTCGACGACCGGGGACAGATCGCAGCCGCCGGCCAGTACCTCCAGGATCTCCGGGATGACGGCGCGCGCGCTGACCCGCCCGGTGACGAATCGCACACCGCGGGTGTACATCGGCAGCAACGGCATCTCGACGTTGTATTCGGGGTAAATCCCGGTGTCGGTGCACGCGCCGTCGGGCCAGGTCGCGCGCAGTGTCGCGGCCAGCAGCGCCCGATCGCCGCTGGTGTGCACGGTGACCGGATAGGGATCCCAGGATTTGTCCGGTTTAGCGACGTCGTACGCGACGGCGCCGAGTTTCTCCGCCGCCGCGAGTCGGTCAGCGTCGGTGTCGACATAGTCGACGTGGTAACCGAGGGCGGCGGCCAACGCGGCTGCATACAGCCCAATAGACAGCCTTCCGACCACCAGCACGCGGCGGTCGGAAGGGTCGAGGCCGGCCAGTTCGGCTTGGAACGGACCGACGGCGCGCCAGCCGTCGGGGATATTGTCCGAAAGCGAAGCGATGGCGATCGGGTCAACGGTCGGCGGGACCGGAATCAGCATCGCGTCGGCGTAGGGCACCAGCACCAGATCGGACATGAACCCGCCGCCATCAAGTCCGGCAAGCGGGGCCATTCCATACATCGCCATCGGCGGCAGTGACGCGCAGGAGCCCGTGACCCCGCGGCGGCATTCGCGGCAGTCCCCGCAGCTGATCTGAAACGGCACGACGACGCGGTCGCCAACACCCACACCCGCGACGTCGTCACCGACCGCGACGACCTCGGCCAGCCCCTCATGGCCGACTGCATGTCCGGGCGGCATCGGCAACCGGCCGTGGACGACGGCGACATCCAGGTCACAACAGGCCACCGTCAGCGGCCGCACCAGCGCTTGCTCGGGCGCCGTAATTGTCGGGTCGGACGTCTCGCACCACGCGTATCGCCCAGCCTCTTCGAACATCAACTGCCTCATTCCAGCATTCTTGAGTGATCACTCAAGTAAAGCAAGTATTATTTGCACGCATGCCCCGACCAGACCGCAGCCGGGCCGCGTTGATCGATACCGCGGCCACCTTGTTCCGGCGCCAGGGCTATGCCGCGACCGGGCTCAACCAGATCCTCGACGAAGCCGGCGTCAAGCCGGGCTCGCTGTATCACCACTTCCCGCAGGGCAAGCAGCAGCTGGCCGCCGCCGTTGTCGATCACACCGGCGCTGCCATCGAGCGACTGCTGCGCAGATTCCTGGCCGGCGGCCTGCCGGTGGCTGACATCGTCGATCGGTGGATCGACTTGCTGGTCGACGGGCTGACCGCCGATCGGCGCGACGGCTGCCCGATCGAGCCGATCGCCACCGAGTCGGTGAGCGCCAGCGCAATGGTGCGCGCGGCGTCGGCACGCGCGTTTTCCGGCTGGTGCAGCGCGATCGAAGAGCGACTGCACGACGACGCCTGGCCAAAGGCTGACGCGAAAAGCGTTGCTGTTGCTGTTATCTCGCTGATCGAGGGCGCGCTGATCCTGTCCCGAATTGCTGGCGACGCGAGTGCGCTGGTTGCCGCCAAACCGGCAGCACGTCGTTTGCTTCACCGGTAGATCGCGGCCGCCGTCAGGCCTATTCTGGACAAACGGGGTGCGGTAATGACTCGGGATGAACTGTTCGCCTCGATCGTGGCGGCACGCCCCGGTCGCGATGACCTCGTGTACCTAGAGCGTTGCGGCGATGCCTACGACTGGCGCATGGTGACCACCGCATCGACGCCGTCTGCAGCAACGGGACCCGACGTGTGGATGTCGTTTTCGGCTACCTGGCCCCTCGATCAACCGGCGCGGCTGCGCGCGTTCTTCGACGACTTGCTCGCCGAACTCGAATCGATGGCCAACACCGCGGACCGGTGCCGGTGGCCGGTCGACGAGCCCTGGCCGCACCACCACTGATCGCCAAATCATGGTCGACTATCGGATCACCGCCGAAGAACGCACACGGTTCAAGCGCTGCCGACGGCAGTGGGATTTCGCCTCGCCGCATCGGCGCAACCTGCAAGCCACCGGATTCGTCCAAGCTGCCCTGCCCGCAGCGCTCAAGGACGCATTGGCGGTGTACTACTACCCCGGCACCTGGGACTGGCAACACGAGGTCACCCAACCGCTGGTGCACAAGGCACTCGAACGGTCACTGAATGATGCCGACGCGACGGACGAACTGGCCAAGGCAGCAGCGCTGCTGGACTGTTATGACGCGTGGGCAAACTCCGTCGACGACTTCGCGCCGGTCAAGATCAACCTCGATGTCGATGCTCTGGTCCCGGATCCCCACGACCCCGAGCGCGGATTGGTGGTGCACGACGGATCACCGGTGATCTACCCCTGCCGTATCGACTTGGTCGCGGTAGATGCCGCCGACGAGTACTGGGTGGTCTGCCATCGGATCGTCGACGAGTGGCAGCACATCGACGCATTGGTCCGCGACGAGCAGGCGGTCGCGTCCTGTTGGGCGTTCGAGCACGACTACATCGGCGTGCAGGTCGCCGGAACCATCCACAACGAGGTGCGCATCGCGGGCCCGCTGAAATTCCCGCCCGCAGGGTCCGCGTTGCAACGCCTGCCGAAAGCGGTGGCCCAACACGAGGCCAGTGGCGGCGGTCGATCGCTGCCCCAACATCAGCGGGTGTCGGCGCAGGCATCGCGCCGGTCGGCAACCGACCGGACCGAGCAACACACCGCGGGTGTGCTGCGTCGTACTCGCATCCGTCGCAGCCGCCACGAGATCAGCTCGGTGGGGCCACAAATCGCCGCCGAGGCGGTCGACATGGCCAGTTGGCCAATCGTCTACCCGACGTTTGCCGAGCATTGTCGTGACTGTGAATTCACTGCCCCGTGTTCGGCCCTCACCGAGGGTGCCGATGCGGAACCGTTGCTGCAAGCCGACTTTCAGCGCACACCAGACGAACCGCAGAAACCCAGACTGGGTCAGTCGACGTGGGGCTTCGGACGAGGGGCCGCGCCCCCACAATGGTGAGACTCGGCGCTAGTCTGAGTCACCATGGTCACCGATTACAACGAAAATCGGATCGCTGAGCAGTATCAACAAGCCAAGGCTCAGTCCTGGCGTGCGCATGCCGAAACCTACTCGTTCATGAAGCTCATCGGAGATGTCGAGGGGAAAAGAGTGCTCGACGTCGCCTGTGGCGAAGGGCATTTCACGCGATTGCTGCGTAGCGCCGGTGCCGCCGAGGTGGTCGGGATCGACATCTCCGAGCGGATGATCGAGTTAGCCCGCGAGCAGGAAGCGCGTCAGTCGCTCGGCGTCGAATACCGCGTCGAAGACGCCCGGGCCGTGGCCGAGCACGCGGATTTCGACCTCGTCGTCGGCGCCTGGCTGCTGGTGTACGCGCAAACCCGGGCCGAACTCGTGCAGATGTGCACCGGGCTTGCAAGCCGGCTGAAGCCGGGCGGGCGCCTTGTCACCATCGTCAACAACCCCGAGGTCTATGGTTTCGACCCGCTGCCCGACTACCGCAAGTACGGCTTCGAGCTGTCGCTCGCCGGCCCCGCCGTCGAAGGTGCACCGACCAAAATTCGTCTGCTGCTGAAGGATTCGACGCTGGAGCTCGAGAACTACTACATGCCGATCGCGGCTTACGAATCCGCGTTTGCCCAGACGGGGTTCACGAACTTCGCGGTGCACACGCCCGAGGTATCGATCGTCCCAGATGACGAACCACACTTCTGGGAGGATTTCCTGAAACATCCGAGCTTCCTGGTGCTGGACTGCGACAAGCCCTGACCCGAATGGTCAGATGTCCAGACCGATATCGAGCACCCGCACCGAGTGTGTGAGCGCGCCAACAGCCAGGTAATCCACGCCAGTGCCGGCGTAGTCCGCGGCGGTGTCCAGCGAAAGCCCGCCGGACGACTCGAGTTTGGTTGCCGGTGACCGGGAATCGCGACGCTGCACCGCGATCTGGGTCTGCCACACCGGGAAATTGTCGAGCAGCACCAATTCGGCTTTCTCGTCCAACACCTCGTCGAGTTGTTCGAGTGAGTCGACTTCGACCTCACATGGCAGGTCGGGTGCGGCTGCCCGCACCGCGCGCAGCGCCGCGACCACCGATCCCGCGGCCGCGACGTGGTTGTCCTTGATCAGCGCGGCATCACCCAAGCCAAGACGATGGTTGACGCCGCCGCCGACCCGCACCGCGTATTTCTGCAATGCCCGCAGGCCAGGCAACGTTTTGCGGGTATCGCGGATCTTCGCGTTGGTGCCGTGCACGGCATCGACCCAGGCGGCGGTCGCGGTGGCGATCCCGGACAGGTGGCAGACCAGGTTGAGCAGGGTGCGCTCGGCGGTCAACAGGCCGAGCGTGCGGGCCTGAACCGTCAACGCCGACGCCCCGGACTGCAGCCGGGCGCCGTCCTCGACGCGGTCGAGCACCCGGTAGCCGCCGGCGCCGAGCACCTCGTCGAGCACCAGCAGTGCAACGTCGACGCCGGCGATAACACCGGGCTCACGGGTGATCAGCGACGCGGTGGTGGTGGCGCCGTCGGGCACCGTCGCCAGCGTCGTGACGTCCGGCCCGTAGCGCAGGTCCTCGTCGAGCGCACGCTTGATCGTCTCGCGAGCTTCAGCGAGCTCACCTTGCGACAGGCTCATCAGCACACCGCCGCCGGCTCCTCGACCTGCGCGCTGTCGTCATCGTCCAGCCGGACGACGATGCTGCTCGCCTGCACGACGGTGGCGTCGGGGTATTCGGCCCGGTGGTGACACCCCCGGCTCTCATCACGGGCCAGCGCCGCGGCGGCAACCGCGCGGGCGGTCGCGGTCAACGCCGCGTCTTCGAGGTCGACATGGGTGAACATGGCCCGCAGCGGTGCGGCCGCAAGCGTGTCGGCCAACCGGCGCAGACCCTCGCCGTCGCGGACGACCGAGGCATCACGGCTCATCACCGGCTGCAGGTCGGTGCGGGCCAGCGCGGGACGACCGCCCGATTCCGGTGGCGTCGCGTGCGGATGTCCGACCAGCACCGCGTGCGCCGCCGCGGCCCGGCCGGCCCGCCCGCCGACGACCAGCCCCTCCAGCAGGCTGTTGGATGCCAGCCGGTTGGCGCCGTGCATTCCGGTTCTCGCGACCTCACCCGCGGCGAACAGCCCGGGCAGCTCGGTTTGTCCATAGACATCGGTGACGACGCCGCCGCAGCTGTAATGCGCACCCGGAACAACCGGGATCGGCTGGCGAACCGGGTCGACGCCGACTTTGCGGCACGCGGCGGTGACGGTCGGGAAGTGGTCCTCGAAATCGACGATGCTGCGGGCGTCGAGGTAGACACACGGGTCGCCGGTTGCGCGCAGCCGGGCGTCGACAGCGGCTGCCACCACATCGCGCGGCGCCAGGTCGCCCATCGGATGCACGCCCGCGGTAACCGAATTGCCTTGGCTGTCAACCAAAACCGCGCCTTCGCCACGGATCGCCTCGGTGACCAGCGGTCGCCGACCGCCGCGGTGGCCGTTGAAGAGCATGGTCGGGTGGAACTGGATGAATTCGATGTCGCTTACCGGGACACCGGCCCACAACGCCAGGGCGATTCCGTCGCCGGTCGAGCCGTCCGGATTGGTGGTCGCGCCGTAGAGGTGTCCCAGGCCGCCGGTGGCCAGGATCACCGACGCCGCGTGAACAACGCCGACACCATCCGGATTGGCGACCAGCACACCGGTCACCGAGTCGCCGTCGCGCAGCAAGCGCAGCACGGCGTGGTCGGTGCGAATGTCCAGTGCCCGCGCCGCATTGTCGAGGGCGCGCTGGACCTCGGCGCCGGTAGCGTCGCCACCGGCGTGCACGATGCGCCGTCGTGAATGCCCACCTTCGCGGCTCAGCGCCCATTCGCCGACCGTCGCTTCGTCGAATCGTGCTCCTTCACTGACCAATTCGGCCACCGCTCGGTAGCCGTCCGCGACTATCGACGTCACGGCGTCGGGGTCGCAGAGGCCGGCGCCGGCAGCCAGTGTGTCGTTGACATGCGCCTCGACCGAGTCATCGGTATCCGGCAACACCACCGCGATCCCGCCCTGCGCGTAGTGCGTGGCCGTCACACCAAACCTGCGGCGTGCCTTGCTGAGCACGATGACCCTGCGCCCGGCACGATGTGCGGCCAGCGCGGCGGCCAGGCCGGCGACGCCGGTGCCGACGATGACGACGTCGGCCCGTTGCTGCCAGGCCGGACGAATGCTCATTCGCCGCCGCCGGGCTGGCCGATGGCGATCATCCGCTGCACGCTTTGCCGTGCCAGCGCCGCGGTCTGCCCATCGACGTGGACTTCGTCGGCGCCCTCGATCAGGCAACGCAGCAACGCCGCAGGGGTGATCATTTTCATGTATTTGCACGACGCGCGGTCATTGACCGCGTGGAAGTCGACGCCGGGAGCGGCATTGCGCAGTTGGTACAGCATGCCGACTTCGGTGGCGACCAACACCTGGCGGGCCCGGGTGGCCCGCGCGGCGTCCAGCATGCCGCCGGTCGACAAGATCTTCACCCGCTCTTCGGGGAAGGCGCCTTCGCCGGCTAAGTACAGCGCTGAGGTCGCACAGCCGCACTCGGGGTGGACAAACAATTCGGCGTCCGGGTGCGCGCGGGCCTGATCGGTCAGCTCGTCGCCGTTGATGCCCGCGTGCACGTGGCATTCGCCGGCCCACACGTGCAGGTTCTGTCGCCCAGTCTCGCGGCGGACGTGCGCCCCGAGGAACTGGTCGGGGCAGAACAGCACATCGCGGTCGGCGTCGATGGCGGCGACCACGTCGACGGCGTTCGACGAGGTGCAGCAGATGTCGGTGAGCGCCTTGACCGCCGCAGTGGTGTTGACGTACGAGACCACGACCGCGCCGGGGTGTTCGTCCTTCCAGGCCTGCAGGTCCTCGGCGGTGATTGAGTCGGCCAGCGAGCAGCCCGCCCGCTGGTCGGGGATCAGCACAGTCTTGTCCGGGCTGAGGATTTTCGCGGTCTCGGCCATGAAGTGCACGCCGCAGAACACGATGGTTTCCTCGGGAGCCTCGGCGGCGATCCGGGACAGTGCCAGCGAGTCGCCGACGTGATCGGCGACATCCTGGATGGCCGGCAACTGGTAGTTGTGCGCCAGAATCGTGGCGTTGCGCAGGTCAGCCAGCCGCCGGATTTCGGCCGCCCATCGGTGGTCGCCGTCGACGCCGGCGTATCCGGTGGGCGTGCTGGTGATTGCCGCGGCCAAATCTTCTGCGACGGGATCCGTACGGTTCAGAACCGTCATGGACGTTCCTTTCGCCCCGACCCGGTTTTCGACTTATAATCGAAAACATGCCATATGGTAACACCGCGCACGAGGTGCTCGCCGTCGTGTTCCAGGTTCGCGGACTCGGGGCCGGTCCCAATATGCAGAAGCCCCAGCTCAGCGTCCTGCTGTGGCAGCGTGCCCGCGATCCCCAGCGAGACGCCTGGTCGTTACCGGGTGGTCAGCTGCGCGACAACGAGGACATGATGACGTCGGTGCGTCGGCAACTGGCCGAAAAGGTTGACTTGCGGGAAGTCGCTCATTTGGAGCAGCTCGCGGTGTTCTCCGAACCCGAGCGGGTGCCCGGCACCCGCACGATCGCATCGACGTTTCTGGGTCTGGTGCCCTCCCCTGCCACCCCGGAATTACCGCCCGACACCCGCTGGCACCCGGTCACCGCGCTGCCGACAATGGCGTTCGACCACGGCCCGATGGTCGCGCACGCCCGCACCCGGCTGGTGGCCAAGATGTCCTACACCAACATCGGATTCGCCTTGGCGCCAACCGAATTCGCACTGTCAACGCTGCGCGATATCTACAGCGCCACGCTTGGGCATCAGGTCGACACCACGAATCTGCAGCGGGTTCTGGCCCGTCGCGGCGTGATCACCGCGACCGGCACCGTCGCCCAGTCCGGGCGCAGCGGCGGCCGCCCGGCGGCGCTGTACCGCTTCACCGATTCGCAGTTGCGGGTTACCGACGAGTTCGCCGCCCTGCGACCTCCGGGGTCCGGATAAAGTGGGCGACGCCTCAGCGGGCCGACTGGATTCTTAGAGGCCCCTTAAGCAACAATGCCCCGATGGACATTGGCAACCTTGCGAGCGCCAGCGCGCCCGGTGCGGAATGGATCGGTCGTGCGCCACATCAGGAGTTGCAGGCCAAATCCCGCCCGCGACTGCCGTCGGATGACCCCTTTCATCAGCCGCCGCCCGGTTACCAGCACGCCACGCCCGGCACAGTGCTGCGCTCGCGCGACGTCGAGCTGGCGTTTCTGGGCCTCATCCCGCAGCGGGCCATGGCCACCCAGCTGCTGTACCGGACAACCGACATGAACGGCGAACCGCAGGCGACGGTCACCACGGTGATCGTCCCCGCGGACGTCACTCCCGAACGGCCCTGCCCGGTGTTGTCGTACCAGTGCGCGATCGACGCGGTGACGTCTCGCTGCTTTCCGTCGTATGCGTTGCGGCGAAACGCGTGGGCGGTTGGCTCGCTGGCGCAGCTGGAGCTGCTGCTGATCACCGCCGCCCTCGCCGAGGGCTGGGCGGTTTCGATACCCGATCACGAAGGCCGCAGCGGAACGTGGGGCGCACCCTTCGAACCGGGCTACTGCGTGCTCGACGGAATCCGCGCCGCGCTGAGCGCCGAGCGCCTCGGACTGTGCCCCTCGGCGCCCGTCGCGCTGTGGGGCTATTCCGGCGGCGGGCTGGCCACCGCTTGGGCCGCCGAACTTTGCGCCGACTACGCGCCCGACCTCGACGTCGTCGGCGCCGTCCTGGGATCACCGGTCGGCGACCTCGGCCACACCTTCCGTCGGCTCAACGGCAGCTTCCTGTCGGGTCTGCCCGCCATGGTGATCGCCGCGCTGGTGCACATCTACCCCGGCCTGAACCGGGTAATCGACGAGCACGCCAACGAGGAAGGTCGCGCCCTGCTCCGGCGGCTTGAGCGGATGACCACCGTGGGCGCGGTGCTGCGGATGGCGAAAAAGGACGTCGGCGTCTACCTGGACCGGCCGCTCGAAGAAATCCTGACGATGCCGGAGGTTCAGCACGTGTTCGACAGCATTCGGCTCGGCGCCAAGGTGCCGACACCGCCGGTGCTGATCGTGCAGGCCGTGCACGACTACCTGATCGACGTCGAGGACATCGACCGGCTGGCAGACGCGTACTCGGCGGGTGGCGCCGACGTCACGTATCACCGCGATGCGTTCAACGAGCACCTGCTGCTGCACCCACTGTCTGCGCCGATGACACTGCGATGGCTGCAGGACCGGTTTGCCGGCCGACCGCTGACCGATCACCTGGTCAGGACGAAATGGCCGACGATGTTCAACCCGGCGACCTATGTCGGCATGGCGCGGCTGGCCGTGATCGCGGCCAAGGTGATCACCGGTAAAACGGTGCGCCGCCGCCCGCTATGACGGCTATGACGGCTATGACGGCTATGACGGCATAGTCGTCGACGCGCCCGCGGGCTGCGGATAACCGGCGTCGGCGGCCGGATACCCGCCAAGGTCGTCGCGCGCGGTGCCCGCGACTGGTACCGCGTAGGCCAGCGCGGCGGTGCTCGCGGGTACCAGCAATGTGCAGGCGATCTGCCACCTGGTCCGACCGAAGAACACCGGCGGCGCCTCGGTGAAGTAGTACACCGGATGGCCGTGGTTCACCGGTACCGCCGCGAAATCTACTGCGCCATAACGCAGGTGCACCAGCAGCGCGCCCACGCTGACGGCAGCGCCCGCAGCGATCACCACGCCGGCGCACAGCCCGGTCACCATCGCCGGTCCGCGGTGCGCCCGCCACTGCCAGGCCAGCACAGCCGCAACGGCGGCGACGGCGTTCAGCATGCCGAGCATCAGGAACGGCGCGACGAAGAAGTGCTCGGATTCATCGCCCAGATAGTCGTGCAGCCGGTCACCCTCGTGGGTTAACGCCACCACGCCGTGGATCGGTGGCGCAATCCATGCCCAGAGCCCGCCGATGGCCGCCCCCACGATCAACAGCCCCGCTGCGAGCACGACGATCGCTCGCCGGCGCGACGTCCGTGGGGCGTCGGAGGTTTGGCGCCCGGTCATCGGCGTGCGTCCAGGTCGGTCGAATCCACCCGCCCGTGCCGTGAGCACTTGGCCCACCAGCCGTCTGGGCGGACCTGGACGACCATCCGGCGACCGCACTCGGCGCAGAACCGGGGCGGCTCAAGGCCGAGCTGGGCCGCGGTCGGCACGGTGCCGCCGGCCGGCTCTCCGGTGTAGACGTTGTACACGCCCGCGCCGACCGGCGCGGGCAGATCGTCACGGACCATCAATGGCGTTCTACAGGCTCGCGTTGAACGCCTTGATCGGCATCTGCAAGTCGTCGAGCAGCTCGAGGTCGGCCTCGGCGGGACGGCCCAGCGTCGTCAGGTAGTTGCCGACGATCACCGCGTTGATACCGCCCAAGATGCCCCGCTTGGCGCCCAAGTCGCCGAGCGTGATCTCGCGACCACCGGCGAAGCGCAGCATGGTGCGCGGCAATGCCAGCCGGAATGCGGCCACCGCCTTGAGCGCTTCGCTGGCCGGTAGCACCTCGAGGTCGCCGAACGGTGTGCCCGGACGCGGGTTGAGGAAGTTCAGCGGCACCTCGTCGGGGTCCAGCTCGGCCAGGTTGGCGGCGAACTCGGCGCGCTGCTCAACCGTCTCGCCCATGCCGAGAATGCCCCCGCAGCACACCTCCATGCCGGCCTCACGCACCATCGACAGCGTCTGCCAGCGCTCTTCCCAGCTGTGGGTCGTCACGACGTTGGGGAAGAACGAGCGGGCAGTCTCCAGGTTGTGGTTGTAGCGGTGCACACCCATCGCGGACAGGCGCTCGACCTGGTCGGCGGTCAGCATCCCCAGCGAGCAGGCGATCTGGATGTCGACCTCGTCCCGGATCGCTTCAATGCCGGCGGCCACCTGGGCCAGCAACCGCTCGTCGGGTCCGCGCACCGCGGCGACGATGCAGAACTCGGTCGCACCAGTCTTGGCGGTCTGCTTGGCCGCCTCCACCAAGCTGGGAATGTCGAGCCACGCGCTGCGTACCGGCGAGGCGAACAGCCCCGACTGCGAGCAGAAGTGACAATCCTCGGGGCAGCCACCGGTCTTCAGGCTGATGATGCCTTCGACCTCGACCTCCGGGCCACACCAGGCCATCCGCACCTCGTGGGCCAGGGTCAAGAGTTCCTCGAGCCGGTCGTCGGGCAGTTGCAGCACAGCCAGCACCTGCTCCTGCGTCAGTCCCTGACCGCCCTCGAGCACCTGTTGACGGGCAACGGTCAGGATGTCGGTGCTGTCGGTGCCGGGGGTTGGCCGAGTCGCCGCCTGAGTCACCAGGTACTCCTTGTTTGTGTTGGGCCACGTACGTCGGGAGACTGCGTCGAACGGTGCCCAGGCTAGGCCAGCGGTGCGCACCTGCACAAACTTGAATTCCTCCCCGCGCTAAGGCCGGGGATTCCCGGCTCGGCGAGCACTCGGACCTCGAGGAGAACTGAATGTCTAACAGCCTCAGCACCGGCAGGGTTGAGACCAACCCTGTCCAGAATGACTCTGACAGCGTTTCGGTCGCGATCCTCGATCATTCCGTAGGATCCGCAGACGCAAACCCGTTCCGATGCGCCAGGTCGCATTCCGAGTCAGTTGTCCTCGCCACGGTGCGCTCTCGTACTTGCCTTCAGCGAGTAGCCGTCACTCCACGACGTCGTCGTGCAGCTCCGCGAACAGTTCGGTGTTGTGCGTGTAGTCGACGTACACGTCGACGATGGTGACGCCGGGTTCGCTCAGAGATTGCTTGAACGCGGCCTCGAACTCGGCGATGCCGCTGACCCGAATACCTTTGGCGCCGAACGCCGCGGCGAAGTGCGCGATGTCATAGTCACCCAGTTGCACTCCCGACGTGCGCCCGTACTTGAGCTGCTCCTGGAACGCGACCATGTCGTAGGTGTTGTCACGCATGATCACGTGAGTGAAACTGAGCCCTAACCGGGTCGCGGTCTCCAATTCCTGTGCGCTGAAAAGGAATCCACCGTCACCGGACACCGATACCACCTGAGTGCCGGGCCGGACCATCGCGGCGGCCATCGCCCATGGCAACGCGACGCCGAGAGTCTGCTGGCCGTCGGAGAACAGCAGCCGCCGAGGTTGGTAGACGCGAAAGTGTCTCGCCATGTAGATGTAGTGCGAACCCACATCGCAGGCGACGGTGGTCTCATCGTCAATCAGATCCCGGATCTTCAGGACAACAGCGGCCGGGTTGGCGCCGACATCGGTCTGCGGGCGGTCGTGCGCCTCTGCGTCGATCTTGCGCAGCGCGGCGCGCTCTTCCGCGACGCCGGCGCTTACGACGTCATTCAGCCGCAACCCTGACAGCGGCTGGATCATCGCGGTGAGCGTCGCGGCGATGTCGCCGCGTAATTCGAGCGTCGGCTGGTAGTGGTTGTCGATCTCGGCTGGAATCTCGTCGATATGGATCAGCGCCCGGGTCGGATACGAGTTCCACAGCCGCGGATCATATTCGACCGGGTCGAACCCGACCGTCACCAAGACGTCCGCGTGGCCGATCAACCTGTCGCCCGGCTGATTGCGGAACAGCCCGACGCGCCCGAGGAAGTGATCCTCGAGTTCTCGCGACACCACGCCGGCGGCCTGAAAAGTCTCCACTACCGGCAGGTCGGCGACCGCGAGTAACTCACGTAGTGCCGCACACGGTTCCGGATCGCCGGCGCGAACACCGACAAAAAGCACTGGGCGCTGGGCTTCCCGAATCATACTGACGGCCTGCGCAATTCGGACGCCCGGTGCAGCGCCCAGCGGTGGCACCGGCGACGGCGCCACGATCGCGGCCGACGTGGCGGCCGCCGACACGTCAGCGGGAAGCACCACCGCGGCGGCGCCCCGCGGTGGGGCGAGCGCGGTGCGGATGGCGTTGGCGACCGCTTCCGGCACGTTGTCGGGGTCGTTGACCTCCCCGGTGTATTTCGTGAAGGGTTTAAGCGCCGCAACGGCGTCCATCGATTGGTGGGTGCGTTTGAGCCGATCGGCGCGAGCGACAGCGCCGCAGATTGCGACCATGGGGTCCTGTTCGGTGGTCGCCGTGATCAGTCCGGTTGCCAAGTTGGTGGTGCCCGGCCCGGACGTCACCAGCGCCACGCCCGGTGTTCCGGTGAGCCGGCCGACCGCCGCCGCCATGAACGCCGCGTTCTGCTCGTGGCGGCAAACCACCAATTGAGGGCCGACATCGGCCAGTGCGTCGTAGACGGGGTCGATCTTGGCCCCCGGCACACCGAAAATGTATTGAACGCCGTATGCGGACAGCGTCTCGAGCACGCGCTGGGCGGATCGCACGTCGCTTTCGCTCACGTCATTCTCCCTCGGTGCGGCGGATCTGGGTGTCGAGGTCGGCCTTGTTCAGTTCGGCGGCAAGGAATTCCGGGGTGTGCGGCAGGCTCAGGTGCAGCTCGGACCGGACACCGATCTCGACCCTGCCGCGGGTCAACCGGTAGTCGAGGGCGTGTCCGCCGTGGTGACGCTCGGCGTCGACGAAATGGGAATGGTAGCCGGCCACCGAAATTCCTTGCTCGTAGTCGGGCATCCGAAATCCGGCCAGCGTGCCGGTCACGTCGGTGAAGGTCAGCTCCTGTTGCTCTTCGGTGGCCTCGGTGAACGGTCGGTAGGGCCGCTGTTGTGCGGTCACCGTGCGGGTGCGGATCACGCTGAAATCACCGGTGACACGCACAGCGACGATCAAGTTCGTGCTCGGCAGCGACTCGTCGATGCGCGCTTTGAGCTCGGCGCGGTCGACCGGCGCGGTCACGTCGAAGGTGCGGTCGGCGGCAAACCATGTCACAACGGCGAACGGGGTACGTTGCTCCGGATCGGCGACGGTTGCGCTGCCGTCGCCGCGCAACTGGTAGCAGACTCCATCGACCACCAACATTTCGCCGTCGAGGCCATTGAAGGTGCCCAGGCCAAAGTCGCCGTGCCGCAATAGCTCCCGGACGGTGACGTCGCCGTCGTAGACACCGTCGAGCAACGCGCCCATCGTCGAGGTCTGATAGACCTCGCTGCCATGGCGATGCGTGAGCATCGCGCGCATCCAACCGCGCAGGACGCCCGCGGCGGACTCGGCCGGATCAAAGGCCATCGTGGGTCTCCATGCAGAGTCCTTCGCTGTGTTAGGGCCAGCCGGCAACCAGGATTGTTTCGCTCATTCGCCGCGTCGTCAACGCGGGGCCTACCCGGTAATGCGGTCCGGTCGTGAATAGACGTTCATCGAATCGCCGCGGAGGAAAGCAACCAGCGTCAGGCCCGATTCGCACGCCAAATCCACCGCTAGCGACGACGGAGCTGACGCGCATTGTGCCGTCGACGTCGAACAGTGCCGCGGCGTGCAGACCTCCGGTGCTGGCGAACACCTTCTGCGCCGAGCGCAACCGCTTCGGCATCGTGGTCAGCGTTTGCGCGGCGACACGGGCCGGTTCGTCGCCCAGCGGGTAGCGGCTGGTGAGTCGTACCGCATCCAGCGAGGCCTTGCCGCACACTCCGCACGACGAGGTGGTGTAAAAGTTGCGGGTCACGTCGACGTCGGGAGCCGGCACCT
>DATJOR010000417.1:0-9988 GCA_035506875.1 Mycobacterium sp.
GTTCACCTTGTCGGCGTGGACCGTGCGAATGCTGACCCGGTTGCCGCAACATGCCGTCACTGCTCTGGCAACAAACGTTCCCGGCCCGCGTAATCGCCAGCATGTGATGGGACGTGAAGTATTGGAAACCCTTCCGGTGCCACCGATTGCGCTGCAGCTGCGCACCGGCATCGCCATGGTCAGCTACGCCGACAGCTTCGTCTTCGGCATCACCGGCGACCACGACACCGCGCCCGATGTCGGGCAACTCGCCGCAGGCATCGAGCGTGCGGTTGCGCGGTTGGCGGCCATCAGCCGGACGCGCCGCCGCAAAGGCCGCCGAACCAAGGCAGTTAGAAGCGCATAGGAGCTTTCGGCAACGGTCCCCATTCCCGGGGTTACCGCATCGGAAAGGAGTCGTCGATGGCTGAACCAAGCTCACCGTTCTCATTTTCTACCTGGCGCAAGATTGCCATGGCCACCTGGCGTCCCCGGAAAGACCCAATGATTTGGGCTACCGCAGAAATTGAAGCCTCGCGGCTATTGGAATACATCAGTCGAGTTCGTCACGTCACCGGACAACACGTCACCCCGGCTCATCTGGTGGGCCGGGCCGCCGGCAGGGTCTTCGAAGCTCTGCCGGGACTCAACGGCCGCGTCGCGTTCGGCAGCTTTCTGCCGTCACCAACCATCGACTGCTTCTTTGTGATCTCGCTACGGACAGATCCGACAACCGGCGCCGAGGCAGTCGGCACCGATCTATCCGGCTCAGTCGTGCGCCGTATCAATGAAAAAGCGCCGTGGGTCATTGCCAAGGAACTGGCCGAGCGGGCCACGCGCATCCGCGACAACGATGACCCGCAGTTCAAGCGCGCCAAGGCGATGGTCAAAGGGCTACCGCCGATCGTGCTCCGCCCGGTGCTCGACGCGCTGGGCTTCGTGACCGAAACCCTCCAGTTGCCGATCCCCTTCATGGGTGTGGACGCTCGGCCCTATGGCTCCATCCTGGTCAGCAATTTGGGCACGTATGGGCTGGACTCAGTGTCGGCACCAGTGCCCACCTTCTGCCACGTGCCCTTCACGATCGTGACCGGCGCGGTGACCGACAAGGTTCTGGTCCGAGACCATCAGGCCGTCATCTGCCCCGTCCTTCCGCTAACCATCGGCTTGGACCACCGGTTCATCGATGGCTATCAAGCCGCAACGATGGCCCGCGTCTTCCGCGAATACCTCGACGACCCCGGCGCCTTCGACCCAGTGCCCATCTCGACCGCGACACGCAAGACGACGAGAAGGTCGGCGACAGCACGAATGCGCTCGGCGAAACCGTCGTCACCCGCCCCGGTCCAGGCAAACGGGCGCCGGTGAAACACCGTGGCGAGTTGGAAGCATCATGAGCGACAAAGGTATCGACGCTTCGGAACTCGCGAAGTGGGACCCTGTCTTCACCGCGCAGGCGAACAAACTGGTCGCACCGATCATCAACCGATGGTTCCGGGTAGAGGTGCGGGGCTTGGAATCCATCCCGCGCGCCGGCGGAGTGTTGTTGGTATCCAACCACTCCGGCGGCGCATTGACGCCAGATCCGCTGGTGTTCGGTCCGGCCTTCTACGGCACATTCGGGTATGACCGCCCGCTCTACATCCTCGCCCACTATGGCGTGTTCTTCACACCCTTGAGGAGCTACTTGGGCCGAATCGGAGCCGTCCATGCCAGCCCCGAAAACGCCGCCGAGGCATTGCACTCGGGCGCGGCTGTTTTGGTGTATCCAGGTGGCGACTACGACGCGTACCGGCCGACATTGAGCCAAAACGTCATCGACTTCAACGGCCGCACCGGATACGTCAGGGTCGCAATCGAAACCGGTGCACCGATCGTGCCGGTAGTGTCAATCGGCGCCCAGGAAACCCAGCTATTCCTGAGCCGCGGCGATCGGCTGGCAAAGCGGCTCGGCCTGCACCGGATCAGGCTCGACATCCTGCCGGTCACAGTGGGTTTGCCGTTCGGTATGACGATGTTCTTCCCGGCTAACTTCCCGCTGCCCACCAAGATCGTCAACCAGGCGCTCGAACCGATCGACATCTTCGCCCAATTCGGTAGAGATCCCGACATCGCCGAGGTCGACTCCTATGTCCGTTCGGAGATGCAGCACGCCCTGGACCGGCTTGCCCGCGAACGCCGATTCCCGGTTTTGGGCTGATCAGACCGCTAAGTGAATTCGATGGTAAGTCCGGGCATGAGCCGCTCGACCCGGCCGCGACACTCGATGTCGATCACATTGCTTTGCCCGGAATCTGAGCTGATCTTCGCGCGCCGTCCGTTGACTTCCAGGTGTAGACGGTGGCCGCGGTAACTGAATGGAAACGCCAGCCTCCCAAGCTGTTCAGGCCACAGCGGAGCGAGCACGATACGACGGCGCTCAGCGTCGACCCGCGCGAGCTTCGGGATCGAAGCGCCGACACTGGTCGATCTCCAGAGCGCACAATGACACCAGCGAGGTCGGCCACCACCGCGTCCGCACCGGATGGTCCGCTGTTGTCCTTACACCGCATGGCGTCCTCCGTGGTTCTGGCCTGAAACCAACCGTAAGGATGACCGCGCGCATCCGAGAGTCCTGGGTCACGATGGCACAGAGAGTCCTACGACCATGCGGCTAAGGACTAATGCCCCATGATGTGCCGCGCAATTCGGCCTAGCGTTCTGGATTGACCATAGGAGGGCCCAAAATGTCAACACAGGCCAAGAGCTACGGGATCGTCGTCGGCGTTGATGGATCGCCGGCATCAAATGCCGCCGTCTGTTGGGCCGTACATGAAGCGGTCATGCGCCAAACACCGCTAACGCTGGTACACGTGGTCAATCCGGAGACCTCGCCCTGGGCGCAAGCCCCGCTGTTGGACGAATTTGCGGTATGGCAAGAAAACGAAGGTCGCCGGATTCTTGGAGATGCGTTGAAGATCGCCAAGGATACCGCCATCGATAGTCCGCAGACGTCGATCGAAAGCGAATTGATGTTCTCGGCGACCGTTCCAGCACTCGTCGACCTGTCACGCAAGGCCAAGTTGATCGTGGTAGGCAACTACGGGCGCGGCGCGTTGGCTCGCGGATTGCTCGGCTCGGTCAGTTCGAGCCTGGTCCGGCATGCACATTGCCCCGTCGCAGTGATCCGGGACGAGGAGCCGCGGATGCCCCATCCCGCCCAGGCCCCGGTGCTGGTGGGCATCGACGGCTCACCGGCTTCAGAGCGGGCCACCGCGATCGCGTTCGACGAAGCCTCCCGACGCCACGTCAACTTGGTGGCAGTACATGCCTGGAGCGACAGGGAGATTATTGAGCTTCCCGGTTTGGATTGGTCGGCGGTCAAGGCCGAAGAGGAGCGCATTCTGGCCGAAGGCCTGGCGGGTTGGCAAGAACGCTACCCCGACGTCACTGTGCATCGGCTCCTTGTGTGTGACCGACCGGCCCGCGTCCTCGTCGAAACGTCCGAAACCGCACAGCTCGTCGTTCTCGGGAGTCATGGACGTGGCGGATTCGCCGGCATGTTCTTGGGCTCGGTGAGCAACGCTGTCGTTCAATCCGTGCGCACGCCGGTGATCGTAGCCAGACAGTCGTAACCGCCATGCGGTCAACGGCCTGCGATAGTCCGATCGTGGTTGGGATTGACGGATCCACGGCGGCGATCAATGCGGCCGAGTGGGCCATCGACGAAGCGATCAGTAGGGCCGTTCCGCTGCGGCTGGTTCACGTTGTACATGCCGAGGAGAAGTCAAGCGCCTCTGGCGAAGACGACCATTTGGCGATGCAGTATGCCGAATCAGCTCTGCACGCAGCTGATGCCGCCATCCAGGCCAGCGGCCGCCCGGTCGACGTCGACACGGTAATACGTCGCGGCGATGTCGACCTCACCCTCATCGACGAGTCGTGTCACGCAGCGATGATATGCGTCGGGTCGGTCGGCATTGGGCACGTGGCGAGCCGGCTCCTGGGATCGAGCGCGGTCAGCCTCGCCAAGCATGCACACTGCCCCGTCGCGGTCATCCGCACAGACGGCGAACCGTCGCGTACAAAAAAGATCGTGGCAGTCATCGATCGTCACGCCGACAACGATGACGTGATACACCACGCCCTCGCTGAAGCGCGGTTGCGTAAGGCCTCCGTCCTGGCATTGGGAGTACGACGGTGGAAACTCGGGGCGATCTCCGAGCAAGAGATCGACCATCGGCTCGGTTACTGGCAACCTCGTTATCCCGATGTGGCACTAGACAAGTGCATCACCGACACCGCTACCGAGTACTTGGTGACCCATAACGAACCGATCCAATTGCTTGTCACCGGGAGCGCTGACGCTAACAAGCTAACCGGACTGGTCGGTCCGCACGGCCACGCGCTGGCCTCCTACCCAAACTGCTCGGTCCTGCTGGTGCGTCAGTAGTAGTCGAATGACGAACGGCCTGAGCTGCCGGGACTTCTGTCCCTATCGACGAGGGGTGCGCAATGGTCAGATAGCTCCAGGAGATCAAATCGTCAGTGGCGGCTGACGATATTAGCTGGAGGTATCGCAATGAGCTCTCCTGACCAGCCCGGAATCAGGACGCGCATGTTCGCTCGAGTGCTCGGCCCATTCTTTGTCATTGTTTGCGCCACCGCTGGGGCACGCACCTCCGAGATGTCCTCGCTGATGTCAGCTTTCGCCGCGAACGCGTTGTGGTCATGGGTGGCGGGATCGTTTGTCCTCGCGGGTGGCCTTGTCGTCGCCGCGTTGCACTCCTATTGGCGCGATCCCGCCGCCGTTGTGGTGTCTCTTATGGGTTGGCTCATCACGCTGCGTGGGGTGTTGCTGCTGGCTTTCCCCAAGGCCTTCATATCGATGGCCAACTCGGTGATCGGCATGGGTGATCTGTGGCGTGCAATCTGCATCGGCTTCACGCTGATCGGTCTGTACCTGACGTACGTCGGCTGGATGCCTGCTTCTGAACGATCGGTTCCGCAAGCAGCGAGCGGAACGCCGGATCTGCCACGTGCCGCATGACCTAACAAGATCGGAGTTGTCGTCATGAACCGAATCGAAATAACCACAATGGTTTCCGTCGCTATCCTGGCGTTGCTGCTACTGATCGCCTCGATTCGGGTGGTCTGGCAGTACGAGCGAGGTGTGCACTTCCGCCTCGGTCGGGTCGTAGCAGTTCGCGAACCCGGCCTGAGATTGATCATTCCGGTCATCGACCGCTTGTGGCGAGTCTCGATGCGCATCGTGACGATGCCGATTCAGTCGCAAGGCATCATCACCCGCGACAACGTCAGCGTCGACATTGCGGCAGTCGCTTACTTCCGCGTCATCGACGCGCGCAAATCAGTCGTCGTCATCGAAAACGTTCATGCCGCAATCGATCAGATCGCGCAGACCACCTTGCGCAACGTCGTCGGGCAGCACTCCCTGGATGAAGTGCTCGCCCAAACAGAGAAGATCAACGCAAGCATCCGTCAGATCCTCGACACCACCACAGTGGAGTGGGGCGTGGAGGTCACGCTGGTAGAGCTGAAAGACATCCAGCTTCCGGACAGTATGAAACGCGCGATGGCCCGAGAAGCCGAGGCCGAACGCGAAAAGCGCGCCAAAATCATTGCCGCCGAGGGTGAAGCACGCGCTGCTGCTGCACTTGGCGACGCATCCGACACCATGATGATGCACCCGTTGGCCCTGC
This sequence comes from Mycobacterium sp., assembly GCA_035506875.1. GTDB lineage: Bacteria > Actinomycetota > Actinomycetes > Mycobacteriales > Mycobacteriaceae > Mycobacterium. The sequence continues at coordinate 5,682 of DATJOR010000417.1, forward strand.
AGCTGAGAAATCTTCAGACCCTGGCGGAACTCGGCGTGGAGAAGAACACGACCGTCGTGTTTCCCGCCCCGCTGATGAGCGCGATCGGAGAACTCACCGGCTTCCTGGCCCGCGAGTCGGCCGTCTCGCAGTCCACTCACCCCAATGGCTTAGCGCATGAGGCGCTGACCCACGTCGCGCAGCGCTAACTGCTGGCCTCGCGCGCCACAGTTGAAGAGCTGCGATGAATGAGACGGTGAGCGTGGCGAAGGTCGACATGCGCGATCGCGTGATGGTCAGCTCCGAGTCGCAACGAGCGCGCCGCACTGGGCTGCTGGCCTTAGTCGGAGCGTCCGGATTGCTCCTCCTGCTCGTGGCGCGTGACCATTACGTTCCCGATTGGTATGCGACGAGCCGTCTGGCTTGGTCGCTATCAGTTTCGCTGGCAGTGATATTGGCCGCGCGTGGGATTCTGCTGGGTCGACCGGTAACCGTCGGCCACGCCACCGCGGTGGCGGTGGTGCTGGCGACGGGCTTGGGTAGTAGCCTGCTGTCGTTTCATTTGCTCGGCGACGGGCTCGTCGCGAGCGCCGGATGGGTGCTGACCTGGCCGGTGCCGTCGCGGCGGGACCCTACTGCGCTGGCGCGAGTATGGCCGCTGATCGAAGCGACCCGAGGTGATCCGCTTGCCCCGTTCGCAATGCAATCGTCAAAAAGCTACTACTTCAATGCCCAAAGCACAGCGGCCATCGCCTACTGCGCACGGCTTGGCCTGGCAGTCGTCAGCGGCGACCCCATCGGGCAACGCAGCGATTTTCCGCAACTCATAGGAGATTTCGCGGCGATGTGTCGCGGCCGTGGCTGGCGCATCGTCGTGCTGGGCTGCGGTGAGCAGTCGCTTGGATTGTGGGGTGATCGCGCCGTGATCGGCCAATCGCTGCGGCCAGTGCCGATTGGGCGCGATGTCGTCATCGACGTGCGTGGCTTCAACATGGCGGGGCGGCGATACCGCAACCTCCGCCAGGCGGTGCAGCGCACGCACAACGTCGGAATTACCACCGAGATCGTGCCCGAAGACCAACTCGACGACGTGCTCGCAGGAGAACTGACAGAGGTGCTTTACGCATCGCACCGCGGGGCGCGTGTCGAGCGCGGCTTTTCGATGATTCTCGACCATGCGCTGGAGGGGCGCTACCCAGGCATCAGGCTGATCATCGCGCGAGACAGCCGCGGGAGGGTGCAGGGGTTCCAGCGCTACGCAACGGCAGGAGGGGGAACCGACGTCACCCTCGACGTGCCATGGCGCCGCCCGGGAGCGCCAAACGGGATCGATGAGCGAATGAGTGTCGACATGATCACAGCCTGTGAAGAGTCTGGCGGGCAGCGGCTTTCGCTGGCATTCGGCGCATTCCCGGAGATCTTTGAAAACGAGAACCGCAACCTCATCGAGGGCAGCTACTACGCACTTATTCACCTCGGCCGCTCATTGATCAAGCTGGAGTCGCTGTACCGGTACCTCCGCAAGTTCAATGCGTTCGGCGAACGCCGCTATGTGCTGCTGTCGATTCGGCATATTCCGGTCGCGCTGATAGTCCTGCTATCGCTGGAGTTCATGCCACGCCGGCGGCATCTGCGGATACGCTGACGGTCGGTGATTCCTGCCATGTCACCGCGCCCGGCTATCACTGCACTGTTCACCGACCTGTACGAGATCACCATGGCACTGGGCCTGTTTACAGACGAGTTCGTACAGCAACTCTCCGAAGTGCGCTTCACCGGAGATGTCTGGGCTGTGCCGGAAGGAACCGTTGTCTTTTCCAACGAGCCGATCCTGCAGGTCATCGCGCCGATTCTGGAGGCTCAGCTCGTAGAGACGTTCGTCGTCAACCAAATTCATCTACAGAGCGTGATCGCGAGCAAGGCCGCGCGCGTGATTGAGGCCGCCGCACGCCGGTCATTATTGCCCGACAGCAACAAGTCCGACAGCCTGCCGCCCGAGTCTAGAGATGCAACCTGGCGGCAGGTTTGCCGGTGGCGGCCTCGACATCTGTGACTGTCAACTCAAACAACTGGTATGCCAAGTCAGACAACGCTCGCGCGAGCGCTAACTCGTCGCCGATTGCGGCCACAGGCTCGTCGGCCGGATCGAGTCGTGCCAGCCCAACACCGACCAACTCGTTGCCGTGCCAGGACAGTCGTACCTTTGCCCGCGTGCGCTTTTCGTGCTCGTCAACTACTGCGTCAAGATGCCAGGTCTTTTTGCTGCGATTGTCCTGCGTCATCGTTATGTCTTCCTTTCTCTGGCCGACGACAGCCGGCTAGCAACAGAAATCCGACGTTGCGAGGTCGTTGATCTGCCGCTCCACCCGGCGTTTGATGCCAAGCAATATCCATCGTGTCGTTAGCGCAATTGCAGGTCTGGCCAGCTCGACAGCAACTACCTCGCCGGGGTGCCGCAAGCCGACCCGTGCCCGTGCGAGGAGTCGGGTATGAGTTGCCCAATGCGGCTGAAGGTGGAATGACCAGACTGCCTGCGGCAGATTTGGCCAAGTGGTCCGAAGCACGATGCTTCGTTCGGGCGTGATCGCGTCGACACGCAACGACAGTCCATCATGCAGACCCATCGAGCCTTTCGGCGTGAGATATACGGTATCCCCCACTGCCAGTTGCGATTCCGGATGAATTCGGTCGTCGACGCTAGGAACCCGCAGACCGATCAGAGCGCCCGGATTCCGGCCCATCTGCAACAGCCATGGCCAAATGACCGATGGTGACGCATCGATCCACGCAGCCTCGGTGACTTGGATGACCGGGTCGCCGACTAACTCATCACCCGGCAAGCGCACCCGGCATTCCCCTTTGCTGGCACCCCAGTTGCGGTAGTACCGTCGTGCCGCATAGAGGACCGCCGTCAGCGCCGCAATCTTCCTGATCCGCCTCAGAACAGCTGCCATCACACCAGTCTGGGCAGCGAACATCCTCTGTCACCAGGGCCATTGGTCCTCGGTGGGGCGCCGTCGCGCGGAAAGGGAACAACGGACCTTCAAACGAGGACTATCGACTCCTGACCGGTCGCGACCCAACCCATAGCGTTCGTGGTAGTGATTCCGGAACGTCGATGCTTGGGAGTGCAGATGCTTGAGGCCTTTCCGCCGAAGTCGGTGGTCGTTGGTATCGACGGTTCGCAAGCTGCTGTTCGCGCCGCGCTGTGGGCCGTTGATGAGGTAGCCGGCACAGATATCCCATTGCGGCTGCTCTATATCAGGGAATTAAGTCCTACTCCCAGCCGCCGCGAATCCCGAGCGGCAATGGCGGCGGCAGAAGAGGCTGTTTACAACGCATACCATGCCATTACCGCCACGGGAAAGCCGGTAAAAGTCGAGATGGAGATCGTCGAGGGCCCCTCGGTGCCGGCGTTGATCCAGGCTTCCGAATCGACTCCACTAATCTGCGTGGGGGACGTCGGAACCGGCCAATCCTCCCCCGCCGGCTTTGGTTCTACGGCAACTGCGTTGATGCAGGCCGCACATTGCTCGGTGGCCGTCGTCAGAGGCGACCACAGCCACGAGGAAACGAAGGACCGTTGCGTCGTGGCCCACGTTGCGGGTTGCGCGGACGATCACACCGTCCTGAAGTTCGCTTTCGAGGAGGCGTACCGGAGAAACGCAAGGCTGGTGGTGATGACGGCATGGCGGTCTCGCTTCGATGACCTCCGGAACGACACACTTATCAACGATCATGAACGTCGGATGCGCGCTTTACTCGATCGCTTGGTCGCAATCTGGACCCCGCATTATCCAGAAGTCCACGTGCGCACCATTGCCGCATACGGCCCGCTGCTCAACTATCTCGCCGAGCACGCGGGTTCGACTCAATTAGTCATTGTCGGCGCCACCCAGACCCATGAGGTGCAGCAGATTGTCAGCCCGGCGGCGGATCCTGCCTTGCGCCACAGCGATTTCGCTCTGCTTGTCGCCCGTTAGGAACCTGGTTTCGGTCTAGCGCCGCTAGCTGTAGAACGAGTCGAGAAGTTCCCGGTTTCGCTCAGCGACAACCGCCCGCTTCACTTTCAGTGACGGTGTGAGTTCCCCACCCTCGACGGTCAGGTCGCGGTCCAGCAAGGCCCACTTCTTGATCGTTTCCCACCTGTTGAGCTCCGCGTTGAGTCTGTCTATATGTTCTTCGATCAGGTCGCGCACCTCCTGCAACCTGATCAAGTCGCTGTATGACTCCGCAAGTAACCCCTGCTCAGCGGCCCAGCTCGCGGTCAGGTCGGGGTCCAAAGCGATCAGCGCGACACAGAAGTTACGTGCCTCCCCGAATACCAG
>DATJOR010000418.1:0-2736 GCA_035506875.1 Mycobacterium sp.
TCATGCGCTTGCCTCCTGTTGTTCGTCGTCGTAGCTTGTGGTCGCGAGCAACTTCTCGAACAACGCCCGGTAATGTACGAACGCCTCTCGCTGCTGCTCGGTGCTGACCTCGTCCTGCTGCGAATTGTTGATGCCGTGCGCAGCGCGGTAATTGTCGACAATCTCTGGGTGGTCAACCGAGATGTCCGCTGCCCTCCGTTCGAAATCGTCTATCGGATAACCTCGTTGGCGCATCACGTCGGTTACCAAACGATCGGCGACGGCCACGGCACTTGCCGGGTTGTCCACGAACGTGGCCTGCACCTCTTGCCAACGGGCGGTGAAATCCGAGTGGGCCGCCGGAGTCAAGGGAACAATGTCGAGCTTGCCTCGTTTGCGTTCTCTCGCAGTCAGTTCCCGGTTCGCGGCTTTCTCGCTTCCGGTCTCGGATAACAGCCGCTCGTACTCCTTGCCGTAGTGCTCTTTTAGTCGGTGCGTTTTTCTGCGGCTGCCGACTATGCCGACGGCGACGATCAGCGCGGGTATCGCCACGACGACGACGGCCGCGATCAAAATCCATGCCCAGACGCTCATCAAGGGCTCCTCTCATACATCTGCCAAATAGCCCGGCCGGCAGCGGAGTAAACGTCATTTTGTGATGTGCGGCACATGGCCCCAAGGTCGGAGCCGGCGGGCTTCAGCCGCTCAGAAGTAATGCCTACGGCCGCCGATGGCGCGCCCCGTGCTGCCGAGAATCGCCAGGATCGCCCCGATGACGAGCAGGATGAGCCCTAGGGTCCACAGGATGGAGATCTTGAGCAGAAATCCCGCAACCAGCAGGATGATGCCGAGAACGATCATGATTGAGCCTTCCGTTAGTAGACGGTTTATCGGATGATCGGGTCGGCCGGCCCGATATCAGTCGACCACCCCCAAAGGGGTTTCAATACACCCCTAGGGAGGTAATCTCCCGGGACATGCCACAAGCTCCGCGAGCTCCGATCACCGTTGCGCTCGTCGATGACTATGACGTCGTCGTCCAGGGTGTGGCCAACATGCTCGAGCCGTATCGCGACCGCGTCGTAATCGCGGAACTCGACTCCACCATGCCCGTCAAAGACACGGTCGACATCGTGCTGTACGACTCATTCGCCCAACCCGAATCCGATCACGAAGAGATCGGGATTCTGGTAGCCAATCCCCGGGCGCACCGAGTTGTCGTCTACACCTGGAACTTTCACCCTGAACTCGTCCAAAGCGCGCGACGGCACGGCGCCCAGGGGTATCTGTCGAAAACCCTGCCCGCTCGCGAGCTAGTCGCAGCTTTGGAGGCCGTGCATGCCGGTGAAGTGGTCATCAGCGAAGCGGGAGCGCGGGCGCGCAGCGCACCCGGGCTGGACTGGCCCGGCCGCGGTGAAGGTCTCAGCGAACGCGAGGCCGAGATTTTGGCGCTGATCACCCAGGGCATGAGCAACGCCGATGTCGCGAGGCTGACGTTCCTTAGCCCCAACACCGTGAAGTCCTATATCCGCACGATCTATCGCAAGCTCGGTGTGGGAAGCCGCACGCAGGCGGTGCTGTGGGGTGTGAATCACGGGTTTACACCAGACCACCACCGCATCGAGCACTGGCGGAGCGGGGCGCAGCACTGATAACCGGCTTGGTTCGGTTTCCCGAGCCCCGCCGGGCGGGTACAGGCGCCAAATGGGTTTGAATGAATACCGGCGCAAGCGGAGTTCCGGGCGCAGCCCCGAGCCACGAGGACACCAGTCGCGACGACGCCGTGGGAACAAGAGCGGCCCTCGTTTCCTCATCCAGCATCACGCGGCGCGCAGCGATCACTACGACTTTCGCCTGGAGATCGACGGCGTGCTGGTGTCCTGGGCAATCCGGAAGGGCCCCTCGGTCTACGCGGAGGACGCCCGGATGGCCCGCCGCACCGAGGACTACCCGCTGGAATACGAAAAGATCGACGGAGTGATTCCCGACGGCGACGATGGCGCTGGCCACTTCATCGTCTGGGACCACGGCACTTACGACAACCGGACCGAGCGCGAAATGACCACCTGCCTCGGTCGCGGTCACCTGTCATTCCGGTTGAACGGCGAGAAGCTGCACGGCAGTTATGCGCTGACCCGGATCCGCGAGGGTGCGGACGAGACGTGGCTGCTGATGAAACGCAAAGATGACAACGCCGACACCCAACGCAATCCCGTGCGAAGCGAACGTGAGTCAGTGCTGTCCGGCCGCACGCTCGACGACTCGTCGTGATCAGGCCGCCGGAGCCTCATGCCCGAACTGCCTGACGTCGAGGGGTTTCGGCGCGAGTTGGCAGACCGATTGCCCGGCCGCCGGATACGTCACGTAAAGGTGCACGATCCCGGCATCCTGCGCAACACCAACGCACACATGCTCGGACGCCGCCTGGCTGGGCGCCGATTCGACGCGCCGCGCCGGCACGGCAAATGGCTGATCCTGCCGACCGACGGGCCGACGCTGTTGGTGCACAGCGGGATGACCGGTCATCCGTACTATGCCGCCAACCGATCCGAACCCGAAAAGTATGAGCGGCTGGTGGTTTCACTGGATCGCGGTGAACTGCGCTACACCGACCTGCGCAAGTTGCGCGGTGTTTGGCTGGCCGGTGACGACGACGTCGCCGACGTGATCGGCCCACAGGGTCCCGATGCGTTAGGGCTTGGCTTACGGCAGTTCCGCGCGTCGTTGTCGGGCCGACGCGGTCGACTGAAACCTACG
>DATJOR010000419.1:0-9564 GCA_035506875.1 Mycobacterium sp.
GGGCAGCATCGCGCGACGGCTGCGCAAGGACATCTTCGACCTGTACGGCTACAACGCCGTCGTGCATGTGTTGTCGGCCAGCGGAATCCGTAAGACGACGCGTTACGTGTTGCGGGTCGCCAACGACGGCGAGGCGCTGGCCCGCCAGACCGGCCTGCTAGACCTGCGGGGCCGTCCGGTGCGAGGATTGCCGGCCCAGGTTGTCGGGGGCAGCATCGCCGACGCCGAAGCTGCCTGGCGGGGCGCCTTCCTGGCTCACGGCTCGCTGACCGAACCGGGCCGCTCGTCGGCGCTGGAGGTCAGCTGCCCCGGCCCGGAGGCGGCGCTGGCCCTGGTGGGGGCGGCGCGCCGGCTCGGGATCAGCGCCAAAGCCCGTGAGGTCCGCGGCGCCGACCGGGTAGTGGTGCGCGACGGTGAGGCGATCGGTGCATTGCTGACCCGGATGGGCGCTCAGGACACCCGGTTGGTGTGGGAGGAGCGGCGGATGCGCCGCGAGGTCCGGGCAACGGCTAACCGGCTGGCGAATTTCGACGACGCCAACCTGCGGCGCTCGGCTCGCGCAGCGGTGGCGGCGGCCGCCCGCGTCGAGCGCGCTCTGGAGATCCTCGGCGACGGTGTGCCCGATCATCTTGCCGCGGCCGGCAAGTTGCGCGTCGAGCACCGGCAGGCCTCGCTGGAGGAGTTGGGTCGGCTGGCCGATCCTCCGATGACGAAAGATGCTGTGGCCGGTCGTATTCGGCGACTGCTGTCGATGGCCGACCGGAAAGCGAAGGTCGAAGGCATCCCGGACACCGAATCGGCCGTGACCCCGGACCTGTTGGAAGACGCCTAAGTGCGCAGCCTCATCCCCGCTTCCGGCTAATACCGCGTCTACGAAGACACCGTTTGCCGACGATGTTGTGCGCTATAGTGTCTCGCTAGTAGCACGGGCAGTGGCCCGTGCGGGCAATCAGCGGCACCCCAGGTGATATAGCTCACGGCTGCGTGGTCGGTTCGCGCTGCGCACCCACAAGAGTGATCGTTAACTTCATGGTGGGCGCATATCTTGCCGATCGGAACAGCGACGTTATCGTTTCCCGTGCCAGACACTAAAACTCTCACTTGAGAGGCAGCAATGAACCTCACCGCGTTGCCCGACGGGCGTGCCGCATGCGACTCGCAGACCGTGGCCTACGCGGATCTGCTGACGAACACGCAACGGCCGCCGCATGTGCAGACTGTCGCTGAGCACGTGCCGAACGGCGCGTGCGCTTCGCGCGACGGTGTGGCTCAGCTCAGGCCCGCCTATGCGCGTCAAGGAAACTCGACTACTTCGGTTCCGATGAACCGGCCTGCCGTTGATGTCGGTCAATCTGCCGAGCCCGTTGCGGACCCGGATCACCTCCAGGCCGACTACTTTCTGCGTCTGCTCATCCCAAGCTGCCGACGAATTGACCGCAAGATTGATCAACACCACAAGGCGATCGCTATCGCCGAGACCCGCTGCGACCATGACCATGCCGATCGCATTCGGCGCCTGCTTCGCATCGATGAAGAGGAGCGCCAAACCCTCAAGGAGCTGATCGACGGCCTGCAGCGGCGATTTCCCGTTCCTCCCGGGGGTTAGCTTTTCCCAACCCGGTCGTCAAGATCGATACGCGGGTCCCTTTGTGCCGATACATTATCTTCGCCAACTGGTTTCACACCCGGAGCGAGGCCACCATGGGATTCATCACGCCGGACTTGCCAGACGTCGATCACGATAGCTGGCGCACCCTGCCGGCGGCGTCCAGGCTGCAGGTGGTGACCCGCCATTGGGTGGAGAACGGATTCGGTACCCCGTCTGCGATTTATCTGCTCTACGTCCTCAAGATGGCCGCGTACGTCGCCGGCGCTGCGGCGGTCATCTCGCTGACCCCCGGATTAGGCGGGCTCGGTCACATCGCAGCGTGGTGGACGCAGCCGATTGTGTATCAGAAGCTCGTCATCTTCACCCTGCTGTTCGAGGTGTTGGGCCTCGGCTGTGGGTCCGGGCCGCTCACCGCGCGGTTCTGGCCGCCGATCGGTGGATTCCTATATTGGTTACGGCCCAAGACGATTCGGCTCCCACCATGGCCTGACGAGGTCCCCTTCACCAAAGGTGATACTCGCACCGTCCTCGACATCGGCCTCTACGTCGTAGTCCTGGCTTCTGGCCTGTGGGCGCTGCTGGCACCCGGCCAGGGCGGATCGGTCACCGGAAGCGGCGACGTCGGCTTGATCGACCCCCTTCTGGTGGTGCCGACGATCGTTGCCCTGGCACTGCTGGGTCTGCGCGACAAGACCATCTTCCTGGCCGCCCGCGGCGAGCACTACTGGCTCAAACTGTTGGTGTTCTTCTTCCCGTTCACCGACCAGATCGCCGCATTCAAGATCATCATGCTGGCGCTGTGGTGGGGGGCGGCGACATCAAAGCTCAACCACCATTTCCCCTACGTAGTGGCAGCGATGACGAGCAACAACGCCCTGCTGCGCGGCAGGGCATTCAACTGGTTGAAGCGCAGGCTCTATCGCGATCCGGTCAACGATTTACGGCCTACCTGGATACCGAAGCTGATGGCTCATGGCGGCGGCACCACGGCGGAACTCATTGTGCCGGCGGTGCTGGTCTTCGCCGGCGACAGTCATCCGTGGCGGTGGTTCCTGATCGGCTTCATGGTGATCTTCCACCTCAACATCATCTCCAACCTCCCGATGGGAGTTCCGTTGGAGTGGAACGTCTTTTTCATCTTCTCGCTGTTCTACCTTTTCGGGCACTACAGCAGTATTTCGATCTACGATCTCAATTCACCGCTGCTGCTGGCGATCCTGATGGCGGCGCTCGTCGTGATACCGATTGTGGGAAATATGTTCCCGCAACAGATTTCCTTCCTGCCCGCACTGCGCTACTACGCGGGCAACTGGGCCTCAAGCGTGTGGTGCTTCCGTGCGGGCGTTGAGGACAGGATCGAAGCCGATGTCGTCAAGAGCTCGGCGCTGACGGCCAAGCAACTGACCAAGTTCTACGATCCGGCGATCGCAGAAATCATGTGCGATAAGGCCCGTGCCTTCCGGTCCATGCATGTGCACGGCCGCGCGCTCAACGGCCTGCTGCCCCGCGCCCTGGAGAACGAGGAGGACTACACGCTGCGCGAGGGAGAAACCGTGGCCGGGGCACTCATCGGCTGGAATTTCGGCGAAGGTCACCTGCACAACGAGCAACTCATAGAGGCGGTACAGCGGCGCTGCCAGCTCGACGAAGGCGATCTGAGGGTGATCATCCTGGAAGGCCAACCGATCCAGACGCCCAAGCAGAGGTATCGCATCGTCGACGCCAAGACCGGGCTGATCGAGGAAGGCTACGTCACCGTCGAAGACATGCTGGCCCGCCAGCCGTGGCCAGACCCCGACGACGAGTTCCCGGTCCACCTGATAACGGGCCGCGCAGGCACTCGGCACTCATGACAACGGCCGTCGTCGTCGGCGGCGGTCCCAACGGATTGGCTGCCGCAATCCACCTGGCACGCAACGGTTTCGATGTGCAAGTGCTCGAGGCCGCGGAAACCATTGGGGGAGGGGCGCGGTCAGGCGAACTGACAGTCCCGGGCGTCATCCACGATCACTGCTCGGCGGCTCATCCGATGGGAGTCGGTTCACCGTTCTGGCAGGCAATTGACCTGGGCCGCTACGGTCTGACCTGGAAATGGTCGGAGATCGACTGTGCCCACCCGCTCGATGACGGCACCGCCGGTGTGCTGTACCAGTCGATCGAAAAGACCGCCGCAGGCATGGGCTCCGATGATCGTCGGTGGCGGCTCGCGGTGGGCGACCTCGCCACCAGTTTCGACGACCTGGGCCAAGACCTGTTCCGGCCGGTATTACATGTTCCGCGGCACCTGATTCGGTTGGCAGCCTTCGGGCCCCGCGCGCTACTGCCGGCCACCGTGCTGGCCCGGTGGTTTCGCACCGAGCAGGCGCGCGCCGTCTTCGCCGGTGCGGCCGCGCACTTGTTCACCCGGCTGGACCGGCCCATGACCGCATCGTTGGGACTGCTGTTCCTGGCCAGCGGCCACCGCTACGGATGGCCCGTCGCCGAAGGTGGCTCGGGGGCGATCATCGCCGCACTGGCCGCAGCGCTGCGCGAGCATGGCGGCGCGATCACGACCGGCGTCACCATCACCAGCCGCAGCGATATCCCTCACGCCGATGTCGTCATGCTTGACCTGAGCCCGGCCGGGGCAGTGCAGATCTACGGCGATGTCATGCCTGCCCGCACCAGACGGTCCTATCGCCGCTACCGGCAGGGCTCGTCGGCATTCAAGGTCGACTTCGCGATCGAGGGCGATATCCCGTGGACCAACCCGGACTGCGGGCGTGCCGGCATGGTCCATCTGGGCGGGACATTCGACGAGATCGCACGCTCGGAACGGCAGCGTGCCGAAGGCCGGATGGCCGATCACCCCTTCACCCTCGTCGGGCAGCAATACCTGGCCGACCCATCGCGGTCGGCGGGCAACGTCAACCCGATCTGGTCCTACGCCCATGTGCCGTTCGGCTACACCGGCGACGCCACCGCGGCGGTGATCAACCAGATTGAGCGGTTCGCGCCCGGTTTCCGGGATCGCATCATTGCCACGGTCAGCAAGAGCACCGCCGAACTGCAGGCCTACAACCCGAATTACATCGGCGGAGACATCCTCGGCGGCGCCAACGACAGGCTGCAGATGCTCTTCCGGCCGCGGGTGGCGGTCGACCCCTACTTCACCGGCGTGCCGGGCGTTTACCTCTGCTCGCAATCCACCCCGCCGGGCGCCGGCATCCACGGGCTCTGCGGTTATCACGCCGCCCAGTCGGCGGTGCGCCGGCTGGGCGTGACGTAAACCACCGGATTCGCGGCGCATTCCCGCAGCTACTAGGCTGGCGGCGAGCAATTCGTCAGCGACTAAGGAGGGACAAGTGACGGTCCGGGTAGGCATCAACGGCTTTGGTCGAATCGGACGTAACTTCTACCGGGCCCTGCTGGCGCAGCAAGCCGAGGGCACCGACACCGCCATCGAGGTGGTCGCGGCGAACGACCTGACCGACAACACGACGCTGGCGCACCTGCTGAAATTCGACTCGATCCTGGGCCGGCTGCCTTACGACGTCACCCTGGAGGGCGACGACACCATCGTCGTCGGCGACCACAAGATCAAATCGCTGGAGGTCAAGGAAGGCCCCGCCGCACTGCCGTGGGGCGACCTCGGTGTCGACGTCGTCGTCGAATCCACCGGCATCTTCACCAACGCCGCCAAGGCCAAGGGCCACCTGGATGCCGGGGCCAAGAAGGTGATCATTTCGGCGCCCGCCACCGACGAGGACATCACGATCGTGCTGGGCGTCAACGACGACAAGTACGACGGCAGCCAGAACATCATTTCTAATGCGTCGTGCACCACGAATTGCCTTGGGCCGATTGCCAAGGTCCTCAACGATGAGTTCGGCATCGTCAAGGGTCTGATGACCACCATCCACGCCTACACCCAGGACCAGAACCTGCAGGACGGCCCGCACAAGGACCTCCGCCGGGCCCGAGCGGCCGCGCTGAACATCGTGCCGACGTCGACCGGTGCTGCCAAGGCCATCGGTTTGGTGTTGCCGGAGTTGAAGGGCAATCTCGACGGCTACGCGCTGCGGGTGCCGATCCCGACCGGTTCGGTTACCGACCTGACCGCCGAGCTGGCCAAGTCGGCCACCGCGGAGCAGATCAACGCCGCGATGAAGGCGGCGGCCGACGGCCCGATGAAGGGCATCCTCAAGTACTACGACGCTCCGATCGTCTCGAGTGACATCGTGACCGACCCGCACAGCTCGATCTTCGACTCCGGGCTGACCAAGGTGATCGACAACCAGGCCAAGGTGGTGTCCTGGTACGACAACGAATGGGGCTATTCCAACCGCCTCGTCGACCTGGTCGCGCTGGTCGGCAAGTCGCTCTAACCGTGAGCAACTCTGCTGCTCTGCCAACCCTTCCTGACCTTCTCGCACAAGGGGTTTCGGGTCGCGGTGTGTTGGTGCGTTCCGATCTGAACGTGCCGCTCGACGACGGCGCCATCACTGATCCCGGCCGGATCATCGCCTCGGTGCCGACGCTCAAGGCGCTGGTCGACGGCGGCGCCAAGGTGGTGGTGACCGCACATCTGGGACGGCCCAAAGGCGAACCCGAACTGAAACTGTCGTTGGCGCCGGTCGCTGCGGCGCTCGGTGAGCATCTGGGGCAAGACGTGCAGTTGGCCGACGACGTCGTCGGTCGCGATGCGCGGGCCCGCGCCCAGCGTCTGACCGACGGGGATGTCCTGCTACTGGAAAATATCCGCTTCGACCCGCGGGAAACCAGCAAGGACGACGCAGAGCGGATGGCGCTGGCCAGAGAGCTCGCCGAACTAGTCGGGCCCACCGGCGCTTTCGTGTCCGACGGGTTCGGGGTGGTACACCGCAAGCAGGCTTCCGTCTACGACGTCGCCACGCTGCTGCCGCACTACGCCGGCATGCTGGTCGCCGAGGAGGTGAGCGTGCTCGAGCGGCTGACCAGCTCGACGCGGCGACCCTATGCCGTGGTGCTCGGCGGCTCGAAGGTGTCGGACAAGCTCGGCGTGATCGAGCAGCTGGCCACCAAGGCGGACAGCATCGTCATCGGCGGCGGCATGTGCTTCACATTCCTTGCCGCAAACGGTCTTTCGGTGGGCACATCGCTGCTGCAGACCGAGATGATCGACACCTGCCGCCGGTTGCTCGACGAATACGCGGACGTGTTGCGCCTGCCGGTCGACTTCGTGGTGGCCGACGAGTTCGCCGCCGACTCGCCGTCACAGGTCGTCGCCGCCGATGCGATCCCCGAGGGCAAGATGGGGCTGGACATCGGTCCGGGGTCGGTCATCCGGTTCACCACCCTGCTAACCAACGCCGAAACCATCTTCTGGAACGGCCCGATGGGCGTCTTCGAGTTCCCCGCGTTCGCCGCCGGCACCAAAGGTGTCGCCGAAGTAATCGCCGGCGCGACCGCCAAGGGCGCGTTCAGCGTGGTCGGCGGCGGCGACTCCGCTGCGGCGGTGCGCGCACTAGGCCTGCCCGAGAACGGCTTCTCACACATCTCCACCGGCGGTGGGGCATCGCTGGAATACCTTGAGGGCAAGACGCTGCCCGGTCTTGAAGTGCTGAGTACCTGAGCTAAGGACGCCGATGAGCCGTAAGCCGCTGATAGCCGGCAACTGGAAGATGAACCTCAACCACTTCGAGGCGATCGCGCTGGTGCAGAAGATCGCGTTCTCGCTGCCGGACAAGTATTTCGACAAGGTTGACGTCTCGGTGATTCCGCCGTTCACCGATCTGCGCAGCGTGCAAACCCTGGTCGACGGCGACAAGCTACGGCTGACCTACGGCGCGCAGGATCTGTCCCAGCACGACTCGGGCGCGTACACCGGCGAGATCAGCGGGGCTTTCCTGGCCAAGCTGGGCTGCAGCTACGCCGTTGTCGGTCACTCCGAGCGGCGCACCTACCACAACGAGGACGACGCGCTGGTGGCCGCCAAGGCCGCCGCCGCGCTCAGACACGGGCTGACCCCGATTGTCTGCATCGGCGAGCACCTGGAAGTCCGGGAAGCCGGTGAGCACATCGCGCACTGCCGGGACCAGCTGCGCGGATCCCTGGCCGGGCTGTCGGCCGAGCAGATCGGCAAGGCCGTCATCGCCTACGAGCCGGTGTGGGCGATCGGGACCGGGCGAGTGGCCAGCGCCGGCGATGCCCAGGAGGTCTGCGCCGCGGTCCGCAAGGAGCTGGGCTCGCTGGCGTCGCCGCACATCGCCGACACCGTCCGCGTGCTTTACGGCGGGTCGGTGAACGCCAAGAACATCGGCGACATCGTCGCGCAGGAGGACGTCGACGGCGCCCTGGTCGGAGGCGCGTCGCTGGATGGCGAGCAATTCGCGACACTGTCCGCCATCGCCGCCGGCGGCCCACTGCCGTGACCGGCATGGCTGCTTTAGCGGCGCAAAAGTTCGTATCCCTGACTACGTATAAGAAGAACGGTGACGCCGTGGCGACGCCGATGTGGGTGGGTCGCGACGGCGATCATCTATTCGTCTGGACCCCGGCAGACAGTGCGAAGATCAAGCGGGTCTGCAACAATCCCCAGGTCACGCTGGTGCCGTGTGGACGCTTCGGCAAGCCGAACAAGGACGCCGAGCCCGTCGCCGGAACGGCGGAGGTGATCACCGAGCCTGCCAGCGTCCGGCGGCTCGCTGAGGTGATCCGGCACAAGTACGGCTTTGAGTACTGGGTCGTGACGTTGATCGAGCGGCTTGCCGCACGCGGTGAAAAGCCGCGCGCGATCCTGCGCATCGCGCTGTCCCACTGACCGTCAGGGGTCGTCTCGGATTGACGCGGGCAGAGCCGGGGGTTTAGCTTAGCGAAACCTGATAGAAACACAGGTTCGTTAACTTCAATCGATTGCCCGGCTACAGTCAGGGCACCTTTACAGCTATACAGCGCTACCCAACGCCCGGGAAGGCAACCGAATGACTGGTCGCGACGGCACCAAGGGAAACAACCGACGTCGAATGTCCATCGTCGGCGGGGCCGTCGGCGTGTTTGCCGCCGCCGCTGCGATGGCGACCGGCTCAGCGGTCACCGCGGCCCCCGCCAAGGCCGACATCGACGCGCTTCTCGACCCGATCATCCAGCCCATCATCACGTCACTGAGCGATGCGATCGTCGGCTTCGACCCTGCCGCCGCGGCCGATCTGACCACCTGGACCGACAGCTTTCTGGCTAGCCTGAATTCGCTCGATATCGGCGCCGCATTGCCGGCGAGCGCCGATCCCGCAGCGGCGTTGCCGGCAGCTGACGCGTCGAGCCCCTACGTCCTTCCGATCACCATGGAAGAGGGCACCGAGCCGACCGTTCAGGCCACGATCGACGGGGCGACCAACACGCTGCTCGTCGACACCGGATCCAGCGGGCTCGTCGTCCCGTGGGAAGCCCTCGGATCGAACGACTTCTCCGCGCTGGAGAACCTGTTCACGCTCGGATTGCCCTCCAGCTTCGGCGAGAGCGGCTACAGCGGCGGCGTCCAGTACCTCTACCTGACCTATGACAACATCCCAGTCGACTACGCCACCGCCGGCGGCGGCGCCCTCGACACCCCGAATACGCCCACCGATGTCGTGATCTTCTCCTGGCCGACATCGATCAGCGCAGGCTCCCCGGATAGCTTCGAGCAATTCCTTGCCGATAACGATTCACCAGGCGGCATCCTGGGTATCGGGCCAAACACCGGGGGCCCGGGCACCAGCCCCTTCGTCGACGATGGCAGCGTGACCATCGACATTTCGAACCCCCAAGCGGGCACCGGCGACCTCTTCGTCGGCGCCAACACTCCCACCGGCACAACGCTGACCGGGGCGCCGACCAGCGCCGTCTGGGTATCGGTCGACGGCGCAGCGCCGCAAGAGGTTACGGACGATGTCGACTCCGGCGGTGCGACTGGGGCACTTCCGGAGTCGCTGTTCACGACGTCCGAATACAATTCG
>DATJOR010000420.1:0-3706 GCA_035506875.1 Mycobacterium sp.
CTCATTGGCCGAGGCGTCGGCGATCAAGCTGTACTCGTCCGAGGCCGCCACCGACGTCGCGATGGAGGCCGTGCAGCTCTTCGGCGGCAATGGCTACATGGCCGAGTATCGGGTCGAACAGTTGGCCCGCGACGCCAAGTCGTTGATGATCTACGCCGGCA
Source organism: Mycobacterium sp. (assembly GCA_035506875.1). GTDB lineage: Bacteria > Actinomycetota > Actinomycetes > Mycobacteriales > Mycobacteriaceae > Mycobacterium. The sequence goes on from DATJOR010000420.1 coordinate 162, forward strand.
GCAATGAGGTTCAGGTCACCCATATCGCCAAGGGCCTGCTCGCCGGATGAACACCCGGGCGACGGCAAAAATGTTGCGGCGCAGCTTGATCGCCGCACTTGACCGGCTGGCCTATGGTCCTATCTCGCGGCTGACCTTCAACATCATGCTCAACGTGCTGGTGTCGCAGCAGTGGCTGTTCGCCGGTTTGCGCCCGGCCGCCGACTACATCATCGCCCGGACCACGCCGGTGGTGCCCGGTATTCGAGTCAAGCCGGTTTCCGCGCCGCTGCGCGGCGAGTGGGTGTGGGCACCAGAAGCCGACGCCCGCGTCGGCGCGGCGTTGGTGCTGCATGGCAGTGGTTACCTGATCTGCTCGTCGCGCACCCACCGCGGTTTCGCCTCGCATTTGTCCAGATACTCCGGCATGCCGACTTTCGCCATCGATTACCGACTCGCGCCCGAACATCCCTTTCCCGCGGCGGAAGACGACGCCTACGAGGCATATCGGTGGCTGCTTGCGCAAGGACATGATCCGGCGAAGATCGTCGTTGCCGGCGACTCGGCGGGTGGGCACCTCGCGGTTGCGCTCGCCCTGCGGTTGCGCAACGAAGGGTTGCCCGCACCGGCGGCGCTTGCCCTGTTCGGTCCGCTGATCGATCCGTCGTATCGGGCCTGCATCGCCGACGCGCGCACGCGGCAGCAGCCGCTCGATCCGCGTGCGGCCAAGCGTGCTGTCGCGCTGTATGTCGGCGAACATGACGCCGCGGACCCCCGGCTGTGCCTGCTGAATGCCGACCTGTCTGGTCTGCCGTCGATTCAAATACACTATGGCTCAAGGGAAATCATGCGCGCCGACGCGGAGCTCTTCGCCGCGCAGGTGCTCGCGTCCGGTGGCCGTTGCGAAGAACACGTGTGGCCGGGTCTGATGCACGGTTATTGGCTGTGGCCGCGTGACCAAGGACGGACCAGTCTCGAGACGGCCGGACTTTTCCTGCGCAACGCGGTCGCCGAAGCCGACACCGCGTCGTGAACCTACCCGGCCTGGACCAGGTGCGCGACCGGCTGGCCGCCGCCGGCGTTCTCGCTCGCCGCGGCATGGTTGACCCCACGCGCCCCGACCAGGCGCTGCGTGCGTTCGTGGCGCTGCGCATTTCGACGCCGCGTTCACCGACCTGGATCCGCAAGCCCGGGCGGCTTATCACCGCCGAATCGCTACTGCGCCACCATCCAAATAGCTTGTGCGGCAGGGCTTCCCAGGTCCACCGTGGTGGGACTGCCGTCGGCCGATTCGACCGCGACCGAGATCATCCCGGCGAATTCGCGCCGGGTCAGCACCCGCAGCCGCGAGTCGAGGCTGATGCCGATGCTGTCGAAATAGCGCAGCATCTCGGGGTCTTTGTCGGATATCCGCGCCACGGTGCCGGTGTCCCCGTCGGCGCATGACCACAGCTGGCGCGCCGGCGGTGTGGGCACTTGGCCGTCGGAACCGGGGATCGGGTCGCCGTGCGGATCGCGCTGTGGGAAGCCCAGCTTGGCGTCGATGCGCGCCACCAGCCGGTCGGACACCGCATGCTCGAGCACCTCGGCCTCGTCGTGCACTTCGTCCCAGCTGTAGCCGAGTTCTTTGACCAGGAAGGCTTCCAGCAGCCGGTGGCGGCGCACCATCGCCAGCGCCGCCCGACGCCCCGATTCGGTCAACGTCACCGCGCCGTACTTCTCATGGTCGACCAGACCCTGCTCGGCGAGTTTGCGGATGGATTCCGAAGCGGTGCTGGCCGACACCCCGATCTTTTCGGCCAGCATCTTTGTGCTCACCTTCTCCAACGACCATTCCTGGGCGTTCCAGATGACTTTCAGATAGTCCTGGGCAACCGCGGTGAGCTCGTTGGGCTCGTCAACAGGGCGCACAACGGAAGTTTAAGCAATCCTCACCTGATCTGGGGCTCTCGCACGATTAGCCGCTACCTTGCGCCGTAGGCTATCTGTTGTGCAACGGTGGCGCGGCCAGGACGAGATCCCCACGGACTGGGGCCGCTGCGTGCTCACCATCGGAGTGTTCGACGGCCTGCACCGCGGGCACGCCGAGCTGATCGAGCACGCGGTGAAATCGGGTCGCACGCGCGGAGTGCCGACCGTGCTGATGACGTTCGACCCGCACCCGATGGAAGTGGTCCACCCCGGCAGTCACCCCGCCCAATTGACGACGCTGACCCGACGGGCCGAACTGGCCGAGGAGTTCGGCATCGACGTGTTTCTGGTGATGCCGTTCACCACGACCTTCATGAAGCTCACCCCCGAGCAGTACGTTCACGAACTGCTCGTCGAAAACCTGCATGTGGTGGAAGTCGTGGTGGGGGAGAACTTCACCTTCGGCAAAAAGGCCGCCGGCACCGTCGACACGCTGCGCCGCGCCGGCGAGCGGTTCGGGTTCGCGGTCGAATCGATGTCGCTTGTTTCCGAGCATCACGACACCGAGACCGTGACGTTCTCGTCGACCTACATCCGGTCCTGTGTCGACGCCGGAGACGTGGTCGCGGCCGCCGAGGCGCTGGGCCGCCCGCACCGGGTCGAGGGCGTGGTGGTGCGCGGCGACGGTCGCGGCATGGAGATGGGTTTCCCCACCGCCAACGTGGCACCGCCGATGTACTCGGCCATCCCGGCCGACGGCGTCTACGCCGCCTGGTTCACCGTCCTCGGGCACGGGCCGGTGACCGGCACCGTCGTGCCGGGGGAGCGTTACCAGGCCGCGGTTTCGGTCGGCACCAACCCGACCTTCTCCGGACGCACCCGCACCGTCGAGGCGTTTGTGCTCGACACCACCGCCGATCTGTATGGGCAGCACGTGGCCCTGGACTTCGTCGCGCGCATCCGCGGGCAGAAGAAGTTCGGATCGGTCAAGGAGCTGGTCGCCGCGATGGACAAGGACACCGATAAGGCGCGGACCCTGCTTTCTGCTTGCTGACCTGCGGATTCTGGTCCGCGGGTCCGCCGCTGTTAGACTTCCCGACGACACGGCGCGTGCTGCAGTTCGCGGCGGCCGCAGCCCGGATTGACCCTCGCGGACCGATTGATGGAGATATTTCGTGGCGCTGACTGCCGAGCAGAAAAAAGAAATCCTGGGCTCTTACGGCCTGCATGAGACCGACACCGGATCCCCTGAGGCGCAGGTCGCACTGCTGACCCGGCGGATCGCCGACCTCACCGAGCACCTCAAGGTGCACAAACATGACCACCACTCACGGCGCGGCCTGCTGCTGTTGGTGGGACGGCGGCGCCGGTTGCTGAAGTACGTGGCCCAGATCGATGTGGAGCGCTACCGCTCGCTGATCGACCGCCTGGGTCTGCGCCGCTGACCCTCAGCGTGTCACGCTGGCGTGACGGTCGGCGCTCACCACGCTGCCGTGACGCTCGGCGCCCGCGGGATCTAGGAATCGCCAGGTCGGCGTGTAGAGTAAGGGCGTTCTGGGCCGTATCGGCCCGAGCAGGTGCGGCGCGCGCGATCCGCGCGCACCGTCCCAGCGAGTCACAAGGGACCTGCATCGCGCGGTCTTCGGTAGTGGCTG
>DATJOR010000421.1:0-16621 GCA_035506875.1 Mycobacterium sp.
TGTCGGCATGGTGGGCCTCACCGGCATTCCGTTCACCGATGTGTTCAACGCCTGCGCGACCGCGGCCAGCGCCACCAAGGCATGCGCTGACGGTATCCGGTTGGGTGACTATGACATTGGCATCGCGGTCGGGATGGACAAACATCCTCGCGGCGCCTTCACCGAAGACCCGGCGCTGGTCGGTATGCCGAGCTGGTATGCCCAGAACGGCCAGTACCTCACCACTCAATTCTTCGGGATGAAGGCCAACCGTTACCTGCACGATCACGGTATCTCGACCGAGACGCTGGCCAAGGTGGCCGCGAAGAACTTCCGCAACGGCGCGTTGAACCCCAATGCCTTTCGCCGCAAACCGATGTCGGAAGAGGCTATTCTCGCGTCGCCGGTGCTGAATTACCCGCTGACTCAGTACATGTTCTGTGCGCCCGACGAGGGTGCCGCCGCCGTGGTGATGTGCCGTGCCGATATCGCGCACCGGTTCACCACCAAACCGGTATATGTCCGCGCGGTCGAAGTCCGCACCCGACGCTACGGCGCCTACGAGGTCAACACGACCTACGCCCCCGTCGAAGAGGACGTGTCGCCGACCGTCTACGCCGCCAAAGCCGCGTTCGAGAAAGCGGGCGTGGCGCCGCAGGACGTCGACGTTATCCAGCTGCAGGACACCGATGCCGGCGCGGAAGTGATCCACATGGCCGAAGCGGGGTTCTGCGCCGACGGCGAGCAGGAGAAGCTGCTGGCCGACGGCGCCACCGAAATCAGCGGCGCCATGCCGGTCAACACCGACGGCGGACTGATCGCCAACGGCGAACCGATCGGGGCATCGGGGCTGCGGCAGATGCACGAGTTGGTGCGCCAACTGCGCGGCGAAGCCGGCGACCGTCAGGTCCGCGGAACTCCGCAGGTCGGCTTCGCGCAGGTGTACGGTGCGCCCGGCACGGCGGCGGCAACCATCCTGACGACCTGAAACAGCAAGTTCACGGCATGAGCCGGTCAGATCGCTAAGCCCGTACCGCGCACATCTCTCACGCTGCCGTGGTACTTCTGATGTGGCTGAGCAGCCTCTCTACTCCGCCCGCCGGCGGGGTGCGCCCGCCCACCCAGACTGCCCGAAGCTCGCGACGCAAGTCCAACTGGGATACGGCAACTGCGCGCAATCTCCCGAGCGCCAGATCGTCAGCGACTGCCAGCTGGCTCATGACCGCCGGCCCGGCGCCGGCGAGGACCGCAGATCGCATCGCACCCGCCGAAGGCAATTCGATCAGTGGTGACGCCTCCTGCATGTCGGCGCCCAGCGCCCGACGCAGCGCAGCAGTGAGCGCCGCCCGGATGCCTGAATGGGATTCAGAAGAGATCAGCGGCGTTTGCGCCAACTCGTCGGGACTCAAATCCCGCGACCGCCGCGACCACTTGTGGCCCAGCGGCACGACAACCACAAGTTCGTCGCGGCCAACGACGCAGCAGCCGAGCCCCTCTGGGGGATCGGGGTTCTCGACGAAACCAACGTCTGCGGTCCCTTCACGAACCGCTGCGATTGCATGCACGCCGATGGTCGCAGTCAAATCCACGCGGGGAAAGATGTCGGAGTGCTGAGAGTTGTTGGTGCGCATAGATAATAGCCAATGAGGCATCAGGTTCTCTGCCACCGTGGGGCTGGCGACTACTGCGATTCGCTCGCGGCCTCGTTGTCGCAGCGAGGCCAGTTTCGCGTCGACATCGCACGCGACTTCGATCAAATGTGACGCCAACTGTGCCGCCAGAGCGCCGGCAGACGTGAGCTGGGACCCGCGCGTCGTTCGAACAGCCAGCGTCAGCCCTGTCTTCGCCTCCATCGACGCCAGACGCCTCGACACCGCCTGTTGGGTCAATCCCAGCTCACGGGCGGCCCCGCCGAGACTCCCCGTCTGAGCGATCGCGGCGAAGACCTCGAACGAGTCGAGATCAGGCATGCGAGAACTGAGCACCATGGTCAATGTATGCAAACACAAATAGCTTGTGAATCCCTGGAAAACAGTTGCCAAATCGCAGAAGCGCCCCGCAGCGCTCACCTCCGGCTTAGTGCCCGGTCACAACGAAACCTTGTGAAGTCACAACATTAGGGCCTCTACTGATGCCTTGCTATGAGGCGAACGATGGGGGGCGTGATCCGTTGTCGTCGCGTCGATGGTGCGTGCGCCTCACATCCCGAAGCACCACCGCGGCAGCATGTTTGGGTTATGAGCGTCTGCGCCGCCGCGGCCCAGACCGGTCACAGCCCGTACCGTTTGGTGAATATCTGATGAACGAACAGCAAACAATGCTTGCGCAGTCAACTGATCAAGACCTACCCCGAGATTCAGGAGCAAGTGATGTGCTTTGGAAGAGTACCGCCGGAAATCAATTCCGGACGGATGTACAAAGGTTCCGGCTCGGCATCTATGGTTCAAGCCGCCGCATCCTGGGATGCGTTGGCCGCAATCCTGCGCCAAGCGGCGGCATGCTGCCGTTCGGTGATCTTAGATTTGGCTGGGGATTGCCATAGCGCAGCAGCAGATGCGACTGCGCGGGCCATGGCACCGTATGTCGCGTGGCTCGACGCCACTGCCGCCCGGGCCGCGCAGGCAGGGACGCAGGCAGCAGCAGCAGCGAGCGCCCACGAGTTGGCGGTGGCGGCGTTGGTCTCACCGGATGTCATCGACACCAACCGCACGCGGCTCATCGCGATAGCCACAACGAACTGCCTGGCCCAAGCCAGCCCGACAGTCGCATACCTCGAGGACGAGTACCAACGCTTCTGGGCAGACGACGCCGAGGCCATGTATGCCTATGCCCGCGCCTCGGCGAAGGCGTCAGCGCTGACTCCGTTCAGCTCACCACCTCTGGTTGTCCGTACGGCCGCGGTGACGCCGCCAACCGCCCGAGTTCGCCGACCATCACGGGCACTGACATCGGCAGCGGACGTCGTGTCGAATGGCAAGCAGGTGATGGCGACGATTCCATCAGCCCTGAAAGCGATTTCGTCATCGCCGCAGACAACGTTGGACGTCCACCTGTTGCCGGTGACAGCGCAGCTGTCGAAGCTGAGCTCGCTGTGCCCGTCGTCGGAGATCGCGCTCAAGAATCTGAACCTCATGAACAAGACAACGATGCTGCTCAAAGCGGCCGTATTGACGTCCGCTTCGCGCCGGTCTCGGGTAGGCGGATCGGCGATCGCAGCGGGCTTCGGCAGCGGGGAGTCGGTCGGAGGGCTGTCGGTGCCGGCGCGCTGGCTGCCGGAGGTCACGACTGATCCTGTCACCGAGCAGCACCAATGTTATTGGGGCCGACACTCGATTCACCTGGTCGAGGCCACTGCTGCGCGGCTCCCCCAACCGGCTGAATGCCCGCAGACGTCAGGAACACACAGCGGCGAGTAAGCGCGGACTCACCCAATCCACGAATAGCCGTAAACGGCCATGCAATCGCGGGGCCTTCGCATGTCTCGCGGTCAGAGCGGAAGAGAGATGCTTTGCTGGACTTCGGTTTGTTGCCACCGGAAATCAATTCCGGTCGACTCTACGCGGGCCCGGGTTCCGGACCGATTCTGGCTGCCGCGGCGGCCTGGGATGAGCTAGGGACAGAACTGGATACGGCAGCGACCGGCTACGGCTCGGTGATTTCCGAACTGTCCAGCGCACCGTGGGCGGGACCCTCGTCAGCGTCGATGGCGGCCGCGGCCGCGCCCTACGTGAGCTGGCTCGCGGCGTCGGCCTCGCTGGCGGGGCAGACGGCGAGCCAGGCCCGGGCGGCTGCCGCGGCCTACGACGCTGCATTCGCAATGACCGTGCCTCCGGCTGTGATCGCGTTGAATCGCGCTGTGTTGATGGCGTTGGTCACGACTAATTTCTTCGGACAGAACACTCCGGCGATCGCCGAGACCGAGGCGGATTACATGCAGATGTGGGCTCAGGACGCAACCGCGATGTACGGCTATACCGCGTCCGCGGCCACCGCCTCGGACTTGAATCCGTTCACGTCGCCGCCGAATACCACCACCTCGGACGGAGCGGCCGACCAGACGGCCGCGGTCGCTCAGGCCACCGCCGCCCAGGCGGGAAGCACCTCGCAGACCACGTCTGCCACGACGTCGCATCTGGCGTCCGCCACCGCCGTATCCCAGACGCTGCAGCAACTTTCGTCAACGACGTCGGTCAGTACGAACATTTCGTCAGCCGGGCTGCCGTGGCCGCTGTCGTTGATGCCCACCCCCACCAACAACTACCTCGGACTCACCCCCGCGGATTACACGACAATCCTGAAGGACATCCTGAACGCCTATTCCCCTCTCGGAACCGGCAATGCCGGGTTTTCGATTGGACAGCAACTGACATTCGGACAAGGCACAACAGCCGGCTCGGGTGGTGCGTGGTATGCGACTCCGGAATTCGCGCACCTCGGGTGGGGTGGCCACGGCGCGGGGGTGGCCGCGAATACTGGCAGAGCGATCCGGGTCAGACGATTGTCGGTTCCGCACAATTGGCACGCGGGAACAACGGAGGAAAATCCGGAGGAAATCGAAGAGATCGAGGAGTTTCCGCCAGACTGGCCTGCATCAGTACCGGGCGGAAGCCCGGCGACTCCCGGGATGCCGGGTACGGCGGCGCACGCCGCCGCAGCAGCCGCAAAAAGCAACGCGGTGCTGGGCGGGATGCCAACACGATTGGCCGGCCGGCCCACCGCCGGATACATCCACAAGTACGGGTGGCGCTACAGCGTGGTCGCTCGCCCACCGGCGGGCGGGTAACGCGATGTCTCTGCGCCCGAGCCCTGTTGAAAGAAAGGCACACATGTCGTTGGTCACTATCTGGCAGACGGCCGGTTGAGGGGTCAACATGGTGGATTTTGGAGCCTTACCGCCGGAAGTCAACTCGGTCAATATGTTCTCGGGTCCCGGCTCCGGTTCGCTCATGACAGCCGCCTCGGCGTGGAACCAGCTTGCAGCCGAGTTGAATTCGGCAGCTCAGGGCTACGACAGGGTAATCACCGCGCTGAGCAGCGAGGAGTGGCTGGGGTCTGCGTCGACCGCGATGGCCGATGCAGCCGCACCCTATGTGGAGTGGATGAACAACACAGCCGCCGAAGCCGAGCAGGCGGCCGGCCAGGCCCGTGCGGCCGCCGCAGCGTACGAGACCGCGCTCGCTGCGACGGTGCCTGTGCCGTTGATTGCGGCCAATCGTGCTGCGCTGGCCGAGGCGTTGTCCGACAACGTGTTTGGTCAATACACCGGTGAGATCGCGGCCATCGAAGCGCAGTACGCCGAAATGTGGGCGCAAGACGCCACGGCGATGTATGGCTACGCGGGTCAGTCCGCAGCTGCGGCCAAGGTCACGCCGTTCACGGCGGCACCACAGATCACCAGCCCAAACGCCCAGGCTACCCAGGCCGCGGCGACGACGTCCGCCACGGCGACCGCGGCGGGTAGTTCGCAGTCCACGCTCAGCCAGCTTGTCTCGAGTCTGCCGAGTCAGCTGAATAGCCTGGGGTCGCCCGTGTCGGCGACGTCGACCGCGTCGCCCAGCTCACTGCTCACCGACATCTATTTCTTGCTGACTGGACAGACCGCGCTGCCTACCAACTTCGGTTCACTGATCAGCGGCTACAGCGGCTATGCGGGGTTATTCTACGACACCGAGGGTTTGCCGTACTTCAGCGTTGGTATGGGCAACTTCGGTATTCAGATGGCCAAGACGATGGGCCTGCTCAATGGGGTCGGAGGCGGTGCGGCGGCTGGCGCGGCAGCGAGTCCCCCCAAGGCGCTGACCGGCCTGGGCGGCATGCTCGGCGGCGGTGGTGGCGGGGGGCCGGTGTCAGCCGGTACAGGCAACGCAGACATCATCGGCGAGATGTCGGTGCCACCGGGTTGGGCCGAAGCCAGCGGTGCGTTGAGCCATCCCGCACCGGTGGCGCACCACAGTCTGACGCCTGCCGCTCGAGAGGGCGGGCTCGGGAATCTGCTGGGTGGCATACCGCTGGCCGGACCACACGCAGGCGCAGTCTCTGCTGGACCGCGATACGGGTTTCGTCCGAAGGTCATGGGGCGGCCACCGTTTGCGGGATAGCTGGTCGTCAGTCTCACACGGAGACAGCAGCTTTCACTGGCGCTGAGTAATTCGGCTTGCCCAGCCCGAGCACGTATTGCGCGATCATGTTGCGCAAGACCTCGAGGGTGCCGCCGTAGATACCGACCAGCGGCGCAAAGCGGTACACGTACTCGGCGGCGCCGTCGGTGCCGTTCGGCAACGACGACGCCGGGCCGAGGAGGTCCATCAGGTCCGGTGAAATATCGCGCATGGTCTGAGCCAGCGCTACCCGGCCGAAGATGCTCGGCGCGCTGAATGCCGCCTCCATGCGCGCCGCGCCGCGGCCCGCTCGGCCACGAAAGCGCCTGCGGCCGTGAGCTGTGAGCCGCGTGTCGCTCGAATAGCCAACGAAAGACGCATTTGTAACTTACCAACTGTTTGCCAGCTGTTCACAAGCTAGATATGTTTCCATTCAGTAGCCATGGCACCAAGTACTGCCCGCCGGACCTCGACTCGCTCGAGCTACAGATCGCCGGGTCAGCGCTGTGGCGCGATCAGCAACGCCGCTGCGGTGCACACACACGCGCCACGACATTTCTGGTAACTACCTACAAGAGAGCTAGCAATGTCCTTTGCAAGAGTGCCGCCGGAAATCAACTCCGGGCGAATGTATTACGGTTCGGGTTCAGCAACAATGGTGGCCGCTGCCGCCGCATGGGGCCAGCTGGCCGCGAACCTATGTGAGACCGTGGCATCGTGCCGCGCTGCGACCTCAAACCTTGCGGCCGAATCGGGCCCAGCGGCAGTCTCCATGGGCCGCGCCATCGCGTCCTACCTCGAGTGGCTTGATAGCGCTGCGACCAAGGCCGCGCACGCGGCGACGCAGGCAACGTCGGCGGCAACCGCTTACGAGTCGGTATTGGCCGCGTTGGTCCCGCCGGAGGTGATCAATGCCAACCGCGCCCAGCTGTCATCGCTCGCCACCGCAAATTGCGTGGGCCAGGTCAGCCCGATCATCGCGGACGCGGACGCCGAGTACGAACGGATGTGGGTCCACGATGCCGAGGCAATGTATGCCTATGCGCGCACCTGCGCCGACGCGTCGGCGCTGACACCGTTTAGCACGCCGCAGCTGGACGTCGATCCGGCGCACCAAGGCGCCGCTGTTGCCCGAAAATCCCGCGTCTTGACGAACGCCCCCGATGTGATAGCGACCGGCCATCAGGTGATGGCAGCCATATCCACAGCCCTGCACGCAATGTCGTCGTCAGCGCAGACGACGTTGGATGTCCATCTGTCGCCGGTGGCATCGTCGCTGTCCAAGCTGAGTTCGCTAATCCCGTCGGCGGAGGTCGCGATCAAAAACCTGGATCAGCTCAACCGGGCCGCCATGCTGCTTCAAGCGACGGCGATCATGTCGTCGGTGAACCAGCGCGCGACGGACGGCGCGGCGTTCACCGGCGGCGCCGGTCGCGGCAAATCGATCGGGGCACTGTCGGTCCCACAACGCTGGATAAAGGTGACGACCGAAACCACCGCCGGAGAGCCGCAACGCATATCGGTCCGGCAGTCCATGCGTCTGGTCCATCCCCGCGGGGCGCAGCTCGCTCGGCACGCTGATTACCCACCGTCACCAGATACCGAACGCGGCAACTGAACCACGTTGCGCCGCTACGAAACCTTTTTCGGCGCTGAGTAATTGGGCTTGCCCAGGCCGAGGACGTATTGGGCGATCATGTTGCGGAAAACCTCAAGGGTGCCGCCGTAGATCCCGACCAACGGCGCAAAACGGTAGACGTATTCCGCCGCGCCGTCGTCGGCCGCGCCGTCGGTGCCGTTCGGCAACGTCGATGCCGTGCCCAGGATGTCCATCAGGTCCGGTGAGATATCGCGCATCGTCTGCGCCAGCGCAACCCGGCCGAAAATGCTCGGTGCGCTAAACGCCGCCTCCATCCGCGCGGCGCTACGGCCCAGCCGGTATGCCACCGCCTCGTCGTCAATGAGCCTGCGCCCGTTCGGGTCCGGCTGGGACACCTTGCCGGCGGCCTTGTCGACGGCGTCGGCCATGAAACCCGCCTGGTGCATCATGATCGACACGTCCTGCAAGCCGTCGGGCGCAGCGGCGACCGCGCCGTGCTCGGTGTTGAGCGGCTCGCGGAGCACCGTCCAGCCCGCGTTGACCTCGCCGAGTCGATACTTGTCGTCGACGCGCACGTCGCTGTAGTAGACGATGTTGGTGCGGTCACCGTCGATAGTGCGGATGCCCTGGATGTCGATGCCTGGCAGGTCGAGCGGCACCAGGAACATGGTCAGGCTCTTGTGCTTTGGCGCGTCAGGGTCGGTGTTGGTGATCAGAAAGACGTACTGGCACTTGTGTGCACCGGTGGTGAACATTTTCGAGCCGTTGATGACCCAGCCGTCGCCGTCGCGCACCGCGCGGGTCTTGCAGGTGGCGATGTCCGACCCGCCTTCGGGTTCGGTATAGCCCAGGCACATCCGGACGTGTCCGCTGAAGACCTTCGGCATCACTTCATCCCGCACTTCCGGCGATCCGAATTTCGCCACCGAGCGCGCGATCATGGCGGTGGTGCCCCAAGTCACCCAGGGCACATGCGCCCGCCGCTTCTCCAACTCCCAGATGCGGCGGCGCACCCGGGTGAAGCCGCCGTCGGCGTGCGGCTTCCACTCGCCCTCGAGGTAGCCGGCGGCACCCAGCGCCAGATGCACGCCTTCGTCGAAGTTGTCGCCGGTTTCGCGGTCGCGGCGTATGACGTCCTGGGTCACATGGGTTTTCAGGAAATCGCGTGCCTCGTCGAGAAAGGCCTGATCGCCGTCGTCGAGCGTGACTCGTGAGAAATCCACTTATGCATCCTTTCCTGAACGGCTTTCGCGGTCGGCGACGATCTCGGCGATGTATTTGGCGCTGGCGCCGGGGTCGCCCCCGGCCAGCGCCCATCCGCGGGCACGCACGAGATACGCCGTCGCGGCCGCCTCCGCAGACACGCCGAGACCACCTTGCACATGGACGGCCATCGTCGCGGCCTTTGCCGCTTCTTCGGCCATGAACACGTACGCCGACGGCGCCAACTCCGGCCGCTCGTCGGGCTCGTTGTCCAAGAACCAGGCGGCGCGGCGGGCCAGATTGCGGCCACCCTGCACGGTGATCGCGATGTTGGCAAGGGGATGCGAGATGCCCTGCAATGTCGAGATCGGCACGCCGAGCGTGTAGCGGGTCTTGGCGAACTCCGCCGCGATAGTCATGGTCTCTTCGACCAGGCCCGCCAACGCCGCAGCGGTCAGCACCCGCCATTCATCCAGTGCTCGTTGATAGTGCGCCAAGGCGTCGGGGCCGCTGGCCAGCACGACTCGGGTATCGGCGGCCGCCGGATCGACCCACGCCATCGGCAACCGCCCGATGTTGTCCACCTTGGTGGGTCGGGTGTCGAACGTCAGCCGCACCACATCGTCGCCGTCGCGGACGATGATCTGGTCTGCGATCGATCCGGTCGGGATCAGCCGGATCCCGGTAACGTTGTCGTGTTGCGGGTCGAACGCGGCGAGCTGCTTGCCGTTGACGACGTCGGATTCCGCCGAGCCAAGTCGCGCCAGCAACCGCGCAGCGCACACGTGGTCGATCCACGGCACGGGTGCCAGCGAGCGCCCTATCTCCTCGGCCACCAACGTCAAGTCGACCAGTGTTGCATCATCACCTCCGACGGCATGCGGCAACGCCATGGTCGTCGCACCCATCCCGCATAGCCGCTCCCACAGGCTCTTGTCGAACCCGGATTCCTCGGCGGCACGGACGGTTTCGATCGGGCAATGCGTCTTGAAGAAATCTCGGTACGCGGTCCGCAAAGCCTGGTGATCGTCGGTGAGGCTGTAGTCGAGCCTGCGTAGTTCGTAACGGTCCATCGTCAGTGCTCCTCCTGGCCCTGAAAGAAGAATTCGTGCGCGTTGTTGTAGAGGTAGTTCTCCAGGACATCGGCGGGGAGGTCCAGAGCTCGAGCTTCCGGGACGACGCGGCGCATTTTCAGCACCGGCCAGTCGGAGGCGAAGATCACCTTCTTGCTGCCGCGGGTCCGCATGTAGTGCAGCAGGCTGTCGGGCAGCCGTTTCGGCGACCACGCGGAGGTCATCAGGCGCAGGTTGGTGTATTTGATGAGCAATCGGATCGCGATGTCCCACCAGGGATCAGCGCCGTGAATCATGCAGAGCTTCAGTTCGGGGAAGCGCACGCAGACCCGGTCGAGGTGCATGGGGTTCTGTACCTCGCCGGGGATGGGTGGTCCGGGAATGCCGGTGTTGATGCACAGCGGTAGTCCAAGTTCGGCGCATTTGGTATACAGCGGATAGTAGACGGCGTCGCTCGGGGGGTATTGTCCGTCACCCCAGAAGCTTGGTCCCACAACGGCATACACGACGGGAAGGTCGTTGACGACGGCACTGAGTTCGCGCAACGACGGCATCGGGCGCAGCAGGTTCACACCACCCATCGCCAGCGCGAACCGATCCGGTTTGGCCTCGACGAACTTGCGCGCGGTCATCGACGGCTTCGCGAGGTTATCCATGAGCACCGCCTTACGCACACCTTGCTCATCCATCTCGTCGAGCAACTCCGCCAAGTCGACGGGCGCGAACATCGCCTCCGGCCCCTTGAAATAGTCGTCGCGGACCTTCAGCATCCACGCGGGCTGCTTCTCGGTCTCGCCGAAGTGGACATTGATCAGACAGTCAATCGCGTTCATGTCGACATCGGCGCCTTTTCAGTCGCTTGGGTTTTCGCCCACCGGTAATCGGCTTTTCCATTGCCCAGGCGATGGACTTGCTCGACGAAAATGAACTCTTTGGGCGCCTTGAATCGGGCCAACTGCGACGTGCAGTGCGCGTGCAGGACGTCACGGACCGCGTCGGCGGTATCGCGCAGTTGGACCAGAGCGACGAGTTCTTCACCCCAGCGATCGCTGGGACGGCCCACCACCAAAGCATCGGCAACCGCCGGATGCGCGCGCAGGACTTCTTCGACTTCTTCGACGAACACCTTCTCGCCGCCGGTGTTGACTACCAGCGAATCGCGGCCATATAGCCGCAATGTGCCGTCTCCTTCCAGACTGGCGCGGTCGCCGGAGATCACCACCCGCTTACCATCCACCACCGGAAAGGTCTTGCGGGTGGCATCTGGATCGTTGAAGTACCCCAGCGGGATTCGCCCCGCTCTGGCAGCCCAACCCACCTCCTGCTCGCCGGGTCGATGGAAGCGGCTGTAGTCCTCGGACAGCACCAGTCCGCCCTCGCGCAGCGTAAAGGTGTCGGTGCGAGTGTCGCCCGTGCTGTGCCCGAATCCCATGTTGCCGGTTTCCGACGAGCCATATCCGTTGATCAGTGTGATGTGCGGCAGCAGTTCCAGAAGCGCCCGCTGGTATTTCAGATTCGTTGCCGCCCCGCCGGTTCCGATTGCATTGAGCGACGACAGGTCGTACCGACCGCGCCTCAGCTCGTCGACCAAAGGCGCGGCGTAGGCATCCCCGACCATCGTCATCATGCCGACCCGCTCGCGCTCGGCCGTCTCCCATACCAACCGCGGATCGAGCTTGCGGCCGGTGTCGTAAAGCACGACCGTAAGGCCGGCCATGATCGCTGAGAAAGCCGTCCACATGCCGGCGGCGTGCATCAGCGGTGACACCGCAAACCACGGGGATCCGGCGGCTCGGCTCACCTTGTCGTGGATCTCCTGGGCCGACGCATGATCGGCGCCGACCATCGACGACACGTAGATATCGGATTGGCGCCAGAGCACCCCCTTGGGCCGACCGGTTGTCCCGCCGGTACAGATCATCAACAGGTCATCCGGCGACCCAGTCACGTTATGGTCGCTATCCCCTTGTGCCAGCGCGTCATCCAGTGGCACCGCACCCGGCAGTTCCGGTACTCCACTGCCGTCTTCCACCGACACCAACAAATCGGCGCTGTCGGGCGGAAACACGTCGGCGAATTTCGCGCCCAGTGACTTGTGGTAGATCACCGCCCGCGGCCGCACGTAGTCGAGTAGTTCGGAGACTTCGCGCGGCGTGTAGTTGTAGTTGACGTTCACCGGAACAGTGCGGGCCTTCAGACAACCGATCACCATGTCGGGATATAGATCGTTGTGCATGACAAGCGCAACGCGATCCTGCCCACATTCCCAGTTCTGCAGGCTCGCCCGTTCCCGGTGGGCACCCAGCCCCTTGGCGGCCAGGAAGTTCGCCAGCCGTCGGGTGCGGTCCGCGGTTTCCGCGAAGGTGCTGCGGCGATCGCCGCACACGGTGATCGGCCGGTCCGGGATGACCTCGGCGATCGCGTCCAGCACGGCCCCTATGGTCCACTCGCTCATGGCTGTTCGCGGCCTGAAACGTTCAAGCGACCGATCCGACCTTAACGCCCAACAAATCCAATGCGTTGTCGCGCATCACCTTTCGGATGTCGGCGTCACTGAAGCCAACCAGCTCCTCGGTGAACGAGACGGGATCCCCCAAGCCTTCGCCGTGCGGCCAGTCCGATCCGAACAGAATCTTGTCGACACCGATGACCGACGCCAGCTCGGCCAAGTCGTCCTCGTAGTAGGGGGCGATCCAGACGTTGTTGCGCAGTTGCTCCACCGGATCCTCCGGGAACAGTCGTGGGTGACTGTTAGCGGCTTTCTTCATGCGCTTGATCAGCCGGTGGACGAAGTATGAACCGTTTTCGATACTGACCGCCTTGAGTTTCGGATGGCGGGTGAACACGCCGTGCACGATCATCGAGGCCATTGTGTCGTGGATAGCCCGGTCGTCGGTGAGTACCTGCTCCAACGGCTCCGACCCGCCGAACCCCTCAAAAGTCGATCTGCCACCCCACATTCCGGCTATCTGCAGGTAGCCGCTGTCACTCAGGTGGAAGCCCACCGGAACGCCCGCCTCGGCCAGCGCAGCCCACACCGGATCATGGAGGGGATCGCCCAACGACCGCGGCTTGACCACACCGGGCACCGGCGCAGGCCGCACCAGTATCAGCTTCGCGCCGCGCCCCAACACGAATTCCACCTCTTCGAGGGCCTTGTCGGGATCGGCCAGCGAAATGATCGGTGCCGCGATGATGCGGTGGTCGGGCCGGTCGAAGCCCCAGTCTTCATCGAGCCACAGGTTGAACGCGTGCAATGACACCATCGTCGCGTCGACGTCGTGCTTGAGCGCTTCCTCGACGCCGCACGCAAACGTCGGCAACATGAACACCGTCTCGATGCCCTGGGCGTCCATCACCGTGATACGTGCATCACGGTTCTGATACTCGGGGTGCTGCGCGAGCCGCTCGACCTTCATCAGCGACGCCGGGTCGACGCCTTCGGGAATCTGACCGCGGAACAACAGATCCAGGCAGCCCGGCTCGATGATCGGGTCGAATGTGGGGTTAGGGACGAAGCGGTTGACTCTGTCGCCGATGACCGCCTGGGTGTGCTTGCCGTCGCTGAAGATCTGCACGCCGCGTCGGCGGAACTTCTTGTCCAGATGCCGGGTGAAGGCATCCAACGGTTCGTAGTAGTGATTGTCGACGTCGATCGCCTTATAGCTAAGGGTCGCCATGATCGTCCTTTCCGATACCGTTCGAAGCGCTCAGCCCGGGAAAGCTAGGCGCCCGCTTGTCGAGGAAGCTGGTGATCCCTTCGATGACATCGGGACGTTGCAGCGACTCGTGCAGCAAGGCTTCGGCCCGGTCGCTCGCGTGCGCTACCTCGCGCATGGCATCACCGTAGGTCTGTCGCTTGATGATGGCCATAGATGCCGGCGAGCAGTGTTGCGCGATGTCTTCGGCGTACTCCATGGTGCGTTTCATCAGCTGCTCGGGCGGGACCACTTCTTTGACCAGTCCCAGCTCCGCCGCTTCGTCGGCGAGGAAGGTCCGGCCGCTCAACATCAGGTCGAGTGCGACGCCCCACCCCGTCAGTCGCGGGAGTATCCAGGAGACGCCGTATTCGGCGATCAGGCCGCGACGCGAGAATGACGCGGCGAACTTGGCTCCGGCGGCGGCGAATCGCACGTCGCACATCAGCGCTTGGGTCAGACCGATTCCGACGCAGGATCCGTTAATAGCCGCGACGACCGGCTTGCACAGCGTCGTCAAGTGGTAGGGCTGCCGGTCCCCGACGAGACTGGCCAACTTACCCTCGTCGGTGTTTGCAATGGAGCCGGCGACCTCTTCCATTTTGCCGCCCATCACCCCAAGCTGGGCGCCGGCGCAGAACGCTTTGCCGCGACCCGTCAGCACGATCACCCGAACGTCCGGATCCTCCTCGGCCCGGTCCAATCCCGTGTAGAACGCGGTGGCGATGTCACCGCCCCAGGTGTTCAGCCGATCTGGCCGATTCAGCGTCAGCACCGCGACACCGCTCGCGGTCACCTCATAGATGACCGCCTCGTCCCGGGTGGAGTCGGCGACGACGTCGTCGGCGGTGCTCATCTGCGCCACTCCTCCTCATCGCTGCGCTCTGCATCGTCGTCGGCGCGGCTCACGTGATCCTCCTGTCGCCCAGTGGCCAGTTACGACACGCAAAACCGCCGACAGCGTGTTTTAAGTGGCCACTCGCGGCTATCGACTGAAAGCTTATGCCCATACTGTATACCTATCGGTACAGCATTCCACAACGTCGCTAGGCGTCGACAAGCCCTAGCCGTCGATACGCTTTTTCGATCTGACCCTTGGCCTCCGGCGGCAACTGTGCTTGCGGCGGTCTGGAGTGTGGGTAGGCGCCGATCGGCAGGCCGAGTACCGACGCGGCGTACTTGAAGGCGCCACCCCAGTGGGTGAAGTAATCGGCGCGGCCGGGATAACAGGTCCACCACGACCCGATGTCCAGGTCGAACTGGTCCATCCCGGATTCCCGCCCGTAATCCATCGCCTCGACGAGCTTGTCGTTGAGCACCAGCTCCCAGTATTCGGATAACAGCCGCCGCTGCGGGGTCTCGAACAGGTAGCCGGCCGTACCCAATTGCGCGGGGCAGACGATCCCGGCCCGCAACCACCCGGCACGGTAGACCGTCCTGTCGCACTCCCAGACCGCCAGGTCGGGCGCCAGCTCGTGCAGCCGGCGGCTCGCCTCCGGCCGGAAGGCGCCCTCCTTGGTGGCGCACACCGCGGGCACCTCGTCGTAGATCCGCGCACTTTCGGCCGGTGTCAATACGTAGCCCGACGACGGAGAGTTGAACATGCCCAAAGCAATGTCGGTGCGCGCGGCGACGTACTTGAAGAACCTCAGCACGCCTTCGCCGCCGTGCGCCTCCATCATCGGGGTCTGGATGTAGGCGATGTCGGCACCAGCCTGCTGCGCGTGCAGCGTCAGATCTAGGCAGTCCTTCGCCGATGTGGCGGCGGTGCAGGCCTGCACCACGACGTCGGGGTTCGCGGCTCGGGCTTCCTCGATTGCGACCTCCAGCAAGCGCTTTCGCTCATCGAGCGTCAGCGACCAGAACTCCGCGATACCGCTGGTGCACCACAACATCGGATGCCCGAGATCGCTGACGCAGTAGCGGACCAGCGTCCGATACGCATCCCAGTCGATATCGTCACCGTCGGTGCCACAGAACGGGGTGTACAGGGAATCGCCGATTCCCCGCAAAGCGCTGCGCGCCCAAGCGCGGGCCTCGCGTGCCGTGGCCATCATCGACTCCCTTCCAGTCGGCGAGCGTCAGGTGAAGTCCGAACCGCCGTCGACGTTGATGTTCGCTCCAGTCATATAAGAGTTGCGCCGCGACGCCAAAAACGCCACCACTGAACCCATTTCGTCCGGCAGCCCGGCCCGTGGCAGGTGGGCCGGATGCCCGAAGTGCTTGGCGATCGCGTCCATCAGCGCATAGGGATCGTTACCGTCAACCCCGACCGAGGAGGCCCAGCCGACGAGCGACTCGGACGCGATGCTGCCCGGGGAGACCACATTGACCAGGATCTCGTCCTTGGCCAGCAGCAGCGACAAGTTTTTGGAAACGCTCGTCAGGGCCGCCTTGGCCGCGGTGTAGGCCGGCAGTATGACGCTTTGGCGCTGCGTGGAGTGCGCCGAGAAGTTGACGATGCGCGCCCACGCCGCCTTCCGAAGCAGCGGAAGGGCCGAACGCACACAGCGCACCATGCCCATGACGCCGTCGTCGAAGGCCTGACCCCACTGCTCGTCGGTGAGGTCTTCGAAGCTGCCGACCGCGCCCGGGCCGACCGCATTGATGAGCACATTGAGTTCGCCGTCCCACCGGTCACCGAGCTCAGTGAAGACACTGTTGACGCGATCATCGTCGCGGATGTCGGCCACCAGGCCGAGGGCGTCGGGGCTGCCTCGACGGGTCAGGTCCTCGGTCGCGCGGTCGAGGTCAGCTTGGGACCGGGCGACAATCGCGACCCGGGCGCCGTCGTCTGCCAGGCAACGCGCGGCGGCCAGTCCCATGCCCCGGCCACCGCCCACGACGACCGCGGTGGCGTTTGTCAGCCCTAAATCCATGGCAAATGCCCGGTTATCCTTCGCTTACCGCCATGCGTATCAAAAAGCCTACGGTGAGTATTACAGTAGCAGATGGGAATGGCGACACGGC
>DATJOR010000422.1:0-16467 GCA_035506875.1 Mycobacterium sp.
GGCGGTTCAGGCGGGCAGCAAACGTCGTGCTCATCGATATGACCTCCACCGGGTCGGTAGAACAAATAATTCCTTGGAGTATTTGCTGATCATCGTAGCGAGAGTTATCGCCGCATCCAAGTGCAAACTTGGCGGCAATTGCTACCGACGGCCGCGGCGCTAGTCGACGGCGTCGTCGCGGCGCGACAAGCTCGATTTTCAGCGAATTCACATGTTGTAGCAAGCGAATTGTGTCACGGTTGGCCGCGTCGGCGTCGAGCCGCTGGCAGCGCGCGGCTTCGATGGTTCAGTGCATCGTGCTCTACGGCAACCGGCACGTCGGGCCGACGTCGTGAAAAGGCTATTTGCTGTCGCCGCCTGCGAGGTGCGGGCGAGCGCGCTTTTCGGGCATGACCGCGGCCTGTGTACATCCATTTACGCGATTTCGGAGCGGCCCGCTCGGCCGAATTAGTTAAGCAGCTAGCAGCATCGCCAGGATCGCGGTGTCGGGGTGGCTAATCGGGTCGACACCCACACGGCTCACCATCGAGGTGATCGTGCCGTCGGCTTCCGCCTCGACCCAGGCGGCGCGGTGTTCCAGGCCGAGATAGGGCAGCCCAGGCAGCAGCACGCATCCCGACGCCGCGCCGTTGCATTCGGGTAATGACGGTGTGGTCTCCGACGGGGGATGCAACATCAACAGCGCCGGTGGTTGGTGGTCGGCGAAATAGCCTGGCTTGATGGCAGATTCGCCAACGACCGGACCCTCCGCCAGCACCAGGCCGACGGTGCCCGGCACGGGAGTGTCCGGCAGTTCCTCGCGGGCACCGAAAACCGTTGTGGTGGCCAGTAATCCGGGCAGCGAGGCGACCCTGACGGCGACCATCAGCAGTTGTGCCCACTCTTTTGTCGAATCCGGCCAACGGCCGGAAATCACAAACCCTTTCAGGGCACCATGAGAATGAAATGGGGCCACCTCGATGGCCCGACCTGACCCCGTTTCCATTTCGCCCTCCGCCATACTTCGGTTCGGGTATCCAGTGATACGCCGGTGGGTCGATCAGATCAGCATGCGTCAGCCTGTGAATACCCGCAAGCTGACACGAGCAACCAACTGCAACAAGCGCAAAATAGAAACACGGCCGAAATAGTGCTCGGGGCGCCGCGCCAATGGCGCGACGCCCCGAGCAGGCGAATTTCGACTGACGTCAGCCGGCGATCAACCCCTTGGTCTTGGAAGTCGCCGTCGCATAACGCGATTGCACGTCTTCCCAGTTCACGACGTTCCAGAATGCCTTGGCAAAGTCGGCCTTGACGTTCTTGTACTGCAAGTAGAAGGCGTGTTCCCACATGTCGAGCACCAGCAGCGGAACGACACCGAGCGGGAAGTTGGTCTGGTGGTCGTAGACCTGGAATACCAACAGCTTCTGGCCGAGGCTGTCCCAGCCCAGCGCCGCCCAGCCCGAACCCTGCACGGTGGTGGCTGCCGAGGTGAACTGACCGCGGAACTTGTCGAATGACCCGAAGGCCTCATCAATGGCTGCCGCGAGCTCCCCGGTCGGCTTGTCACCGCCGTTGGGGGACAAGTTCTTCCACCACAGGCTGTGGTTGACGTGGCCGGCCAGATTGAACGCAAGGTTCTTCTCGTACAGCAGAACGGCGGAGAAATCCTCTTTGGCGCGTGCCTCTTCCAGCTTTGCGACGGCGTCGTTGGCGCCCTTGACGTAGGTGGCGTGGTGCTTGTCGTGGTGAAGCTCGTTGATTTGACCCGAGATATGCGGCTCCAGTGCTCCGTAGTCCCAGTCCAGGTCGGGCAAAGTGTATTCAGCCACGGGATTCCTTCCTTCGATGATCGTTGCCGAGCTGCTTTCGACGCTCCACTCGCAGGCTGTTAGCGGCGCGGCGGCTTGGGTTGGTCAACCAAGATCAACCCTGGTCCATCGCAGCGCACACCGCAAGAACGAGTGCGATGCGTGGATACCCCGCGGCGGGACTTCAGAACCAAACGATGACGGCCAGGACCGCCAGCAAAACCAGCGCGATCACGCCGGCGCGCAAACCGGCGAGCAAGTAGGAGCGATTGCAGGTGGGCGAATTGGTGTACCAGCGCGAGGAAGAACCCGCCGACTGCGGCCCGATCGGTTGCGTTGTCATCGGATGACACCGACCTCCACGTCCAACTCCCCCCAAGTGAGATGAGTCACAACTACTCCGGTGGTCGCGATCATAGCCCCTCGGCGAACCGGCGGGAAATTTGAACGAAAAGCGGGTCGCTGAGCAGCACTTTTTTGCTGAGCGGCGAGGGTGGCCGAGCAGCGATCGGCACCGTCCGGATATCACGGAATGGTGGTCTGCCGGACGGATTGGTTGTGACATCCCCCATACGGCGGAAGCGGCGTGTCGGCTAGCGCCCGCTGAGAATTCGCTAAGCGTCCGCCGGAGCAGTTGATCGCGACGTGAGTTCCGCAGGGGTTATCCACAGTCGTAGAGCCGTCGGGTGTATTGACCGCGCGTTCAATGCGCCCGACACAGGGTCGCCGGTTGTGGATAAACCTGTGGAAACTGTGGATACCGCTTGGTAGCTGGAGGGGGCCCGCTTCGCGGCGGGTTGGCCCGTGCCAAGATCAAGGTCGTGGACAGTGAACCTCTGGTCGCACAGACAGATGTCGCCGGCCTGCCCGCCGAATTCGGGCCGGGGACGGTGTTGCTAGATGTGCGTGAAGACGACGAGTGGCAGCGCGGTCACGCCGCGGACGCCCGGCATATCCCGATGGGTGAGGTGCCGGCCCGGCTCAACGAGATCGACCCAGAGGCGACGTTGTACGTCATCTGCAAGGTCGGCGGGCGCTCGCTAAAAGTCGCGCAATTCCTGGCCGGCAACGGGTATGAACCCGTCAACGTCAGTGGCGGGATGCTGGCATGGGCAAACGCCGGACGCCCGGTGGTCACCGATGACGGCGGCGCCGGCAGCGTCTGACCGGCCCTCCCACCCACAGCGGCGCCGAGCAGCCGGTTTTGGCGGTTAGGCTGATGCCGTGATCCGCGTCAGCGACGATGCAGAGCGCAGCGATGAGGAGGAGCGGCGCCGATGATCCAAGTGTGCTCTCAGTGCGGCACACGCTGGAATGTCCGCGACCGCCAGCGTGAGTGGTGTCCGCGCTGCCGCGGCAGGCTGCTCGCGCCGTCGTCGGAGACGCCCGACGTCGATCCGCGCTGGGCGGCCGGCCCACGGCCGACGTCGCCGCCGCGATTGCCACCGGGCTATCGCTGGATCGCCGTGCGCCCCGGCCCGCCCCCGCCGCCACGACGTCGCCGGCGACCGCTCGGGCCGACGCCGCGATACCCGGTAATACCGCGCTGGGGTCTCCAAGACCGTGTCGAGCCGGATGGCGGCAGGCCGGGTTCGACGGTGCGGCAAGCGCCGCCGGCCACCCGGGTGCACGCAGCGTTCTTCGCCACCACGTTGACGCTGGGCATCGCGGCCCTGGTTCATCTGGTCCGCTATCTGTTGCTGATCATCAACCGGAACGTGTTACTGAGTTGGCTGGTGGCTGACGCCGCGGCGCTGCTCAGTGTGCTGGCCAGCCTGGCTGCGATCGCGGCGGTGATCGCCTACGCCGTGGTGCTGACGCAATGGTTAATCGCACGTCGCGCCGCGGCTTTCGCGCATCGCGGCAGATCGGAGACCCGCACGCCGTGGGCGTTGCGGGCCGGCTGCCTGCTCCCGCCGTCGGCAGCGATGGCGCTGGCCATCATGTTTGCCGTGGTCCGGGTTACCACCGGTCATTCAGCAAGCTGGGCATTGATGGCCGGCTGCGTGGTGATGAGTTTCCTGCCGCTGCTCGCCAGCGTGTGGTCTCTGGTGTACGTCATCGAGCTGGCGAAAACCGAGGACAACTACAGCCAGCTGCGCGGACTGATCTGGGAATGGTGGCTGCTGTGGCTGCTCAGCAGCGTTACATCGGTCTTCGCAACGATTACCAGCGGGGCACAGGACGCCCAGGGCATCGCCAACAACACGGTGGCCATCATCGTGGCCTACCTGCTGGCATTGATCGCCGCGTTTGGGACCGAGCGGCTGTTCGAGGGCTTTGAGCGCAAACCGGTCGAGCGGCCCGCCCATCGCTGGGTGGTGATAGCCGACGACGCGGTCGGAGCCGGCGCAGCGGGATCGGCTCCAGCAGTTGAGTTGTCGGGTGAGGAACCGGCAGCATAGTGGCATGACGCGGGCCGACGACGTGGTCTCTCGGCACCCGTTCGTGGTGGCTCACCGCGGTGCGTCGGGCGCTCTGCCTGAACACACTTTGGCCGCATACGATCTCGCGCTCCGGGAGGGCGCCGACGGTGTTGAATGCGATGTCCGGCTCACCCGCGACGGTCACCTGGTCTGTGTGCACGATCGCCGGCTTGACCGAACGTCGAGTGGCGCGGGTCTGGTCAGCACGATGACGCTGGCCCAGCTACGTGAGCTGGAATACGGGGCCTGGCATGGCAGTTGGCGAGCGGACGGTACTCATGGCAATACCGGCCTGTTGACGTTGGACGCCCTTGTCGGACTGGTGCTGGATTGGAAGCGGCCGGTGAAGCTATTCATCGAGACCAAGCATCCCGTCCGGTACGGCGCGCTGGTGGAAAGCAAGGTGTTGGCGCTGCTGCATCGCTTCGGCATCGCCGCACCGGCATCCGCCGACCGGTCCCGTGCGGTGGTGATGTCGTTTTCGGCCTCCGCGCTGTGGCGGGTCCGGCGGGCGGCGCCGTTGCTGCCCACGGTGCTGCTCGGCCGGAGTCATCGGTATCTCAGCAGCGGTGCGGCCAGCACTATCGGGGCCACCGCGGTCGGGCCCTCGCTGGCCACTCTCCGGGAACACCCCGAGCTGGTCGACCGGGCGGCCGCGCAGGGCCGGGCCCTGTACTGCTGGACGCCGGACGAATACGAAGACGTCATCTTCTGCCGGGACGTGGGGGTGGCGTGGCTTGCCACCAACCATCCCGGACGCGCCAAAGCGTGGCTTGACGAGGGCCTGACCCGCGCCGACCTGGACTAGTCGCGGGTCGCTATGGCCACGGAGCGATTCTGGCAAATTGGCGGACGAATCAGTCGTTGAGAACGCCCGAAGGGACCGGTTGGTCGGCGGCCAGCGCGTCGAACAGTTGGGCTGCCTTCTCGTGGTCCCACACCACGACCGAGCCGACGTCGCTGTTGGTGAATTGGCCGATCGGGACGGTCAACGCGGTGGTTGACCCGTGCAGCGCCCAGCCCAGCCGCGCCATGTCCCAGGCGTGGTCGCCGTGGTCGACGGTCAGCGCGCCGACCGCCGCATGCGCCACGGAATACCACCGCCACGGGTTGAGCCACACCGCGGGGCTGGCGGCGCGGTGCAACACGGCCGCCATGAACTGCCGCTGGTTGACCATCCGGTCGAGGTCGGCGCGCGGGGTGTTCCGGGAGCGGACGAAGCCGAGCGCGTCGCGGCCGTCCAGCTTCTGACACCCGGCGGGTAGGTCGATGCCGGCAAGTGGATCGTTCATCGGCGCGGTCGGGCAGACGGTGATCCCACCGAGGGCGTCGACCAGGCCGGCGAACCCGCTGAAGCCGACCTCGGCGTAGTGGTCGAGGCGCAGCCCGGTGGCCTGTTCGACGGTCTGGGCCAGCAGCGGCGCTCCGCCCATCGCGTACGCCGCGTTGATTTTGTCGCGCCCGTAGCCGGGAATGGGCACGTACGAGTCGCGCGGTATGGACACCATCGTCGTCGGCGTACCTGACCCGATCGCCGGCACATGCACCAGCAGCATGGTGTCGGTTCGGCCGTTGCCGGTGTCGCCGCCGGTAGCCAGCGCCTGCTGCTGCTCGACGGTGAGACCTTGCCGGCTGTCCGAGCCGACCAGCAGCCAGGTGCTACCCCGCCCGCGCGCCGGCCGACCGGGGTAGTCGGTCAGGACAGGTTGGCGGTGCAGCGCCGTCTCCAGCCACAGTGTCCCGCCCAAAACGCCAGCGCTGATCAGCAGCACGACGAGGACCAAAGTCAGCGAAATCAGTTGACCCCACGCCCGTTTGCGCCGCGGCCTGCGTGGCCGCGCCGGCGGCGCGACGGGCCGATGTAGCCGGACGGTCGGGGCTTCAGCCGAGGCGGGCTTGGGTGGTGGCGGTTTGGCCGGCGGCCGGTAGCCGGGGTCGCGGCGAATCAGCGGCGACGGCTCGGGCCGCGGTGGGAGCCGGCGCTGGCGCCGGGCATGGTCGTCGTTCATGTCAATGCAGCCAGTGCAGGTGGCCTGCCAGTAGCGCATAGCCGACAAAAGCCACGGCGTCGATGATCCCGTGTGCGATCACCAGCGGCCACAGTCGGCCGGTGCGCTGCCAGGCGTATCCGAACACCAGGCCCATCGCGACGTTGCCGAGCCCCGCGCCGAAGCCCTGGTAGAGGTGATACGTGCCGCGCAGCACGCTCGACCACACCAGCGCCACCCGTGAACCGACGCCCAGCTGCTCCAGCCGGGTGAGTAGATAACCGACGACGATGATCTCTTCGGCCCAGCCGTTGGCGAACGCGACCGCCAGCAGCATCGGCACCCGCCACCAGGTGTCACCCAGGCTGGACGGGACAACCGAGGCATTGAGGTGCAAAGCCCTGGCCACCAGGTAGAGCGCCAGCCCGGGCAGGCCGATCAACGCGGCCAGGCCGACGCCGCCGCCCAGATCGGCGCGCCAAACCAACCGCGGCAGCCCGATGCGGGCAGGGCTAAATCCGCTGCGCCACAACAAGTACAGGCCGAGCGCGCCCCATGCGATCAGTTGCACGACAAAGGTCGCGTTCAGGCCGAGATCGATCAGGTCGAAGTAAGAACGCCGCGGGTTGAGCGGGATGCGCTGAGCACTCAGGTTGCGCAGCACCGAGTCGGCAAGTTGCAAGACCGCGGTGACTGCGGACAGGCCGAACGTGACGGCCAACACGATGACGAGCTCGATGCGCAACGCGCGGCGCTGTGTCGGCTCCGAGTCGGCTGAGCTGAGGGGCTTATTCGGGGGGAAAGCCACCTCGACACGGTAACCGCCTCAGTCTCGGCGAGGCCGTAGCCCAGTGACTCCCTGGCCGAACGGGCAGCCCATCAGCACCCGAATGGCCTGCCCCAGACCCGTGACGTCATCGACGGGCTGGGGGAAGGGCAGTCGGACGTCGCGGTCACCGTCGACGCTTTCGACGCGTAGCCGCACGCCGTAGCGGTCAACCCCGAGCGGGCGGACATCACCGCGCCGCAGCCGCGCGGGCAGCCGGGCGGCCAGTCGGGCGACCACGTCGCGGTGCGCGGTGTCCAGGTGCCGGATCCAGCACGACTCGAAAGCGCAGAACGGGTCGGGACGCGCGGCGAGCAGGGCCCCGACGTCGACGGCCTCGGCTCCGGTGGAGTCGGTGACTACGACCGACTCGATGTCCAGTCGCGCCAGCAGATAGCGGGTGTCGACGGCCCACCTATCGGCCACGGGGGTGGACCCGGGGGTTTGCACCTGCAGCAGTGCGGGATTCGGGTGCTCGGCGGCGATCCCGTCGAGCAGTCGGGGTACGGCTAGCAGCGGCACCCGGTGCAGCCGGCCGCGGATCCAGACCAACGAGCGGACCGGTTCGCGCAGTGGCAGCGGCGCATAGTCGGCCAACTCCAGCACGGCCTGCGTTGCGTCGGCGTCGCACTCGACCGGGATTGCCACGGCGAACGAGCCGTCGGCCAGCAGATGGTGCAGGGGAGTGGTGAGCGGCTCGGCGCCGACTGTGCCCTCAACGGCGATTAACGCGTTGCCCGCTCGGACGCAGGTGCTGCGGATCCGCTCGGCTGTCGTGGGCGCCGCGCAGTCGGCAAGTGTCATCGTCGACCATCCTAGGGAAGTGAGGTTAGCCTAACTTAACTAGGGATGATCGGGCGGCGCAAGACGTACTACCCGATAGGGTTTTGGTCGTGGCAAGCATCGCTTATCTCGGCCCCGAAGGGACCTTCACCGATGCGGCGCTGCTGCAGATGATCGATGCCGGCATGGTTCCGCGGCACAGCCCGGATACCGCGCGGCGGCTGCCGGTCGACAGCACGACCGCTGCTCTCGATGCCGTCCGCGAAGGCGTGGCCGCTTACGCCTGCGTGCCGATCGAGAATTCGATCGACGGCTCGGTGACGCCCACCCTGGACAGCCTGGCGATCGGGACGCCGCTGCAGGTGTTCGCCGAGCTGACGCTGGATGTGGCGTTCAGCATCGTCGTCAAAGAGGGTCTTACCGCCGCCGACGTGCGCACGCTGGCCGCCTTCCCGGTCGCCGTGGCGCAGGTGCGGCGGTGGCTGGCCGCCCACTTGCCGACTGTCGAGCTTCGCCCGGCCAATTCCAATGCCGACGCCGCGCAGCAGGTCGCGAACGGCCACGTCGACGCCGCGGTGACGTCGCCATTGGCCGCCACCCAGCGCGGGTTGTCGGCGCTGGCCGAAGGCGTGGTCGACGAAGCCAATGCGCGCACCCGTTTCGTGCTCGTTGGGCCGCCGGGACCACCGCCGGCCCGCACGGGCGCCGATCGCACGTCGGTGGTGCTGCGGATCGACAACGCGCCAAGCGCGCTGGTGTCGGCGCTCGCCGAATTCGGCATGCGCGGCATCGACCTGACCCGTATCGAATCTCGGCCCACCCGAACCGAATTGGGTACCTACGTGTTTTTCCTGGACTGCGTCGGCCACATCCACGACGACGCTGTTGCCGAGGCACTCAAGGCGCTGCACCGACGTTGTACCGACGTGCGCTACTTGGGTTCGTGGCCGACCGGAGTGCTTGCCGGCTCGCCGCCACCACACGTGGACGAGGCGTCGCGCTGGTTGGCGGGGCTGGGCGGAGGGCCGACGGACGAAGGCTCGGCGCGATGAGCGGTCGGCTGGTCTTGGTGCGGCACGGTCAGTCCTACAGCAACGTCGACAAACGTTTGGACACTCGGCCGCCGGGGGCGGAACTGACACAGTTGGGCCGCGAACAGGCGCGCGAGTTCGCGCGGGCGGCAGCGTCGCGTCCCGGACTGTTGTTGCATTCGGTGGCCACCCGCGCGGCGCAGACCGCCGCGGAGATTAGCGCTGAAGTTGACCTGCGGGCGACCGAGGTGACCGGCATCCACGAGGTACAGGTCGGCGATCTGGAAAACCGCAGCGACGAGGACGCCGTCGCCGAATTCGCCGCCATCTACCAGCGCTGGCTCGAGGGCGAGCGCGATGTGCCGCTGCCCGGCGGCGAGACCGCCAACCAGGTGTTGGACCGTTACACACCGGTGTTGACCGACCTGCGGATGCGCTACCTCGACGACCACGAGTGGACTAGCGACATCGTCGTCGTCAGCCACGGTGCAGCCATCCGGCTGACGGCCGCCGTCCTGGCCGGCGTCGAGACCAGCTTCGTGCTCGATCATCACCTCAACAACACCGAGGCCGTCGTCCTGGCGCCGGTCACCGACGGCCGCTGGAGCTGCGTGCAGTGGGGGACCCTGACGCCACCGTTCTACCCGGAACCGGATGCCACGCCGGTCGCCGACGCGGTGGAGTCGGGCGCCGACCCGATGGGCTGACGGCCTAGGTTCAGATCGCCACGGCGGACGCTGCGCCAACCTCGGCGCAGTCGCAACCGACCGCGTCGCAGTCGACGACGAATGCGTGCGGCATCAGCTCGGGGCTGGTGCAGCCGTCCTCGGTGCACTCCGACCGGTGCAACCAATGGCGAATGAGCGTGCCGTGGCAATGATCCAACCCTGCCCGGCAGTTGCGGCAGCGTGTTTCCATGCGAAGTTCTTAGCACCGATCGATGACAGATCCGCGACGCCGCGCCTGTCGGCCCGGCGCTAAGTTGCTCAGGCCCAGCCGAGTTCGTGCAGGCGGTCGTCGTCGATGCCGAAGTGATGCGCGATTTCGTGAACCACGGTGATCTTCACTTCCTCGACGACCTCGTCCTCGTCGTCGCAGATGTCCAACAGCGCGTCGCGATAGATCGTGATGGTGTCCGGCAGCGAGCCGGCGTAATGGGAATCCCGTTCGGTCAGCGCGACGCCCTCATACAGGCCGAGCAGGTCGTCTTCCTCGTCGTTACGGTCGGCGACCAACACCACCACGTTGTCCATCACCGCGGCCAGCTGCGGCGGGATCAGGTCGAGCGCATCGGACACCAGCTCGTCGAACCGTTGCGAATCCATCCGCACGGCCACCGGACTATCCGCCGGGAGGTGGAGGTGGTGGGGGCGGTGGCGGGGCCTCCGGCGGCGGCAGCGGCGCAAAAGGCGGCGGCGGTTCAGGAGCCGGCGGTGGTGGTGCTTCGGGGGCCGCCGGTGGCGCGGCGGGCGGGGGCGAGGCCGGTTGCTGCCCGGGAAGGTGCTGGTTGCCCTGGCGCTGGCTGGCTGACCCGCCCGACGATCCGCTCGACGACGATCCGCCCGACGACGAGGCTGACGACGACCCGCCCGACGAGGCTGACGACGAGGACCCGCCGCTGGGGGAGGGGCCGGTCGGGATCGGCGGCAGGTTCAGCCGCTCGGCCGGGATGTCCGGCGGCGGAACCGGGGGCTGGCCGTTGATCTTGAGCGCCCCCTTGGCGCTGTTCAGCAACGTCGCCCAGCCACCGTTGCCCAGCGTCGCCCCGATGCTGCAGGCAACTTGCCGACTGCCGGCCGACCAGCTGGGCAGCGACAGCGTGCTGTAGATCAGCGTCAGGGTGGTGCTGCGCAACTGCACCGGCGCGAGGTAGGCGTCGGTCAGCCGGGTGCAGGAGTCTTTGATGAAGCCGTCCTGTTCGGGCTCCGGCGGCAGCGCGTCGGGAAACTTGGCGAGCAAGTTGACCGTCCCGGTGACCTCCATCGCATGCGGCGCAGCGCAGTCGACCGGAATGTCGGTGGGTTGATTGGTCGAGGGGTCGATGCCCAGGCAGGTGCCGTCCGGCCAGACCTTGGACTGGTCGGAGTCGCCGACCTTGCCTTTGTAGGCGATTTGTTCGTTACCGGCGCCCGGCAGCTGCAAGCCGCACAGCATCCGCCGCTCGCCCGATTGTCGCCAGGCTTTGTCGCCGGACCACAACATGCTGATGATGAACTTGCTGTTGGGGTCGAACTTGGCGCCCAGATAGCGGCGCACCGCCGACTCGCACTGCTCCTGGCTGATCTGCTCGATCCGGGTGGCCGATGGCGGCGGGGCGTCGGGACCGTACTCCGAACCGGGGAACGTGCGCATGTCGATGGACTCGGCGACCTCGAAGCGGTGTTCGTCTTTGCAGTCGACAATCGTTGCGGCTTCGGGCATCCGATCCGGCCACATCAAGCAGTTGCCGCTGGCGGCGTGGTTGAACGCGTCGTTACCTTTCGAGCCCGTGCTGGGCACCGGGTCGATGTAGCCGGTCAGCTGACCGGGGCCGCCACCGATCGGAAGGGCGGTGACGAGCCCGGCGATGAGCAGACCGCCCAGGGCCGTCAGCAGCAACGCGCGCCTGGTGGCCGAGGCATGCAGGGCGGTCAGCCACTCGACCCGGGGTAGCCGAAATCCCGGCCGGTTGGCCGGTGACTTTTGCTGCTCGGAATCGTTCGACATTGGCTCCATTCTGACAGGCCCGCCGCGTCCCGTGACAGCTGTTGCAGAAGTAACGTCATGTGGTTATTGCTGGCGGGTGCCTTCCGCGTAGGGTTCAGCCCGTGATCGACCTGAAGTTGCTCCGCGAAAAACCGGATGCCGTGCGCCAATCACAGACCAGCCGCGGCGAGGACCCGGCGCTGGTCGACACGCTGCTGGCGGCCGACACCGCCCGGCGGACCGCCATCTCGACAGCCGATTCGCTCCGCGCCGCCCAAAAGGCGGCCAGTAAGAAGGTGGGCGCCGCTTCCCCCGACGAGCGTCCGGCTCTGCTGCAGCAGGCCAAGGAACTGGCCGAGGAGGTCAAGGCGGCCGAGGCAGCCCAGGCCGAAGCCGAGGCGGTGTTCACCACTGCCCACATGGCGATCTCGAACGTGATCATCGACGGCGTCCCCGCCGGCGGGGAGGAGGACTACGCCGTCCTCGACGTCGTCGGTGAGCCCGCGGCCATCAACGATCCCAAAGATCACCTGGAACTTGGCGAGGCGCTGGGCCTGATCGACATGGAGCGCGGGGCCAAGGTGTCTGGATCGCGGTTCTACTTCCTGACCGGTCGGGGGGCGCTGCTGCAGTTGGGGCTGCTGCAGCTGGCGATCCGGCTGGCGGTCGACAACGGTTTCATCCCGGTCATCCCGCCGGTCCTGGTGCGCCCAGAGGTGATGTCAGGCACCGGCTTCCTCGGCGCCCACGCCGACGAGGTGTATCGGGTGGAGGCCGACGATCTCTACCTCGTCGGCACCTCCGAAGTGCCGCTGGCCGGCTACCACGCCGACGAGATCCTCGACCTGTCCGGCGGGCCGCTGCGCTATGCCGGCTGGTCGTCGTGCTTCCGCCGCGAGGCCGGCAGCTACGGCAAGGACACCCGCGGCATCATCCGGGTGCACCAGTTCGACAAGGTCGAAGGATTCGTCTACTGCACCCCGGACGCCGCCGAGGCCGAGCATCAACGGCTGCTGGGCTGGCAGCGGGAAATGCTGGCTCGCATCGAGGTGCCGTATCGGGTAATCGACGTGGCCGCAGGCGATCTCGGTTCGTCTGCGGCTCGCAAGTTCGACTGCGAGGCCTGGGTGCCGACGCAGCGCGCCTACCGCGAGCTGACCTCGACCTCGAACTGCACCACCTTCCAGGCCCGCCGGCTGGCCACCCGCTACCGCGATGCCGCCGGCAAGCCGCAGATCGCAGCGACACTCAACGGCACGCTGGCCACCACCCGCTGGCTGGTCGCCATTTTGGAAAACCATCAAAGGCCCGACGGCAGTGTGCGAGTTCCCGACGCGCTGGTGCCTTTCGTCGGCACCGAATTGCTCGAGCCCGCGTAGGGGCCAGCTGGCCCTGCGGTCGTCGGAAAGCAAAGGTCAGATCGCGCTTTCTCGCTGAACTATCATCACCAACGTCCTGCATACGTGGATAGGGCAACCGCGTGAGGGGGTGAGACGGCGATGGGCTGGCTCGGTCTGTGGTGGCGACAACCCGACCATTACGACGAGTTGAGCTCGCACTTGCAAGCCCGGGGTATGGCCGCGGTGACCCGCTTCACCATCTCGTTGATCGCCGGCGGTTTGGCGATTGATGCGCTCGCGACGATTTGGACCCCGACCGGACCGCGAAGCTTCATCCAACTCGCCTGCACCCTGGCGGCGTGCGCCAGCGCCTCGTTGGGCGCGCTGTTATGGGCCCTGCGCTGGCCGACACGCCCCGCAGCGATTCTGTTCGCCGTGCTGGCCACCGCCAGCATCGCGCTGATCGCGCTGGCCCAACGCGATCCGCTCATTGCGATCCTGACGTGTACGGCATTCGCGGCGACGGCCAGCTACATTGCGCTGTTCCACACCGCGCCATTGATGGCCTACAACTTCGCGGTCGCCGGCTCGGTCGGCGCTGTTGTAGCCATCCGCATGGCGGCGAAATTCAACATCGCCTTCGCCTTGTGCGATTACTCGCTGCTATTGCTCCTTGATCTCGCCGTGCCTTTCGGTATCCAGGTGGTTGTGCACGCGCTCGGCAGCGATGCCGTGCGGGCCGAACGTGACGAGCTCACCGGCCTGCTGACCCGGCGGGCTTTTCGTCGGCGCGCGAAAGCCCGCCTGGAACAGAGTCGCGACCAGCCCGGTCATTTCGTCATCGCCATGATCGACTTGGACCACTTCAAACTGCTCAACGACAACTACGGGCACAGCACCGGTGACGAGGCGCTGGCCTCGGTGGCACGTGTCCTGCTTGACACCATGGAGGACACCGCGATCATCTGTCGTTCGGGAGGCGAGGAGTTCGTCATCGCCGATATCTGGTATCCAGACGAGGTGGGCCCGCGGGCACAGCAACTGTGCGACGTCATTGCCGCACTGTCCTTTGGCATCACCGCCAGCATCGGCACCGCCGACATCCACCCGGCTCACCGGACCGATGCGAGCGTCGACCTACTGGCCGAGTTGATCGCGGCCGCCGACAGCGCAATGTATGCGGCCAAGCGACGCGGCGGAAACCAGGCCGGCCACCACCGCTGGCCGGCGCCACCGCCTCCGGACAGCTTCGTCGCAGACGAAAGTGATTACCGCAGCGACGGGCTCAGCGCTTAGGCGGCCACCGTCTCACGGGCTTGCTCGTGCCGGCGTTGGCGCTCCATGGTGGCGAAGTAGAAGGCAAACGCGAAGGCGAAGCTGGTGAACAGGCTGGACACGAAGTACAGCCACGGTCGCCGCAGTCCGCGGCGATAGCCGTCGACGATGGTAAACAGCGGCAGCAGAATGACATTGGCGATCGTGTAGTCCTGGCTCGCCGAACTGGCGGCCGGGTTGGTGAACATCAACCGGATATATTCGGCCCAGCTGCCGTGCTCGCCCCAGAGCGGGTTGGTGGATCCGTGCGAGTACTGCTGCACGTAGGTGATGTTGAAGTACCAGCCCAGCGCCACCGAGGCGATACCGACGATGTAGTACACGGCTTCTAGCGCGGACACGGCTGGCCCGCTGGCCGGCCGGGCGAAAATCTTCGAGTTCGACGCGACGATCCAGGCGATGACGGAAAGCCCGAGAACTGCATGCACAAGCAGTGACAGCATGGGCGCAGTCTCACCTTGCCGGTAGGTTTTGTCAATATTGACATAACGAACTGAGGTACGTTACTGCCATGGTCCGGCCCGCGCAGACAGCCCGCAGCGAGCGCACTCGAGAGGCGTTGCGTCAGGCCGCCGTGGTGCGCTTCCTGGCCCAAGGTGTCGAAGAGACGTCGGCCGAGCAGATCGCCGCCGATGCCGGAGTGTCGCTGCGGACGTTCTATCGCCACTTCGCCTCCAAACACGATTTGCTGTTTGCCGACTACACCGGACTGCATTGGTTTCGCGCAGCACTGGACGACCGGCCCGCCGACGAGCCGATCATCGATTCGGTGCAGTCGGCCATCTTCTCTTTCCCGTATGACGTTGAGGCAGTGACGAAAATCGCCACGCTGCGGGGTGGCGAGCTGGACCCGGGTCGTATTGTCCGGCACATTCGGGACGTCCAGGCCGACTTCGCCGACGCCATTCAGGCGCAGCTGCAACGCCGTAGCTGCGGCGCCGATCCGACCCCCGACGAGCGGCTGCGCACGGCGGTGGTGGCACGCTGCATCGCGGCGGCGGTGTTCGGCGCGATGGAAGTCTGGATGCTGGGCGACAACCGCACGCTGGGCGAGCTGGCGCGGGTGTGCCACGTCGCGCTGGAGTCGCTGCGGGCGGGCATCACTGCCGCCTGGTCGCCCGACGCAGTTTCGTCATAATTGACAAAACTTCCCGACCGTGCCAGCCTGCGCAAGCAGGGCGGCAGGCTTGAGAGGTGGGAGCAGATGACCGATTTCGACGCGATCGTCATTGGTGCCGGACACAACGGGCTGGCCGCCGCCGTGATGCTGCAGCGCGCCGGGCTGCGCACGCTGTGTCTGGAATCCAAGCTCTACGCCGGCGGGATGGCCTCCACCGTGGAGCTTTTCGACGGCTACCAGTTCGAGATCGCGGGCTCGGTGCAGTTCCCCACCGCACCCGTGGTCCGTCAAGAGCTCGGCCTGGACACCTTGCCGACGATCGACCTGGACGTGATGTCGGTGGCGCTGCGCGGTGTTGGCGACGACCCCATGATCCAGTACAGCGACCCGATCAAGCTGTTCACTCACCTCAACGAGGTGCACGGAGCGGACGCCGTCAACGGCATGGCCGGGCTGATGGGCTGGGCCCAGGCACCGACACGGGCGCTCGGCCGGTTCGAGGCCGGCGCACCGCCGAAGACCATCGACGAGATGTATGCCTGCGCCACCAATGAATTCGAACGTTCGGCGATCGACGACATGCTGTTCGGTTCGGTCACCGACGTGCTGGACCGCTACCTTCCGGACCGCGAGAAGCACGGCGCGCTGCGTGGCTCGATGACCGTGCTGGCGGTGAACACCCTCTACCGCGGGCCGGCGACGCCGGGCAGCGCGGCCGCGCTGGCCTTCGGGCTCGGCGTTCCCGACGGCGACACCATGCAGATGAAGAAGTTGCGTGGCGGCATCGGCGCGCTCACGGCGCACCTGGCCGACTCGCTGGTGAGCGGCGGGGGCGAGCTTCGGTTACGCACGAAGGTCGCCGAGGTCCTCGTCAACGACGGAAAGGTGAGCGGGGTGCGCACCGAGGACGCGCAAACGGTGACCGCGCCGATCGTCATCTCCGCGGTCGCACCCGACCTGACCGTAAACGAGTTGGTCGACCCCGCCGTGCTACCCGCGGACATCCGCGAACGCTACGCGCGGATCGACCACCGCGGCAGTTACATTCAGATGCACTTCGCGTTGGACGAGGCGCCCGAGTTCGCCGCGCCGTACACCGCACTCAACGATCCGAGCATGCAGGCGTCGATCGGCATCTTCTGC
>DATJOR010000423.1:0-8751 GCA_035506875.1 Mycobacterium sp.
CGCGCGCTCGATCCTGAGCCGGTTGCTCACACCGAGCCGCTTGAAGGAGAACGAGGAGTTCATGTGGCAGCTGGCCGATCGCCAGCTGGACGAGTTCCTCGGCAACGGCGAGTGTGAGTTCATCGCCGAATACTCAAAGCCTTTCGCTACCTTGGTGATCGCCGACCTGCTCGGTGTCCCGGAGGAAGACCACAAGCAGTTCCGCCATGTGTTGGGCGCGGACCGTCCAGGCGCGCGGGTGGGGGCGCTGGATCACGAGTCGGTCGGCACCAACCCGCTGGAGTGGCTCGATGACAAGTTCTGCTCCTACATCGAAGACCGGCGTAGCAATCCCCGCGATGACGTGCTGACCTCGTTGGCGACGGCGAAGTACCCGGACGGATCCACGCCCGAGGTGATCGAGGTAAGTCGTTCTGCGACATTCCTTTTCGCCGCCGGGCAGGAAACCACCGCCAAGCTACTGTCCGCCGCGCTGCAAGCGCTCGGGGACCGGGCGGAAGTCCAGCAGAAGTTGCGTGACGACCGCAGCCTGATTCCCGGCTTCATCGAGGAATCACTGCGGATGGAGAGTCCGGTCAAAAGCGACTCCCGGCTGGCCCGCCGGTCGACCACCGTCGCCGGGGTCGACATCCCCGTTGGCACCATCGTGATGGTGTTGCCGGGTGCCGCCAATCGTGATCCGCGTCGATTCGAGAACCCGCACGAATTCCAGCTGGACCGTAGGAATGTTCGCGAGCACATGGCGTTCGCCCGCGGTGTACATTCCTGCCCCGGCGCACCGCTGGCCCGAGTCGAGGGCCGCGTCTCGATCGAGCGAATTCTCGACCGGATGTCCGAAATCGGGGTCAGCGAAACCAAACACGGACCCGCCGACGGGCGTCGTTACACCTACGAGCCGACCTACATCCTGCGCGGGCTGAGCGAATTGCATCTCACGTTCACGCCACGGCCCGCGCTGGCGCCGGCCGGCTAGGTATTCAGCCGGTAGTGACGGGTAGGCGTGCCCACCCGCGCACGCTTGCGGTATGTGCGCGTTCGGCGCTGGCGTAGTCGACTTCCCAGTCGGGCCAGCGTTTGAGGACTTCCTCGAAGGCCACCCGAGCTTCCAACCGGGCCAGCGCCGAGCCGAGGCAGAAGTGCAGTCCCTGCCCGAAACTCAGGTGGCTGCCGCGCCGGTGGATGTCGAAGCGGTCCGGATCGTGGAACTGATGCTCGTCCCGGTTGGCAGAAGCGTTGAGTAGCAACATGAACGACCCTTCGGGTACGACGCGGCCATAGAGCTGGGCGTCTTGGGCGACGTAGCGGGCCTGCACCGGCGAGGGCGGCTCGTAGCGCAGTGTCTCCTCGACTGCGCCGGGGATCAGGGACGGATCGGCGACCAGCTCGCGCCGTTGATCGGGGTGGTCGGAAAGCAGCTGTGCCATGAAACCGATGAGCCGGGCGGTGGTCTCGTTACCGGCACCGGCGATCATCGCGGTGTAGGACAGCACCTCGGTGCGGGACAGCGGCCGATGCGTCCCGTCGGCTTCCTCGATCTCGGCGGCCAGCAGCTCGGTCATCAGATCATCGGAGGGATGCTCGGCGCGCCATTCGATGAACTCGGCGAACATCACGATGGTTTCCTCAAAGATTTTCTGGCTGACGTCACCGGGCTCACGCCCCTTAGCCGTGTCGATGAAGGTGGCGTTGCGATCTCGGATGCGTTCCTGGTGCTCTTCGGGAATGCCCAGCAGATAGCCGATCGTTCGCATCGGCATCATCGCCCCGAGATCGGCGATGAAATCGAAACCGCCGGTGCCGATTAGCGGGTCCAACTCTTTGATGCAGAATTCGCGCACCAGCGTTTCCACGGCGAGCATGCGCCGGGGCGTGAAGACCCGAGACAGTAGGCGTCGGTGCAGATCGTGCAGCGGCGGATCTTCGAACAGCAAGATGCCCGGCGGCACCTCGATGTTGTTGAACAGAATGTCGGCGGTGGTGCCGCGGCCGGACCGATACGTCTGCCAGTTCGGCAGTTCGCGCGCCACGTCGTCGTAGCGACTGAGCGCATAGAAGTTGTACTTTTCGTTGTAGTACAGCGGTGCTTCTTCGCGCATCCGCTTCCATACCGGGTACGGGTTGTCGTCGATGTCGGAATCGTATGGGTCGTAATACAACTCGACCGCTTTGGCGCCTGTCATGCCGGTCCTTTCGATGCGGCGGACTGTTCAGTCGTTGCGGTGCAGGAAGCCGTGCAGGATTGCCTGGATGAGTTCGTCAACGATGACCTCCCTCGATGGTGGCTTGGTGCCGAAGTAGGTCGACCGTAGCGCGGCCATGCCGGCGATCATGGCCACCGTCGAGTGCGCCGGCAGATCGGGATGATCCGACCTTAACCCGCGTAAGTTCATGCCCTCCGCGCTGATTCGCCCGAGCACCCGCAACGCCCGCCTGACGTCGGCAATCCCGGTGTCAGCCAATTCCTCCTCGCTGAGAGCCTCCGATGCCATCAGCGTCAACAGCAGACCCTGGTGTTTGACGAACACGTCGTAGAGCTGTCCGACGAAGAGCCGCGTCAGCTCCTGCTCGTCGGTCTCCTCGGGGATGACCGACTGCCAGGTGCGGCCGAACTCGTCGACGAAGTTGGTGAACGGCAGGACGAGGGCCTCGCGGAATAGCGCCGCCTTCGAACCGAAGTGGCGGAACAGCAGGTGTTCGGTGACACCGGCGGCCGCGGCGATTTCCCGTGTCGTCGTGCTGCGGTAGTCCTGGCGGGCGAACAGTGTTCGGCCGGCGTCAAGCAAGAGCCTGCGCGGCTCGCCGCGGGGCCGGCGAATCGCCTGGGCTTGGGGCACGAAACTCAGGATAGTATGCGCTACCCCAATTAGGATAGTATCCACTATCCAAAGGCTGCAGCTCGTCTTGAAAGGGTGGTCGGCGTGGGCGCTCTGATCATGCTTGGCACGCTGTTCGGACTGATCGTGCTGATCTTCGGGCTGGTGCTGCGTTTCGACCCCGAAGCGCGTCGGAGCAAAGGGCACGACCAATGACCGCCCAGATGACACCCGTGATGCAGGCGGCCAGCGATTTCGCACTCGTCGGCGGCATCGCGTTCACCGCTTTGGGCGTGTATCTGAGCGTTCGTCAGCGCCGCGTGCACCCACTTCTGCTGCTCTGCATCTCGGCGATTTCGTTCTCCTGGATCGAGGCGCCCTACGACTGGGCGATGTACGCGCAATTCCCGCCGGCCATTCCCCGCATGCCGTCGTGGTGGCCGCTCAACGTAACGTGGGGTGGCTTGCCGTTGTTCGTGCCGGTCGGCTACATCTCCTACTTCGTGCTTCCCGCCGTGACGGGTGCGGCACTGGGACGATGGTTGAGCGCAAAGGTCGGGTGGCGCAGGCCCACAACACTATTGATCGCCGGTCTCGTCGTCGGCTTCTGCTGGGCGCTGTTCTTCAACGGGTTCCTCGGCGCCAAGCTCGGCGTCTTCTACTACGGCCGCGTGATCCCCGGGCTGGCGATACGCGAGGAAACTGTGCATCAGTACCCGCTCTACGACTCCCTCGCGATGGGCATCCAGATGATGGTCTTCACCTACCTTTTGGGCCGAACCGATGAGCAGGGACGAAATGTTGTCGAGATGTGGGCCGACAAGCGATCGAAGACTCGACGTCAAGCCGCGGTCCTGTCCGTCGTCGCGATCATCGTGATCGGGAATCTGCTCTACGGCGCGGTTTTCGCGCCCCACCTCGTCACCAAGCTGGGCGGTTGGGTGACCGCGGAGCCGACGGGTCAGTTGTTCCCGGGTGTGCCGAACCAACCGAAGTAGGCGCTCGGAGTGAATCGCTCAATCAAAAGCGTAACGCGGCAGCGTCATTGGAATGTCCAGCGAGCTGACCAAGCCGGCGGGCGCGTCGACGACATACGGGATCGCGTTGACGACGCGCATGGCCGTGGATGTCATCGCGGCCCGGCCCGCACCGTGACCTTCGGCCTCGCCGAGCGTCAGCTCGCAGTGGATGTCGGGATCGCCGATGATGTCGACGCGATAGGTGGCGTCGCATTCCGAGTGCGGCCAGTCGGGTGCGACGTCGCGCGCCATTCGGATGACGTGCTCGATCACGATGGCCTCCCGGCCGTTGACGACGCCCGCGGCGCGGGTACGCACCGCACCACAGGTACCGGCTTCGATGGTGCCGAATGCCACCTCGATGTCACGGTCGGACAGTTGCCGGTCGAGCGAACCCCGTATCTCTTCGACCTCGACGCCCAACCCCTTCGACATCAGGTATATCGGTGCTTTCCAGGCCATTTCGATGAAACCCGGAGTCTTGAGCATCGGCTCGAAGTCGAGCGGCCGGCCGAAGCCCATCCCGTCCATCATCACGTCGGCGACGGGATAGTGGTCGTTCAGCGCAACCTCGCTGGCCGTGATGCTGTGGATGTTCTTCGACTGGGTGCTCATCAGCAACGCGAGCTGATCCGAGGCGAAACCGGGGAAGATGCCCGAGGCATAGAACGACGCGCCGCCCGCTTCGGCAGCCGCGTCCAGCTGGTGGTACGAATCCGGCGCGAAGTAGGCCGCCGGGTAGACCAGGCTTGTCGACGACGTCGACACGACGTTGATGCCGGCGGCCAACAGCCGCAGGTAGTCACGCACCGCGGCCGCGTCGCGCTCCGGACCACTCGCGGAATACACCACACAATCGGGCGCGAGGGCAATCAGCGCGTCAGCGTCGTTGGTGGCCTCGATGCCGATCGGCTCGCCGCCGGCCAATTCACCGGCGTCCTTGCCGACCTTGTCCGGCGAATGCACCCATACCCCAACCAGTTTCAGGTCCGGGCGGCGTCTGATCGCATCGATGACCGCCGTGCCGACCCCTCCCGTGGCCCATGCGATGACGCGGGTCGGCATTGGCGGTGTGGACATAGACGTTCTCCTTCAGTCGGCCTGCGCCTGCGCGCTGGCGGTCCCGGCAAGTTCCAGGTATCGCCACGCCACGCCGGGCGGGATGCCACCGCACAGCGGATGCAGCGGCAGGGGCCGCCCACTGCGGACGTAGTCTGCCGCTTCGTCGGGCGTGAATATCCGGTACGGGCCCTGCTCGTCGCGCAGAGCCGCCACGGTGTCAGCGCGGGTGATGCTGGCCACCGAGTCGTCGTGGGGTCGGTACGACGCCGCCGTCACCGCGTCGTGCAGCAGGTGCGGTCCGAGCAGCTCCCATGCCTCATCAACGTCGTCGGCGACGAAAGCCGCTGTTGGAGCGCCTGGTACCGGGAACTGGACGCTGCCCGGCTCGTGTCCGGCGGCCCTACATTCCGATTCGTAGAACTCTTTCAGACCCGGGGAGTCGGTCTGCGAGATGAAGCCGAGCCCATG
Source organism: Mycobacterium sp. (assembly GCA_035506875.1). GTDB lineage: Bacteria > Actinomycetota > Actinomycetes > Mycobacteriales > Mycobacteriaceae > Mycobacterium. The sequence continues at coordinate 5,363 of DATJOR010000423.1, forward strand.
GGTCGCGGCGCGGCGAGCGGCGGCCCTGCTGCCGCCCGCGATCATCATCGGCGGTCCGTCGGCCGACATGCAGGGCGGAGTGACCCGAACCCGTCGGCCCCGATACTCGACTACCTCGCCGCGCAGCAAATCGCCCAGTACCGCCAGGATTTCGTCGGCAACCTTGCCGCGGGTGGCCATACTCAGCCCGAAGTGCTCGTACTCTTTGCTGCGATGACCGATTCCGAAGGCATACATCACCCGGCCTTTGCTGATCAGATCCAGCACCGCCATCTCTTCGGCAAGCCGCACCGGCTCGCACAGCGGAATCGGCACTGCGGCAAGCAAAATCATCAATTGTTTGGTTCTCGCGGCAATTGCCGAAGCCAAGATCAGTGGGCTGGGAAGGTGGCCGTCGTCGGCGCCGTGGTGTTCGGACAGCACCGCGACGATCGCTCCGCGGGTCTCCGCCCACACGCACATGTCGATCGCCGCGGCGTAGAGGTCGGTCGCCGAAGCGCCCCAGGATGGGGCCCGCATGTCGAACCTGAGCGTAAACATCAGAGTAACCATGAACCTAATATTTGGTCGCGTCAAGGAGGATGCACATGACAAGCACGCCATACCGGGTTGTCGTCTGGGCGACCGGCGGCATCGGGTCGATCGCCATCCATGCCATCCAGCGACGACCCGACATCGAGCTCGTCGGCGTATGGGTGCACTCAGACGAGAAGGTTGGTAAGGACGCCGGTGAGCTCGCCAACGGTGAACCGATCGGCCTGGCCGCGACCAATGACGCCGACGCGTTGATCGCTCTGAAACCCGACTGCGTCATCTACGCGGCCAGCGGACCCGAACGCGACGCACTGGCGATTCCGGACTACGTCAGGCTTCTCGAGGCCGGCATCAATGTCGTCACGACAAGCACGACCCGACTGGTCAACCCGCACGCATACGAACCCGCGGAGTGGCGCGACCAACTCGTAGCGGCGGCCACGCAAGGCCACGTTTCGCTGTACGCGTCGGGAATTGAGCCGGGCTTTGCCGCCGACTATCTACCTCTGGTGTTGTCGACGCAATCGTCGTCGATCGAGAAGATTCACTCGTTCGAGATCGGCCTGTACGACGACTATGGAGTGCCCGACATCATGAGCGATGCGCTGGGCTTCGGTCGGCCCCCCGACTATCAGCCATGGATCAGTTATCCCGGCGCGATAGCCGGTGAATGGCAAGGGCAGATCCGGTTGATCGCCGATGCACTCGGGGTCGATGTCCAGGAAGTGCGTGAGACTTTCGATCGCGCAATGACCAACCGGACGTTGAACGTCGCGATGGGCACCGTCGAGGCGGGGACGTGTGGGGCAATACGAATGCAGGCGATCGGCGTCTTCGGCGACCGCGAGGCTATCGTCGTCGAACACGTCACTCGACTGGCGCACGACGTCGCACCGGATTGGCCCACCGGCATCGGCGACCTGTCCTACCGCATCGTCATCAGCGGAGACCCCGACATCGAATGCACCCTGGCTTCAACGCTCAAAGACCCGCGCCGAGCAGGAGTGGCGGGGATGACCTCTGGAGCAGGCGCGATGGTCGCCACCGCGATGCGCGTGCTCAACGCCGTGCCGTATGTCGTTGCCGCACAGCCTGGACTGCTCAGTTCGGTAGACCTACCGTTGACGATCCCGCGTAATGCCTTTGTCACACAATGACTTTTAGGCGGCGGCACGGGTCCAGAAGCTAAAGACCTGGCTGGCCTGCAGACCAGGAATAGCCCGTCGGACGACTGAGCGACGTAACTCAGCCACTGGTGGCATTCGGAATTCCCTTCCTTGACTCCCGCTATCGGCGGTGATAGGAATTTCTATTGCGTACGAGTTGAATCCTATTGTGCGCGTGTGTTATTCGGGGAACCGCATGTTTTGACTGCTGTGAATTGGGCATCTCACATTGCACGCGGCCGATATTTGCTGCCGTCACCAGGGGGCTGTAGTACTGCACGAGGGGACAGACGAGTTGTGAAAACAATGCAAGTTGCAGCAGTCGTGATGGGGATCTGGTTGGCGCCGACCGCGAATGCCAATACCCAAGACCAGGCGTTTCTGTCGTTCCTGGCAGCGCACAATGTGGCGGTCGACCCGAACACGGCGATCAACGCGGCACACGTCGCGTGCGCCCAAGTAGCCGACGGCGTAACTACTTCCGTGGTGGCCGCGGTCGTGGACCAACAGTTCCCCACCATCGGCGGGAACGCATACTGGGTCGCCGCCGCGGCCCAAACGGCGTACTGCCCCAGTTAGTGTCGGCGTCTACGTGTCGGCGTTTAGGTGTCCGCGCGCGTCCAGAACGAGTGACCCTCCTGCGCAATGCAAATTAGGAATAGCCCGTCGGGTGCCTGCGCAACGTAGTTCAGCCACAGGTGGCAGTCAGCGTTCTCTTCCTTGATTCCCGCCATCGGCGGCGAGCGGAACCACCTGGGCTGGTATCGGCGTGGTGAACCGCAGAACATCAGCCTTCCCGGTTGCGTGGCAGGAACATAACCGCCTGAGACACCGAATGCGTAGTAGGTGGTGTTGTCACAGGGCGCGCCCAGGACCATGTTCGGGGCTATGCCCGGGGTGCAGGCCGGATAGTCGCAGACAGTCGGACCGGCGGCAGCGGTCGGCGGCATCATCACGCCGACTCCAATCAGCGCAGCAACCACTGCCACGATGAAACGCACCGCACTAGTTTTGCACGGGCGATAAGAAAATTCTCTTCTTTGGAGAAGGTCTCGCCGTTGCGTCCGACGACTGGTCGTTGCGCACCTGCACAGCCCCTCCGGCCAGCGATTTTGGGGTGATAATGTGGTTCTCTGTGTGCGGTTCGATGCTAGTCGTGAGTCGCGGTGCGCTTACGCCCGCGATAGCCCGGGGCCAGTGACCGAATCCGAAGGCGACCCCGCGATCACCGAAGCTCCGGCCTCGCTAGCGGAAGCAGAAGAAGAACTCTCTCGAGCCGAGGCGCGCGCCGAAAGGGCCCGCGCCCGCGCGGCCGAACTACGGCGGCAAGCTGAAAGCGCCGCCGAACCGGCTAAGCCGGCTCCCAAACGATCGAGGCGTTGGCGGCTGCCGCGGCTCCACCGCCCCACTCCGAAAGCCGTGGGTTTCAGCGCGGCGATCGTGCTCATCGTCGCCTCACTTGCGGCGACCGGTTTCATGGCGTGGCAGCACTACGCACTCGTGCGCGAGCAGCGGCACGCGGCGGAGTTTGCCGCAGCAGCCCGGAACGGAGTTGTCACGCTGATGTCGCTTGACGCCGACCACGCTGCGGAGAGTGTGCAGCACACCATTGACGTGACGACGGGCGCGCTCAAGAGCCAGTTCGAAGCGACGGCAGGCTTCCTGGTCAAAAATGCACAAGAGGCGAAG
>DATJOR010000424.1:0-3619 GCA_035506875.1 Mycobacterium sp.
GGGCTCATAGCCCTCCGGTGCCGCGGAGGTGAGGATGTCGGCCACGGCACGCGGCGCTGGCGTCGCGTCGTAGACCGCGCCGATCTCTGCCATCCGTTTGCGGTAGAGGTGATCCTCGCCTGACAACCGGGGCTTGGGCCCAGGGCCCGCGCGCGGCCTGGCCGGAGCGCGGGTGCGCAGCGCATCGGGGCGCATCACGATCCCCTTACCGTCGGCCGAGAGCACCAACAGATTCCCCCGCGATCTGGCCGGACGCCGCGCCTCATAGAAGTCCTCAAAGCCCATCGCGGCCAGCCCGGCGAGCTCTTCGACCTGGCGTTTCCCGAGCCGCTGCCCAGTCTGACGCTCGATTGCATCAACCGCGTCAGCGAAGCTCCCGCGCGCGGCCTCCAACGCGCACAGCTTGCGCAACCCGTGCGAGTGACGCTCGACCGGCAGATTGAGCCCCGCGTCGGCCGGGTGCAGGTTGCCTACCTCCGGCGCCCGGTAAGCCAGCCGCTCCACGCTCACGGTCCCGAACACCGTCTCAAGCGCGCGGACATGACCCGTCTCCACCCGAGCGCGCGTAATCCCCTCGTCGCCGACGACCTGCTCAAGGCGCGACTCGCGCATCGCTCGCAGCGCCAGATGATCATCCAACAGCCGGCGCAACAACTCCCGGCCCTCGCGGTCAAGACACTCTTCCAATTGGGTGCGGCTCTTCTGAAGGGACGGTGGCCCGGCGTGATTTGACCGTCAATCCGCCGTAGTTGCGGGGTTTTCGGCCGGCGTTGTGGTGGGTGAGCGGGCCGAGGACTCGTAGCTCGGGTGTCGAAGTCGGCGTTGTTCATGTGCAACGTCGACCACGGAGGTGGCCAACGTGACCGCCGATCTCGACACCCGTTGTGGGGAACATTACGCCCCTGGCGATGAACTCCTGCCTGATGGGCGGGCCGGCAGCGATCGTGCAGCTGCGTTTGCGTGTAGCCGGGAGCAGTTCGAGTCGTTGATCAGCTTTCTTGACGGGACGGACGCGACCGGGCTCTCGCATGCCGAGCTTGAGGAACGGTTGTCGGTCGATGGCCGCGAGCTGTTGCGCCGATTGCTCGATGATCACCTGGCGCTACGCGCGCTGCGTGAGCAGCGTTCAGAGCGGGTTGTCGGCCGCGAGGGGGTGGTGCGTACGCGGGTCGAGCCGGGTCACGAGCGCGCGTTGGAGACGGTGTTCGGGACCGTGACCGTGCAACGGCTGGCGTACCGTGCTCCGGGTGTGGGGAATCTGCATCCGGCCGACTCGGCGCTGAACCTGCCGGTCGAGCGTCACTCGCACGGGCTGCGCAAGCTGGCCGCTCTGGAGGCCGCGCGTGGCAGCTTCCAGGACGCGACGGACGCGATCGAACGCTCAACGGGCGTGCGGCTGGGCAAACGCCAGGTCGAGGAGCTCGCGTCGCTGGCGGCGATGGACTTCGAGGACTTCTATGAGAACCGCCGTCCGGCGCGCGCCAAGCAGGGCGATCTGTTGGTGCTCTCGGCTGATGGCAAGGGGATCGTGATGCGCCCCGACGCGCTCAGGACCCGCGCCCCGGCCCGGCCCCGCGCCGGCCCGGCGCCCAAGCCCAGGCTCTCAGCTGATGATCGCCAGCACCGCAAGCGGATGGCGGAGATCGGCGCTGTCTACGACGCCAAGCCGGCGCCGCGCACCCCGGGTGACATCCTCAGCTCGGCGGCACCGCAGGGTTATGAGCCCGCCCCGGGTCCGATCGCCGGCAACAAGTGGCTGACCGCGAGCATCGTCAACGCCCCCGCGGAGGTGATCAAGCGGATCTTCGACGAGGCCGACAGGCGCGACCCCAAGCACCGTCGCACCTGGATCGCGCTGGTCGACGGCGCTAACCACCAGATCGACCGGATCACCTTCGAGGCACGCAAACGCGAGGTCAAGGTCACGATCATCGTCGACTTCGTGCACGTGCTCGAATACCTATGGAACGCCGCCAACTGCCTGTATCCCGACCTCGACACCGAACGGTGGGTTCACTGCCAAGCGACGAAGATCCTGAAAGGCCAAGCCCGCAAGGTCGCCGGGATGATCCGCCGCACCGCCACCAGAGCCCGACTGCACGGCGCCCGTCGCAAAGGCGCTGAGGACGCCGCCAACTACCTCACCAACAAAGCCGCCTACCTCGACTACCCCACCGCCCTGCGCGAGGGCTGGCCGATCGCGACCGGGATCATCGAAGGCGCCTGCCGCCACCTCGTCAAAGACCGCATGGACATCACCGGCGCCCGCTGGGGACTCGCCGGCGCCGAAGCGATCGTGAAGCTACGCGCGATCAAAGCCAACCACGACTTCGACGCCTACTGGCAGTACCACCTCACCCAAGAACGACACCACATACACGACGCCCGCTACCAAAACCACGTCATCCCGCAGGCCAAACAACAGTCACTCCCGGTCCCTTGAGAAGAGCCGCACCCGCTCGCCTGCTTGCAGAGCCGCCGATGGTCGGCTAACGGCCAGTCTTGTTCTGGGCTCGGCGAGAGTGGATGGCTGGTTTGCCGGGGCGGTGCGGCAGTGTTCGCCGGCGAGGCGGTCGTGCTTGTAGTCGTCCACGCGGCGCGGCCGTTACCTTGAATGCGGCTAACGTCGGCGTTGCTCTTTCGCGGGACAGCAGCCGCAGTAGTTCCGCCGACTCGGTGCCTGCGTCACGCCTTAAGCGGCAGTGGTGGTGTCGACTCCGCCGTGACTGCTTACCTGCTTGCAACTACCCGACCTTGAGTTAGCGCTCCCGAGCACCGGTCGAACCGGGCCGCCGCGATGCGAAACGTGCGCGCTTGTGACGACGACCAGGGCGCCACCATGTGAGGCGTTCGAGACTCGCAATCGCGCTCGCGCGCGCATCGACGCTGACTGCGCGGGCGTGGCTACGGATGCCCAAACGGGCAGTCGGCGCGGATTCTCGCCGGTCGTCTCGCGGTCGCGCCGGGGGACCGGTCTAGGGGTCCGTGGGTTATGGCCCCCATCTGTGGGTGTCGTGTTCGAGGCTCTGTGCGGTTGGCGGGGTGCGAGCCTGGACTCGGCTTGGTCTGACGGTTGAGGGCGGCTGCGTCTGGCCGGCTGTGGGCGTGGTTGACGCGGGCGCTGGGGCGCGTAGCCGCGGGCCGTCGTCGGCGATCGTGCGGTGGCGGTGATAGTGCTGGACGTCGGGGGTGATGTCGTGTTGGCTCGCGCTATGCCGGAGTGCGGTTCCTCGCTGAGCTGCCGTTCGGCGGCGGTGAGGCTGCTGGTGGCTAGCGGATATCGACGTTCGGGTTGGCGGTAGTCGCCTCGGGTCGTCCGGAGGGCGGAACTCGTGCTGACCATGCAGACAAGCGTGGGCCGCGTGTCGATCATGGCGGCACGCATTTCCTATCCCCTTCCAAGGAGGAGCAACATGGTTCGCAACAGACCCCTCATCGCCGTCGCGATTCCCGCCGTCGTCGCGGTCGCCGCGCTGGCCGCCGGCTGCGGCGGCAGCGGGAACGGTGACTCGACCTCGGCCCCGACCCACCCGAAGGCCGCGACTGGCCAGCCGGTCACTGTCGGCCTCGCGTCCATCGGCGGTCTCGGCAAGGTCCTCGTCGACTCGACCGGGCAGAC
>DATJOR010000425.1:0-24444 GCA_035506875.1 Mycobacterium sp.
AGGTGAGCGCGGCGTGGCAGGACCGGGACGCCTGGACAAAGATGTCCATCTTGAATACCGCGCGCAGCGGGAAGTTCTCGTCGGATCGTGCCATCGCCGAGTACTGCGACGACATTTGGAGCGTCTGGCCGCTGACCGTCAGCATGTGAACCGCCCGCACCCTGGACCGGGTCGGGCCTAGGATTTCGGCATGCCGATTCTTGGAGACGCAACTACCGTCATTGCGCGAGTAGCCAGGTCGACGTCGAACGCGTTGAGGGTTCAGCTCACCACCCCCGGCGGCACCGAGTTGGCGCACGCCCAACAAAAGGGTGGCGTCGCTGTGTTGCTCGGGTATAAGAACGGCGGCAAAAGCAACTACACGCTGTCTAGTGCCGCCGGCGATGAACTGCGCATCGCGGTCGGTAAAACCACCACCGTGACGCGGCAGAACACACCGACAGGAAAAATTGTGCCGGCTGACGGCGCGGTACGGTTCGAGTCCGGTGGTGGCACCGTCCTTGCAGTGGTGCAGCCGCACCGCGGATCCAGGGCCGACAGCGCCTGGCATCATCGGATACTCTCGCCCGCCGGCGACGAACTCGGTGTCCTCACCTTGATGAAGGCGCAGAACGGTTGGACCGGCATCGCGGCAGAGACCACACTGTGGCTACTCAACGAAAACGTCGGCGCGCTGAAGGTGCCGTCGGCCGGTGCCCTGCTGGAGTTGCGCGCGCCCGTCGCTCCCGCGTTGGACGACGTGTTGGCCGCGGCGTGCATTGACTTCTCGGTGTTGCCGCGGGGTTACATCGCCTAGTCAGTGGTAGCCCGGCAGATCCGGGATGCCACTGGATGTCAGCCAGCCGCCGCCGTCGACGACCAATGTCGCTCCGGTGACGTATGACGCCGCGTCACTGGCCAGGAACAGCACCGCTTCGGCAACCTCGGTGGTCGAACCGGAACGCCGGAGGGGATTCTGGACGGTGCGGTGTTGGTCATCGCCGGTGATTCTCTTTACGCCCTCAGTTCCTGACATCGCCCCGGGGGCAACGATATTGACGCGAACCCCGTCGGGCCCCCACTCGATCGCCGAAGCGCGGCTGAGCGCATCGATGCCGGCCTTGGCCGAAACGACATGTGCCTGCAGCGCCATGCCGCGGTATTGAATCGCCGCGCTGATGTTCACGACCGCGCCGCCGTGGTCACGCAGCCACAGCTCGTAGGCTGCCTTCGATACGTTGAATGTGCCTAGTAGGTCGATATCGACCACCGCCTTGAACCCGTTAGGGCTGAGGTCGCTGATCGGCACAGGGAAGTTTCCGGCAGCATTGTTGACCACGACGTCGAGTCGACCGAACGCTCGTAGCACTTCCTCGACGACCGCCGTCACCTCGTCGGGACGGCGCACGTCGCAGACGCCGTACACGGCGTCAATCCCGTCTTGCCGCAACGCCGCAACCGCGGCCTGGAGGTTGGCTTCCTTGCGGCTGCAGATGGCGACGCGAGCCCCGTGACTGCCCAGCACGCGAGCAATCTCCAGTCCCAGCCCAGTAGCGCCGCCGGTGACCAGTGCGACCTTGCCCTGGAGAAGGTCGCTGCGGAACGGACTTTGGCGCGTCGTCACGGACGTACCGGCGGAATCGGCAACCGCGCGGATTCGTCGAGATCGACGTCCAGCGCGTTGAGCATCAGCGCCAGGCCCGCATAGCGGCTGATCACCAGCAAGACCTCCATGGTTGCTTCCGGACCGAGGGCTGTGTGCACTTGATCGAAAACCTCGGCTGAGACGTTGCGTGTGGTCAGCAGTTCCGTGGTCAGGCGCAGCAATGCGAGCTCTAGAACATCGAAATCAGCTGTTTCCCAATCGGATTCAGAGGTGACGGCGTTGATCTCCTCGCTGCTGAGCCCAGCCGTGCGGGCCACGTCCCTGTGCTGGCCGAGCTCGTAGGGGCAGTCCATCAGGTAAGCGGTGCGCAGAACGACGAGTTCACGCAGCCTCACCGGCACCACGGGGCTGGTGAGAGCGGCATTCCCGGCCAGCATCCAGCCGGTGAAGACCTTCTCGGCATTGGCCAGAGCACGATAGACGTTGAGATTGCCTCGGGCAGAGGTCAATTCGCGGGCCCGCTCGGTCATCTCTTCAGGTTGGCGAAATGCGATTCGAGTCATCTGAGTTCTCCTGTCAGGGCTGGAAGCTGGCTTCGGCATCGACGTCGAGATCCGTGGCGTTGAGCACCAAGGCCAGCCCGAAATAACAGCTGATGATCATCAGCAATTCGGTGAGCGCCTCGTCGCCGAAGACGGCTTGGGCTGCGATGAAGGTATCATCACGCAATCGGTGAGTGGTGCACAACTCGGTCGTGACGTCGAGCGCAGTGCGTTCGGTGGGACTGAAGTCGGCCGCGTCGAGGTCGTCGGCATCGAGGATCGCGTTGATCTGCTGCTCGGTCAGCCCGGCGGTGCGGGCGATCCCAACGTGCTGGCCGAGTTCGTAACGCGACCCCTGCAAATGGGCCACGCGCAGGATGACCACCTCCCGCATCCGCAGATCGAAGGTAGGGCTGCCGAACAACTCGTCGACCATCTGCGTCCATCCGCCAAACACGTTGGGAGCGTTCGCGAGGAGTCGGAATACGTTGAGGTTCCCGCGACGCGCCATCCATTGGCGGATCGGTTCGGGTTGCTCTTCGATGCTGGCCAGTGGTATCCGTGACATCGGTTTCCTCCGTTCGCTATTCGGTCTTGGCGGCGAGGGTAAACGTCCAGTCCAGGGTCACAAACGGTTCGTCGACCGCCGTACCGTCCGGGGCAATGCCGGGCTCATGCCGCACGAAGTCGGCCACGAGCGAATCCAGGTCCGCGAAGACCGCGTCGTGGCCGATGTAGGGGTCGTCTCGCCAAAACAGCTGGGTGATCAGCGGCTCGTAGCCCTCGGCGTGGAACCAGAAATGCACGTGCTGGGGGCGCATCGGTGACCGGTTCGCGGCCCGCAGGATCTCCCCGCATGGCCCGTCGGTGGGCACCGGGTAGTAGCGCGGGGTGATGGAGCGGTACCAGAATCGTCCGTCGTCGTCGGTGGTCAGCAGTGCCCGCATGGCCAATTCGTTGTGCAGTTTCTCGGTCTGCTGAACGTCGTAGAACCCCTCGCCGTCGCTGTGCCAGGTATCCACTTTCGCGCCGCCGATCGGCTCGCCTCGGTCATTGACAACCCGACCGGTGACGAACATCGGTGTGCCGGTGACCCCGTCAGAGATGTCGGCCCCGTTGACGGCCTCGGGACGGCCTTCGACGTAGAACGGACCGAGCAGCGCCGAGTCGGTGGTCGATGACTCGGTGTGCTGGTTGATCTTGTCCAGCAGCGTGCTCAGGCCCAGGATGTCGGACAGCAGCACGAACTCCTGGCGCGTCGGCGTCGAGATTTTGCCCGTTCGCTCGAGGAAATCGATTGCGGTGAACCATTCGTCGCCGGTGAGCCGCACTTCGCGGGCGAAATCATGCAGGTGCTGCACGAGGCAGACGAACAGCTGGCGGAAGCGCTCGTCGGTGGCGCCGTCGAAGGTCCGCTGCGCGGCCGCGGTGAGTGTCTCTTCGGTCAGGTTGGATGACATCGTCTTGCCTCTCTCGGTCAGGGCCGGATCACGACGCGGCCGACGGTGTGGTCGGCGACGGCCTGGTACGCCGCGGCCGCGTCGTCGAGCGAATACGTTTTGGCGATGGGAAGTGCCCGAAACTCGCCGGACTCGAAGTAGGGCGCCATCTTCTCGAGGCGCCGCGCGGAGTCGACGACGGTCAGCTTGGTGCTGTCGGTGCCGAAGATCCGAGTTTCGTTGTGGTACAGGTCCAGCAGATCGATTTCGACGGCGCGCGAGCCAACGGCGCTGATCACCACGAGCCTGCCCCGATGCGCCAGCGCGGCCAGCGCGGCCGCCGTGGTCACGCCGCCCACGGCGTCATACACCACGTCGACGCCGGTACCGCCGGTGAGGCGCTTGATCTGGGCGCCGACGTCCCCCGCCGGGTCAAAGGGAATGAATTCGTCAATGACCGCCGCGGCGGCGGTATCAGGGCCGGGTCGGCGACGGTCCACTCCAATCACTTTGGCGCCGATCGCACGGGCGATCTGTGCGACCGCTCCCCCCACGCCGCCGGAAACCCCGAAAATAGCTACGGTTTCGTCGGCCGCCAGCTGTGCCGTTTCCACCGCCCCGTACCAAGCGACGACGAAGTTGACCCCGACGGTGGAGGCCTCATCGAAGCTGAGCCGTTCGGGTTTGCGTACCAGCGCTTCCACCGGCACTGACATCAGCTCGGCGTGTGACCCGTCTCGGGTGAAGCCGGTGTCTCCGCCGGTGCCCCACACCGCAGCTTCTTGCCACTCGGATGGTCCACTGACGACCACGCCGGCGAAATCACGCCCGGGCGTGCGCGGCAAAACCGTCCAATCCATTCCCCCGGCAACGTTTTTCACGTCGGACGGGTTGACCGATGCCGCCTCGACCCTGATCACGGCTTCTGCCGGCGTCCCGGTCGGATCCGGTACGTCCGTCACATGCAACACGTCAGGGTCACCGAACTCGGTGAAACGCAAGGCTCGCATCGGTCCGTTCCTCCTGCGACTGATGGTCTTTATCGAACACTGTCTAGCCAACACCCGAACCGATCATCGCGTCCAACGAAGAAATGAGAATATTTCTATCGCGAAACGCGATAGGATGATTAGCGTGGAGCTGCGCCATCTGGAGTACTTCGTCGCCGTGGCCGCCGAGCTGAACTTCTCGCGGGCGGCTCAGCGTATCCACGTTGTGCAGTCTGCCCTCTCGGCATCGGTCGGGAGGCTGGAAAAGGAACTCGGCGTCGAGTTGTTCGACCGTTCTAAACGACAAATCGCGCTCACGGCCGCCGGCGAGGTCTTCCTGCAGAACGCCCGGGAAGTCATCCACACCGCGCACCGGGCCCGGACTTCGGTGGATGCATTCCGTGATCAGCTCACCGGTTCAGTCACCCTGGGCACCCTGATGTCCTGGGGAACGTTGGATCTGCCTGCCGCCCTGGAAGAGTTCCGCCGCTCAAACCCGTTGGTCACCGTTCGCCTGCGGCAAAGCCTGACGGGTTCAGCCGGGCATTTGACCGCTATCGCCGACGGCCAGATGGATCTGGCCCTCGTGTCGATCTCTTCGCCCGGGTCCCAACTGGTGGCACTGCGAGAACTGATGAGCGAGCCCATGGTCTTCGTCTGCGAATCCGGCCATACACTGGCAGATCCGGCGAAAAGTCGCACTCACCGACCTCGCCGGACACGACTTCATCAACTTCCCGCTCGGATGGGGAATACGGCAGCGGCTGGATGCCGGCTTCGCCGCTGCCGGCGTTGAGCCGATCAGCGCCTACGAAGTCGCCGATTATGCGATCACGGCTGAGCTCATCCGGCACCGACTAGCAGCGACCATCCTGCCCGCCAGCGCTGCCAACCGGTTCCCCGAGTTGCGCGTAGTTCCGCTGCACCCATCCATGACCTGGACGCTGTCAATCGCCTACGCGGCATCCCAACACGCCAGCCCGGCGATCAATGCGCTCATCGACACGCTGGTCCGTCACGTCGGATGACGCGGACCGGATCACTTAGTTCAATTCACCGCGTTCACGTAGTGCATTGACCAACTGCACTCGCGACTGGACTCCAAGCTTCGAATACGCCGAACGAAGATGGCTACCAACAGTATTCACCGATATTCCCAGCGTCTTGGCGGCCGACTTGTCGGTGTAGCCGTCGGCGATCAAATACACCACCCGCCGTTCCCCCTCCGTAAGCGACTGAGGCTCCGACCCGTTGTAATCGCTGACCCACTTTGCGCGCCGGACGCCGGCTTGCCTCATGACGCGCTGAACCGTCGCCCGGCGTGCAAAGGCGCCAAGGCGGTCGTAGTCGTCCCAGGCGGCGTCGAGTTGGTGCAGCGCGGCTTCGCGTTGACCGACGTCAAGCAGCATGGCGCCGTAGCCCTCTACACCGGCGGCCGTCAATACCCGTCGTGGACTGTGCTGCAAGACTCTTACCGATTCGTCCACCATGGCCAAGTCGCGGTTGAACAGCCCGCGCATGTTCAATGCCAACCCTGTCAATGTGGCGACGTCAGGGTTGCGGGCCGCGGCCTCTTCGGCAATCTCGACGGCGCTCTCGGTGAACTCCACTGCTCCACAAGCTATTCCGACCTCAAACAGGATCGTCATCCAGCAGGGCCACCACGCCCAGTAGCTGCGTGATTGGTGCGGCGCTGTGAGCAGCCCCGACAAGATTTGGCGGCTACCGTCGAGATCACCCCGTAGCGCAGTCAACCAGCCCTGGGTGAATGTCACACCGGGGTGCTCGCCGGGCTGGCCGCCCGTGAGCTCGAGTGCCAGCCCGAGACGTTGCGCGGCCAACGCCGCCTCACCGCGTAGCAACGCGACGTAGGCACGTATCAAGGTGCCCTCAACGACATGCACCGTGGTGCCTATTACCTGGCCGAGTTCGACGACGGTCGCAGAGACTTGATCGGCCTCGCGTAGTTGGCCGAGGTTGTAGTGCTGTTTGGCTTGGGCGAACAGCAGATCGGGACGCAGCGACTCGGTCTCGGAATGGCTGTCCTCGTGTGCGCTGTCGAGGAGCATCTGGGCGTCGTGGTAGCGATCGAGAAGTTGCAATTGCATGATCTCCTCGGCGAGGTATGAATCCCCCGTCACCGATCGCAGTTCACGGAAATGCTTGAGCGCCAGCTGATGTCGACGCAGACCGTGGGCCGCTTCACCAGCGGCGTGCAATGCCAAAGCGAGTGCGTCACCGTCGTGTGACGCCCTGGCTTCCGACAGCGCGGCGTCAGCATGATCGGCGGCCGCGTCGGCAGCCCCGGTACGAGTGGCCGCCAAGGCACGCGCCGCATGAAAGCGTGCGGTCAGATCGCGCCGTCCGGTGGTCAAGGCGAGGCTGCGCTCGGCGCGATCGTTCAGATCGGCGAAGCGTCCGCTGAGCCACAGCGCTTTCACGGCGTGAGTTTGGATCCGGCTGATGGTGTCCACATCGTCGATCGTGGCGAGCAGTCGGTCGGCCGCATCGATAGTGTCATTGACGTGTTCCGCGCGCGACATCACCGCCACCGCTCGTTCGCCGACCTCCAACCACTGCGGCTGACCGGGACGCAGCGTCCGAAAGGCTTGGAGCGCAAGGTCTGCGGCGTCAATGGCGCTCGTGGTGACCAAAGCTTCCGCCGCGGCGACCATGATCCTGGCGTTGGACTCATCCCCGACGGCGGCGGCCGCGCGTGCGTGGGTCGCGGCCAGCACCGGATCTGCCGCGACATCCGCGAAATGTCGTGCCCATCGAGTGTGCAGCCGACGCCGTATCTCGGGAGACAGATGGTCATACACCGCCTGCCTGACGAGGTCGTGGCCGAACGTCAGTTCGGCGCCGGTCGACGTCACCAAACCCGTTGAAATCACCGAGGCGACCGCGTCGTCGTACCGGCGTCCGGGCGTCGTCTCACAAAGAGCGGGCAATTCATCGATTCGCACCGGGCGCCCGGCGGCGGCGAGGGTTTCAATGATTTCCCGCGCCGTGTTCGTCAAGCCGACCTGCCGCTGAAACACAGCGGCATGAAACTCGGCCGGGATGTCTTCCTCGCGACCGGTCTCGGCGCACCGCGCGACGCCGTCAATGACTTGAGTGGCCAACAGCGGATTTCCCCCGACAGCGTCAAGTAACTTGTCAACACGGTTTGTAAGGCCGTTGCCGAGGCGATCCCGGGCGATCTCGGCGATCGCACCGCGCGGCAACGCCACCAGCCGGATGTGCTCGACGCCTACGGTATCCGCGGCGCTGGCGGCGATGCCCGAGGCTGCGGAGCGACTGGCCAGCACCCATACCACTGGCCGACCGGCCATTCGAGAAATCAACGACCGCAATGCATATCGGCTGAGCCGGTCCGCCCATTGCACGTCGTCGACGGCGATCATCATGCGGTGCGATTCCGCCAGCCGCTCGAGGTGTCCGGCGGTGCGATCAACCAGGACCAGCGGCTCGCCGGTTAGCCCGGCGATCTCCTGGAATTCGTCAGCCGTCAGCAGCGCATCCCGACCGCTGCGTAGCAGCCCGATGATCGGCGCACCGGGGCACGCCTGCTCGATTTCGTCGCACTTGCTGCGTGCCACGCGGATGCGCGAGTGTGTTGCTTGACGGCAGATCTCCGACAGAAGCGCCGTCTTCCCGATCCCCGCATCACCCGAAATCAGCACTACGCCGCTGGCGCCATGCACACGGGTGCGGCGAACAACTCCGAGCGCGTTCGCCAGTTCGTCGTCGCGGCCGCGTAGCGGCCCGTAGGGCCTCATCGGGCGGCCCATCGAAGCCGTTGCCGCAGCGACGACGCTTGCTTCCCCCGGGGGAAGCGGTTCATGAGCGGTTGCCGCGATGCATGATCAGGCCGCGCCCGACGGTCGGCTCGGTGTCGCGGACGTTGATGTCCTGGCTGCATTGCGAACAGACCACGCGGACGCCGACGCGGTGTCCACAGGGCTTGTGCAGCAGATCGACCGGCGGGGCCGGAAGACCGGTCCATTCGTTTCCCCATTGCATCAAGGCGACGTAGACGGGAAACAGCGCGCGGCCCTTGGGGGTCAGCCGGTACTCGTTGAGGTCGCGCGCGGCATGCTCGGCGTACCGGCGTCGTTCGAGAATGCCATGTTGGACTAGCCAATTCAGGCGCTCCGTCAGAACGTTGCGGGCCAGCCCGATGCCACGCTGGAATTCCTCGAACCGCCGGGCGCCATTGAACGCCTGGCGCAGGATCACCCACACCCAACGCTCGCCCACGATCCCCGCCGAGCGGGCGATCGCGCAGTTCTCGTCGAGTAAGTCCGCGTGTTTCACAGCTAGCAGGATAATCCCGAATCCCGTTGCTTTTCAAAACTTGCCTAGGAGATTGTCAGACCGCCGTCGACGACCAGCGTCGCACCGGTGACATAGGCGGCCGCAGGGCTGGCGAGGAACACCAGCGCGGCGGCAAGCTCCTCCGGATCTCCCGGCCGTCCGGCGGGCACGCGCGGCAATTGGCTGTCGATGTAGCCGTCGGGGAACTGATCGGTCATTTCCGACGGGAAGAAGCCCGGAGCCAGGGCATTGACCCGGATGCCCTTGCGACCGGTCCACTGCACGGCCAGGTCCCGGGTCAGGCCGGTTACACCGGCCTTGCTGGCCGAGTAGGCGGCCTGGGGCAGTTTGCCGCTGGTCAGTGCGACGACGCTGGCGACGTTGATGATCGAACTGCCCGGTTGCATGACCCGGCCACAGGCCTGGGCCATCCAATAAGAACCATTGAGGTTGATGTCGATCACCTCCCGAAACTGGTCCGGCGTTTCGCGTGTCGCGGGTACGGCGGTGCCCTTCCCGGCGTTGTTCACGAGCACGTCGACATGACCGAATTCGGTCATCGCCGCGTCGACTACCGCCTGGGCGTCCTCGGGAACCGCGACGTCCGCGGTCACCGTCAGCGCGCGTCGGCCCAGCTCCTCAACCAGCGCCTGAGTCTGCTTGAGCCGCTCTGTGCGGCGCGCGGTCAACACCACGTCGGCGCCCGCCTCCGCAAGTGCCCGGGCGAAGGCGATGCCCAAACCGGACGAGGCACCGGTGACGACTGCTACCTTCCCGTCGAGCCGAAAGCGGTCGAGGACCGTTGTCGTCGTCATCTGGTTGCCCTTTCGTGGGACAGCACCGTCGTCGTACCCGATCCTAGTTGCAAATTACTACTAGGGTATACCCGGTGACGATTTCACCGGCTGCGAAGGAGCGGATGAGCGCCGCGAAGCCCTCGCCACCACCCACCATCCGGGCAGGCGGTCTGGAAGCATTGGCACCTCAGCCGAACTGGGAGTGTGCCGATAAGAACAAGGTGTACGGATTGCCGAAGTCGGAGTAGGTGTTCATCATCGTGTCGATGAGCTGTGACGCCGACGTCGATGACGCCACCGCGCGATCAAAGTCTTCGATGTATCGGCGTGATTGCGCCAGTTGGCGCGCCGCGTCGTCATCGGAGGCGTCGGGATCTTTGTGGCCGGCGATGATGGTGTGCGGTTCCAACGCCGCGACCGCGTCGATGGTGGACAGCCAGGCCGCGCGACTTTCCGGTGTGGAGTTCCACAACCACATGTGGATGTTGTTGTAAACGGCATCTCCGGCGCACACCGTTCCTAGCTCGGCCACGTGTATGACGGTGGCGGGGGTACCGTCGGCTCCACCGACCGCCAACCAGTTGAGCGGCGTGCCCTCCACCTCGAGGACTTCGGATCCGAACTTCTCGGGAATAGCGGCAGCGTGGTCGAACTGGTCGCCGAACCAGCCGATCCAATTCGACAAGATGTCGGACTGAAGGTGGAGGCGTGCTTCATCAATGACGTCGTCGTTGAGCGCTAGCAGCCGAGCGGCGGGGTAGGCCCGCAAGACCGGGCCGGCGCCGAAAAAGTGGTCACCGTGTCCATGGGTGATCACGATGTTTGTCAAATTGGTGTCTGCTCCGCCAATCCACGAGACCAGCTGTCGGCCTTGGGCGGTGGTCATTAATGCATCGACCAGTATGGCGTCGTGCGCGCCGATGATGAGGATGGCCGTCGACGATGGCCAGGTGGCGGTGCTGCGCGCGTCCCAGCCGGGGCCGCCGTTGACCGGCGTGTATCCGGTGTTGAAGATGCGAACGGACAAAGTCATCAGTACCTCACGCAATCTGTTCGCCGTCTTGGGTTTCGGCGGTCGGCGCGTAGGGTGGGTAGTCAGTGTATCCATGCGGGCCGGGTGTGTAGTGCAAGGCGCGGTCGGATCGGACGGTTGGCGCCATGACGGCAAACCGTTGCGGTAGATCGGGATTGGCGATGAACATTTCGCCGAATGCGACGAGATCGACCAGCCCGTCAGCGACGAGTTGGTTTCCGCGTTCGCGCGTCATCCCGACGTTGGCGACGATGGTGCCGCGGTAGCGGGGGCGAAAATGCCTGAACATGCCGTCGCCCTGCAGATCCGACAGCGGGCCACCGCTGAGATCGGCCATCGCGCCCATCAACAGCAAGTGCGCCAACGAATATTCGTTGAGCCGCTCGATGACGTACTCGCTGGTCTCCAGAGTGTCGGCCGTCGAGACGAACTCGCCGCGTTCACCCCACGCCGGCCCGGCCTTGACCCCCACCTTGCTGATGTCGATGCGTGCGCCGACGGCGTCAAGCACGTCGAACAAAAAGCGTGCCCGGTTTTCGATTGAGCCGCCGTAGTCGTCGGTGCGGACATTGGTGCGTGGGTTGAGGAACTGGCTGATCAGGTAGTTGAACCCTGCCTGAAGTTGCACTCCATCGAACCCGACCCGTACGGCATTCGCGGCAGCCGTTGCGAAGTCGTTGACCGTCCTGCGGATGTCGTCTTGCGTCATCGCTCTGGGAGTCACAGTCGGCTGGTTGCCCGACGCGGTTGGCGAGTGCAGCCTCGGGTTAACCGCCGACGGAGCCAACGGTGGTGTGCCGGAGAAGAAATCGGGATGCGACAGCGAGCCGGTGTGCCAGAGCTGGGCGAAGATGACACCTCCCGCGCGGTGCACGGCCTCGGTCACTGCAGACCAGCCGCGGACCTGCGCGTCGGTGAACAATCCGGGAACGTCGTGCCAGCCGACGGCGTCGGCACTGACCCACGTGCCCTCGGTGATGATCAGCCCGGCCGAGGCCCGCTGGGCATAGTACTGCGCATGCAGCTCCGTCGGCACCAAGTCGGGAGTGGTTGCGCGGCTACGTGTCATAGGCGCCATGACGACGCGGTTGGCGAGCGGGTAGTCGCCCGCGCGGTAGGGCCGCAACAGCGGCTGTGCCCCGTCGTTCTCTGGCGGCGTGCTCACGACGCTGCCTCCTCTGCGGTGTCGCTGCGGGCGTGCAGTCTGAAAAAGCTGGCGAGATCTTCAATCGCAAGCGCCGACTCGGGTATTCCCGCCGATATGAAGACCGGCCATACATGAATCCCATGCGCCCACGGCTGAAAGGTCGTTTCGACGCCGGCGGCCACGGCTGCGTCGCGGATACGTGTCGCGTTGTCGAACAGGATCTCGTTTTCGCCCACCTGGATCAACAGCGGTGGAAGACTGTGTAGATCGGCAAACACGGTCGAACAGCGAGGATCTGCCGGGTCGGCACCGTCGAGGTATTCGGATGCCATCGATTCCAGTGTTTCGCGAGTAACGAAGGGGTCGACATTCTTGCGCAGTTCCAACGAGGGTCCGGAGAAGGTCAGGTCGGCGAACGGCGAGATCACCGCAAGGCACGAAGGCAGCGGCAGGTTCTCGTCACGGGCCGCCGTGGTGACGGCTATCGCTAGGTTGCCGCCGGCGGAATCCCCGAGCACGGCGAGGGTCTCGGGATTCTCCCCACCATCGCCGACGATCCACCGGTAGGCCGCCCGGCAATCGTCAAAGGCGGCGGGAAAGCGATGGTCGGGAGCCAAGCGGTAGTCGACCAGATGCACTCTGGCCTCTGCGGCAAGCGCCACGGCGCCGGCCAGCGGCAGGTATCGATCCGGTGGCGAGCCGCTGATATAGCCACCCCCGTGGTAGTAGACGACAGTGCGCTTGGGCCTGCCGACCAATGGTTCGAGCGTGACCGCGGGGACACCACCCAAGCTGCCGGAGTAGCCGGAAATCCCTTCCAGCGCTTGGCCATCATTGAATCTGCGGATGCTCTCGGTGTCGTCGTCGGCGGGCCTGTTGCGCAGGTAGCGGGTGAACGCCTGCAGCAGCAGGGAAGGCTCTGGTGACGCCGCCGGCTGCGCAGCCGGGAAGGCGTCACCGAACATGGGCAGGCCACTGACTGATTGCGTTTCGTCGACCTCGTCTTGGATGACGTCCCAATGCTCGGCGAGTTTGCCGTCGGCAAGGCGCACGACGTCGGCCACCACCCAACTGGCCGGCCGTCCATGGCCCGAGAACCGGCCGTGCAGGATGACGTGGTCGCCACGGGCGACGACGAGCTGATGCTCGTAACGCAATTCCGCCGGCAGTGACTTGACGAGCTCGAACAGGCCGCTGCGGCCGGGTGGGATGTGAGCGCTGTGCTGGATGTAATCCGGAGACCAGAACTCTTCGGCGCGGGCGTAGTCGCGTCTGTTGAACAGGGTTTCGAAAGCCTCGATCACCAGTGCCCTATTGGCATCCTCAACTGCGGTCATCGTGTCTCTCCCGTGGTGCGGCGGCCGTGACCACCATGACATGCCGCGCGCTGGCGGTGAGTCACCTGTTCGGGTGAATGAATACCTGACTTAGGCACGCGTTGTTACGTTTCTCGCTGCGCTCCCATCGGGGGCGGTGCGGTCACACGAACAGGTGAATGACCGCCGATCTGTCAGATGAAATCGTGGCCTCTGGGCGCCTGAGCTGTCGTCCTGACTGACCAGATACTTCCAAAGGACCGTGACGTGACCACCACAACAGAAGTCAGCTACAGCATTGCTCCCAATCAGGTCATTCACGCCGGCAACGGCATCGCCTACGCCTACCGCGAAATCGGCTCCGGCACAGTCCCGTTGGTACTGTTGCAACACTTCCGCGGCAATTTGGAGAATTGGGATCCTCCCCTGGTCGACGGCCTGGCCGCTGAGCGGCGCGTCGTAGCGTTCGACAATGCGGGCGTCGGGGCCACGACCGGGACAACTCCCGACACGGTCGAGCAGATGGCCCGCGATGCCATTGCTTTCATCGCCGCATTGGATGTTCCACACGTCGATATCCTCGGGTTCTCGATCGGCAGCTTCGTTGCCCAGGAGATCGCACTCATCCGGCCCGATGTGGTGCGCCGACTTGTGTTGGCCTCCGCCGCGCCACGAGGCGGGACAGGCATGCACGGCTGGGCCTCCGAGGTAATCGGCGCGGTGGGCAAGCCGGAGCCGGACCCGAACGGTTATCTCGAGGTCTTTTTCACCTCGTCGCTGGCGAGTCGGCAAGCGGGCCAGGCGACACTGGGCCGAGTATTCGGACGCACCAGCGATGTCGATCAACCGACCACCTGGGCGACCAGGCAGGCACAGTACGACGCCGTGTGCGACTGGGGCATCCCGAATCACGCAGCGCTGCAGCGAGTCAGCGCGATTAATCATCCGGTGTTCATCGCCGCGGGTGACAGCGACCCGATGATCCTGCCACACTTTTCCTATCTGCTGGCCGGTCTCATTCCCCAAGCGCGGGTCAAAATCTACCCCGACGCCGCGCACGGGTTTCTGTTTCAGCACGCCAGCGAATTCGGAGCTGACGTCACGGAATTCCTCGCCGGCAACGGCTCGGACTGAATCATCGGTAAAGCGCGGCGGCCACGCCTTCACTGCCCGGTGAACGTCGCGTGCCCGGGACCCGACGTCAAGAAGCTGCGGATCCCGCCGCGAGCGTCCTCCGTGTCGAACAGGCCGACCGCCGCATCGGCTAGCAGCGCGTCGGCACCCGCGACGCCGCCGGCGGTGTAGGCGCGGGTGAGTTCCTTGACCACCGCGAACGCGCGTGTCGGTCCGCCGGCCAACCTGCTGGCGAATTCCAGTGCAGCGCTGTGCAACTCGTCTGCGACGAGCACGCGATCGATCACTCCCCACGCCGCGAACTCCTCCGCGGTATGCAACTCCGCGCCCAACGCGACCGAGCGCGCGCGTCCAAGGCCCGCCCGCGTGGCGATCCGTTCGATGCCGCCGGCCAGCGGAACGATGCCCAGCCGGGTCTCGGGCAGACCCAGCATGGTGCCTTCGGCCGCCCAGATCAGGTCGCAGAACAAGGCCAGCTCAAAGCCGCCCGCCATGCACGTCCCGTGGACTGCGGCCAGCGTCGGAAACGGGAGCCGCTCGATGCGATGCCCCAGATCCAAAAATGAGCCGATCAAAGGACGCAGCTGATGAGCGGTCATGCCCGCAAACAGGGCGACATCTGCTCCGGCGCTGAAGACCTTGCCCTCGCCCCGCAGCACCAATGCCCGCAGCCCCTCCGCGGCTTCAACCTGGTCGATCGCAACCAGAAGATCGGAAATTAGCTGCTGGCCAATCAGATTCAGTCGAGGGTTGGCCAGCGTCACTGTACCCAGCGGCCCGTCGCGGGTAAAAAGAACCTTAGGCGTCGAGCTATTCACTCGTCATTTCCTCCCGCCCGGGGAGGTTTGCACAGTCTGAGCCATCTCACGCCGTGCCGCTGCTACCAGCTCGGCGTTGGTATGCGCGTGCCCCCAGAGCCCCCAACCGCCGTCGATGGCCTCCGTGAGCAGCACCCAGATCCGCTCGGGCGCAGGCGGGTTACCCGCCGCCCCGGCGATCAGCTCGGTGAGGCGGGCCACCAAGACGATTTGCTTGTCGCGATCCAGCCCGCCGGCGTTGGTCAGCACTTGGACGCGCACGTAGTCGGAACCACCGTCCACGTTGGCGATGGCATCGGCGGACAGCTCGTGAATGAACGCCGCTGTGTTCTGACGGAACATCGCAATTTCAGGGACTTGTTCAACCGCCATGACGGCGCCCGCCAAGCGGCGCGCCAGCGTGAGCTTGTCCTCGAACACACCCTCGGGTGCATATACGTCGATCATCGGCATGGTGTCACTCCTATCGGCCCCCTGACGAGTATCGGTCGCCTGCGTTCGGCGCTCACTCATCCGAATATGTGACCCGGTCCGCCAAGCGCCTCACACAAATGGATGACGGCGCGCCAGTTGCCGACATGTGATGTTTGATGACGAATCGCGAGGTCCACTTACCACTCAGGGACAATGATCATGACCACATCAACGACGCCGACGATCGTTCTTGTGCACGGGGCGTTCGCCGACGCGTCCGGATTCTCCGGCGTGATCCGCGAGCTGCAAAGCGCTAGCCACACCGTCGTAGCGGCGCCTAATCCTCTGCGCAGCCTCGCCTGCGACGCCGCAGCGCTATCGGCAGCGGTGAGGGCCATCGACGGCCCGGTGGTCCTCGTCGGGCATTCTTATGGCGGCGCTGTGATCACCCAAGCCTCGGCTGAACTGGCCAACGTCACCGCGCTGGTCTTCCTGGCCGCATTCGGGCTCGACGAGGGCGAAAGCTGCGCCAGCGTGCAGCAACCCTTCTCACCGCCCCTGCTGGCAAGCACTTCCTATCCCACTGGCTACGACGCGCCGGGCGCCCCGCAGGGGCCCGACCTCTATATCACGAAGGAGCGTTTCCGCGAGACCTTCTGTGCAGACGTACCCGTCGATGTCGCCGAGGTCATGTTCGCCACTCAGCGGCCGCTCTCCGTGGCCGCCCTCACCGAAAACGCCACCGCCGCCGGCTGGAAAGCCAAGCCTTCGTGGTATCTAGTCTCGGAACACGACAATGCCATCGCTCCGGACGCCGAGCGATTCATGGCCGAACGCATGGGCGCCACCACCAAGTCCATCGCAGGTTCTCACACCGCTTTCATCGCCCAACCGGTGACCGTCGCCGGTTTCATCGCCGACGCACTCGGCGCTGACACCGTTCATGCCAAACAGCTTTAATCCCAACGCATATCGAAGGTCTGTCATGTATAGACTGCAGATCACAGCAATCGGCGAATCTGGCGATGTCCTGGAAATCGCCGAATCCCCCGCACCCGCACCGGGTCCCGGCCAAGTGCTCGTCCAGGTTGAGGCCGCCACCGTCAACGCCTCGGACTTCCTCTACATCAGCGGCCAATACTCCATCACCCCGCAGGTCCCATCCGACGTCGGCGCTGAAGGTGTCGGCCGCGTGCTGGCAGTCGGCCCCGGCAAGAACGAGGCGATGGTTGGTGCGCGGGTGCTACTCCTACCGACGTACCGGCACGGCACTTTGATCCCAGCAGTTGATTTCGCCCGCTTCTTTCAGATGGCCTCCTGGAAAGCCACTTTGGAGCTCGCCGAAATTAACGCCCCACACGGCTTTATGCGCTACTACAGCAGCGACGTCACGGCGATCAGGTCCGGCTCGACATCGTTTTGGAAAGCCACCCAATATCTGATGGGCAACCACACCATCGCCGAACGCATGTTCCGCCACGACCCGTCGGTCATGCTGCACGCCCCGCTGCGCACCCTGCTATACGCCGACGCCGACGGCGACACTATGTTCACGGTCGACCAACCCAGTCTGCTGTTCAACAGCTACGACAACCCCGCCATCGCCGCCGTCGGACAAGAGCTCGATGCGCTGGTAGTAGGGCTGATCGAACTACTTGGCGGCGAAGTTCCCAAACAGCTATGCGACCACGTGAACTGAAAGGAGTCCGTCATGAGCCACGCTGGAATCTCCGGAATGCGCTCGGCTGCAGGTGATCTCACCGACATCGGACGGGGCCTCGACGATACCGAGTGGCAGACACCAAGCGCCGCAGCAGGATGGTCGGTGCGCGACGTCATCAGTCACATCGGATGTTTGCTCGAACTGCTGCAGGCCGCGGTCCGTGGTGAGGCCGTGCCGGACAGCAGGATTGAAGCCCTCAACGATGCGATGGTGGCCGAGCGTCGGACCTGGGACAACACCCGCATCCTCGAGAACGTTCAAAAGCAGCTCGAGCAAGCCATTGCGACGTTCAGCCCGTTGCAAGACGAACCCATGGCCTCCGTCGAGGCGCCGATGCTCGATTTGGGGACCTATCCCCTGCACGGCATCGCCGACATGTTCACCTTTGACATGACGACCCACCTGCGCTACGACATTCTCGCCCCTCGGGGTCCCATCACCCGGCAGCTTCCCCCATTGGACGAGGTTCGCCTGGGTCCGTCAGTTTCCTGGCTGCTTGGCGGCATCCCAAAAATGCAGGCGGACCTCGCCAGCCACCTCATCGCGCCACTGGCGTTGCGACTCACCGGTCCGGCCGCGGCCAACATCCTGATCAGCACTGAGGCCAGCATCGTCACCGTCAACCCACTACGGTCATCCGACGAACCGGCCGCAACGCTGACCTCTACCACCGCAGACTTTCTCGCATGGTCAACCACGCGCTTACCGTGGCGCGCCCTGGTCGCCGTCGCCGGCGACGACAAGGTGGCCGGCGAGTTCCTCGACGCCATCAACCTCATCTAGACAGGTGGCATCGCAAAGAAGGGCGATCATGAACACCCGCGCGGCACAAACATATTTGCAGACGCCAACTGAGGTGATCGGTACCGCAGATGGTGTCGACTTTGCCTACCGGCGCATAGGTTCCGGCGGCGAGGTTCCGCTGGTGCTCGCCGGCTACTTCGCTTCCAACGTCGACGACTGGGATCCGCTGATCGTTGACGGCCTCGCCGCAGATCGAGAAGTGATCACATTTGACTATCCAGGAGCGGGAGGCTCTAGCGGTGTCACCCCGGCGACTGTGGCTGAGCTCACCGTCGATTGTCTCGGTTTTCTCCGCGCGCTGGGCCTGACCACCGTTGATTTCCTTGGGTTTTCGCTGGGCGGCATGGTTGCCCAGCAGATCGCGTTCGAGCAACCGGAGATGATTCGGCGCATGATTCTTTGCGGCACCGGTCCCCGCGGTGGCGAAAAGATGACGTTCACTGAGCTATCCATAGATGAGTTAGAAGACCCTGTGGCGTTGATTCTGAAATCATTCTTCACCCCAAGCGAACCCAGCCAGCGCGCGGGAAATGCGTACCTCGGGCGCCTCAGCCTGCGCGAGGCCGAGCGCGTGTCATCGGTCACCCTTACGTCGGCCGATGCACAGCTGCACGCGATCCGCGAGTGGGGGACGATTCCCGCGGAAAACCGGTACGCGATGCTCAAGGCCATGCCTCAACCAGCGTTGATCGTTCACGGCAACAAGGACATCGTCGTCGACCCAATCAACGCCTTCATCCTTGAAGAGCACCTCCCCTACGCCACACTTCTCGTACTTCCCGACGCCAGCCACGGCGCACAATCGCAACATGCAGACGTCTTCCTAGCCAATGCGCGCCTGTTCCTCAACGACTGAACGCGCAGTGAAACGAGCTATTCACGGCGAACCGGAACCACACGAGCTCTGAAAGGACGCACACGTGGGATTGCTGGATGAGAAGACCGCCGTCATCACCGGCGGCACAACGGGTATCGGCCTCGCCACTGCCGCCCGGTTCGTCGACGAAGGTGCACGGGTATTCATCACCGGGCGCCGGCAAGCCCAACTCGACGAGGCCTTAGGCCAGTTGGGTGAACGGGCTAACGGAGTGCGCGGCGATGTCGGTGCGGGCGCCGATTTAGATCGGTTATACGCCGCGGTGGCGGAAGCTGGCCGTGGCTTGGACATCGTGGTGGCTAACGCCGGCGTCACCGCCGTCGCCCGCATCGGTGACATCACCGAAGACCACCTCGACACACTCCTGTCGACCAACATCAAGGGCGTGGTGTTCACCGTGCAAAAAGCACTTCCGCTGCTGAACGACGGCGCCTCGATCATCATCACCGGGTCCACCACCGCTGAGCGGGGCCGCGAAGGCCTCGGAGTCTATGCCGCCACCAAAGCTGCCGTTCGTTCATTCGCCCGAACCTGGGCCAACGAACTGAAAGGGCGCGGAATCCGCGTCAATGTGATCATCGCCGGTTCCACAGCAACACCGGGTAGCGACAATCTGGCCGGCCAGACCAGTCCGAGCGAGTCGCTAACTCAGTTCCGCGCCAATCGCATTGCCGGAATACCGCTGGGCAGGTTCGGCGAGCCTGACGAAATCGCCAATGCGGCATTGTTTCTGGCCAGCGACCTGGCAAGCTTCACCACCGGCTCCACCGTCACCGCTGACGGCGGAGCCAACCAAATCTGACCGATATACCAGGATGAGGCCGCAGTTATGACTCGCACTCCCAGTTACCTGATCACCGGCGCCGGCGGAGGTGTCGGCGGGGTCAGCCGGTTAGTCGTGGAGCAACTTCTCAGCCATGGCGCGGCCGTGCGGGCGATGGTGCACCGCGACGACTCGCGCGCCGACGGGCTGCGCGCACTCGGGGCCGAGGTAATCGTCGGAGACCTGACCAACCCGGTTGATGTCAGTGCGGCGATCTTTGGCATCGACCGGATGTTTTTCAACATGAGCGTCTCGGCCTCCTATCTGGAAGCCACCGCCGTCGTCTGCGCGGCCGCCAAGGACGGCGACGGCCTGGAAGCGCTGGTCAACATGTCCCAAATGACGGTCTCGCAGATGACCGCAACTAGCACCGAGGAATCCCGCCAACAACGCCTGCACTGGCTCGCCGAGCACGTCATCAACTGGTCGGGCTTGCCGGCCGTGCAGATCAGGCCGACCGTCTTCCTCGACAACCCACTGTTCACCGTGCTGGCAGCCCGCTCAATCCGCGAGAACGGGCAGTTGGCGTTGCCGTTCGGAACCGGCCGCACCTCCCCCGTCGCTGCCACGGACGTGGCCGCCGTCGTTGCCACCGTGCTGCGTGCGCCGCAGGACCACATCGGAGCGGTCTACGAATTGACCGGGCCGGCAGCGCTGGACATCGATGGCTTGGCCGAGCAGTACGCGAAAGCCCTTGACCGGCCGATCACCGCGGTTCAGCTGCCCTACGAGGAATGGCTTGAGCATCTCACCCAGGCAGGACTCGACCCGCACACCCAACAGCACATCGCCACCATGGCCAGATTGCATCGCGACGACCGCTACAACCGCTTAACCCATGATGTCGAAGACCTCACCGGTCGTCCTGCGCAATCGGTGCAGGAATACATCTCGCAGCGACGCGAACTGTTCATGTAACCCGAATTACGTTGGCGTTGAATTCGACTCGGCGAGGACGCGTAACGGATTCCTAGCTCCCGTCATGCCCACCACGAGCCGCTTCATCCAACCCAATCCCGCCACACGATGCAATTACCGGCCGCACCAATGCCTTACATGCGAACGCCGTCGCTTTCGATCGTCGAGCAAACGACCGCGGTTGTCGCTGTTCTCACCGACAATCTGGCGCCTCGCTGAATGTCGCGTGTAACAGCGTTCGCTTAACCCAGTTGCGCGAATTCGGTCTGCAACTGATCGAGCCGTCGAAGTGTCTCGTCGCGCGGCTCGGTCGGCAGGTCCACCAACAGGTGCTCCAACCCCAACGGGAGGTAGGCCTCGACCTCTTTGGCTGTCGGGTCGCCGCCGTGGAAGTTGATCACCGGCACATCGTGGTCGGCGACGGCGCGCAGCTCTTCGAGCTGACCCGATAGAGCTTCCGCGGATGGAGTCATCGCAAGCCAACCGGCGTTCAGCCGGGCGATGCGCGGGAAACTCGCCGGACCCCCGCCCAGATACAACGGTGGATACGGCTTCGTCACTGGCTTCGGCCAACAATAGATCGGGTCGAAATTCACGAAGTCACCGTGAAATTCCGCCTTCTCCTGCGTCCAGATCTCGATCATCGCGCGCAGCCGTTCTTCGACCACGCGTCCGCGCACTTTGGGATCAACGCCATGGTTGGCGATTTCTTCACGCAACCAGCCCACGCCCACACCGAAGCGAAATCGGCCCTGCGACACCAGGTCCAGCGACACAACGTCTTTGGCAGTCAGGATCGGATCGCGCTGCGGCATCAACGCTATCCCGGTACCGACGAGCAAGTTCTCGGTGGCGACCGCCGCGGCGGTCAACGCCACAAACGGATCCAGTGTGCGGTAGTACTTCCGAGGAATTGGGCCGCCCATTGGATAGGGCGTCTTCGCATCGACCGGGATATGGGAATGCTCGGCGAGGAACAGCGACGAAAATCCACGCTGCTCGAGCGCCTCACCCAGCTCAACCGGACCAATGCCCTCGTCGGTCACGAAAGTCAGCACACCGATACCCATGACTGCTCCTATCTAGATCGACTAGGTCAACCGCGATCGTCAGGCTCTTGTTCCGCCGTCCGGCGCACGGTGCCCCATAGCCCGGCCGCGATGCCGACGGCAGCACCGCCCAACCCGATCAACTGCTGTGAGCGTTTCATCTCCTGATGCACGCTCATCCCGCCGAGCAAATCGGAGGCATCGGCGCCCGCGGACGCGAGGAACCAGCCGCGGGTGTTTTTGCCACGTAGCGCGGCCGCTGCGAGCAGCCCGCCGATCAACGCATCGCGGTAGCCCATTGACCGCAACAGAAGTTGCGCCGTCGGCGACGGCTCGTCGTGATCGCCCCAGAACCGATTCGCCCGGAGCGGGTCGACGAGAAACGAGATGCCCGATGCAAGACGGATGCTGCCCACAACAAGCCCAAAACGGTCGATAGCCATGGTCAGCAGCCTAGGAGGTAACCGCCCCCGCGACACCAAAGCCGCGGATGTCGTCGATTTTGATGTCGAGTGTTCTCGCCGTCGTTACTCTCAAACCCCGATGCCACTCCGACGACGCCGCAGCAGCTAGAAGGGCAGAACATGCCGGATCCTCAGACGGATGTGGCCTCTGCGGCCGCACAACCAAGATTCGAACCCGACGACCGCTGGGTGCCCGCCGACGAGCGATGGTTTGGCCTGGATCGACGCACCATTCGCCCGACATTGGCGGTATTCGCGCTGGCCATCCTGATGTCGGTGGTGTTGCCGATCGTCGATGCGACAGTGCCCTACCACGACATCGTCAAAGCCGGCGATGTCTTGCAAGTCGAAGGCGACGTGACGTTCGTGCCGGAGGCGGGCTGGGGCATCACCGAAGGCCTGCGCGCCGGCCACGCTCCGCTGTCCGGCGAGTATCCCGCGACAGCCACCGTCGAGGACGGCGCCATGAAATTCACCGTGCACACCGGACAATTCCACGGCGACGCCCGCCAACTCCTCGACCAGATCGAGGCGACGTCCGAAGCTCTCAATCGTGGTCGCGGTGTCCGGGTGACCGGTGCGCCCACCACCCTCGTCACCGAGCAGGGCAAGCTGGGCGCGTCTGTAAGGATCACGGGACCGCACACCGCCGGCATCATCGCCGCCTTCGTATTCGGCACTCGCGGAGTCGAAGCCGTGGCCACCGGACCGTCCGATGCCGGCTCGGAGTCCGCGGCCACGGTGTTGCAGATGATCGACAGCATCAGCCAAACCGGAGAGGGAAAGAAGTGACAGTGACGCCAGCGGCGACGCTTGCCGACCTCGATCGCGCACGCGACATCGCGCTCGACCTCTCCGGCTGGGGCAGGCGGTTCAGCTTCTACCAGCCACGCAACTTCGCATTCTGGGGCTATCTGCTGCTGGTCGGGATGGGCTTTTTGGTCTTCATCTCCACGCTCGCCCGAAAATACGACGCTTACGGTCAGGCGATCGGGCTGGCGGTGACGTCATTCGCCATCTACGCCGCGCTGTTCTGGTGGTTCACCGCGCACATCGACCACTACGCCAAGCTCCCCGCCAAGCTCATGGTCGTCGCGTTTGTGTGGGGCGGCTTCGCGGCGACCGGCGCGATGGCGGCTAATGCCAACGACGCGATCCTCGCTCTGTATTCGAAGACCTTCGGCCAGGTGTGGGCGCTGAATTGGGGTGCGGGGCTGGCCGCCCCGTTCACCGAAGAATGGGCGAAGGGGTCGGGTCTGCTGCTGCTCATCGCGATGGCGCCACGGCAAATACGTACCGCGTTCGACGGGTTCATCCTGGGCGCGTTCATCGGCCTGGGATTTCAGATCATCGAGGACATCAGCTACGCACTGACGTCGGCAGGCACGCAGTTCGGCGCGAACCAGATCGGGGCATCGGTGGGGACCATCGTTCTGCGAATGGTCAGCGGAGTCGCCGCGCACATCCTGTACAGCGCGATCTTCTGCGCCGGTCTGATCTACCTGCTTGGCCGGCCCGCTGAACCACGCAAAGTCGGACGGGGTTTGCTTCTGGTCGCGATACCGATGCTGCTGCACGGCACATGGGACTCGTTGGGCGCCATCGCCGGACCGAGCGGACTGAAGCTGATCGGGCTGCTGATCGGAATGATCGTGGTCGCGCTCGTGATCTTTGTGCAGGTGTACAAGTCGACCGTGCAACGCGAACGGGACTTCGTCCGCGACGTCATGGCCCCGGAGGAGGCCCGGAACGTCATTACGCCTGCGGAACTCGGCGCGATAGCTGGTAATCGCAAGGACCGCAAAGCTTATCGCAAGGCCGCTCGCAAACGTCACGAACGCAAACGCGCCCGCTACGTCCTCAATGCCGCCTACGCGCTCGGCGATGAGCTGGCTGCCGCGCGTGGCGCCGACACCGACCGGGTGCGCTTCGCCCGCGCCGAGGTCGCCAGAATTCGCGCGGGCGTTCCGTCGCCGTGGTGACGGGACGACCCACGACGACCCGCGGCCGTCCGTCAGGCGATTGTTCCGTGCGACACCGGCGTGCGGTCATTGTTGTCGCCGGCTCCATCGACGCGGCAGCTTGCCACTATGAAAGTAGCCGCTATGCAAGCCGTTGAAGTCGCCGAGCACGGTGGGCCAGAAGTCCTCGACTACGTCGACAGGCCCCGGCCCTCCCCCGGCCCGGGCGAGGTCTTGATCGAAGCCAAGGCGATCGGTGTGAATTTCGTCGACACCTACTTCCGGTCCGGG
>DATJOR010000426.1:0-20751 GCA_035506875.1 Mycobacterium sp.
CCTATCCAGGGCGTCCATGTATTCGGGGAAGGTTTCCCAGGTCCACGGCAGGCCGTCGGTCATCACGACGCCGGGAATGTCCTCGACGCCTGCCATCACGTCGACGAGGACGTCGTGGTCTTCCTGCCGGCACGGCGCGAACCCGACGCCGCAGTTGCCCATCACCACCGTGGTCACCCCGTGCGCCGACGACGGGGTCAGCCGCTCCGACCAGATGGACTGGCCGTCGTAGTGGGTGTGCAGATCGACGAAACCCGGGGTGATCAGCAAGCCCGTCGCGTCGATCTCCCGCGCGGCGGTGTCGCCGTTCACCGAGCCGACGGCGGCGATGGAGCCGTCCCGCACGGCGACGTTACCGACGTAGGGCTCACCGCCCAGCCCGTCCACGATGGTGCCGTTGCGGATGATCAGGTCGTAGGTCATCTAAATAATCTCCTACTTTGACGGCTTTACTTGGTTAAACAGGCTTGCCGTGTCCGAGAGTGCTTTGAAAGTGTCACCAGCGAACACAGCGCCTGTGTCCGCCGTTGGCATTCACCATCCAAGTGGCGTTCACCATCCAAGCCTAGCTCTGCCGGACGTGATGCCAGTTCATAACCGTGGCACAACCGGCATGCCGTTAGAAAGGGGAACGTACCCATCTGCGCACCCGCGACGGCGAATGGCGGTCTCGACGACAACCTGCCTTTTAGGCAGTAGCGGACGGTTCGTCGGGGACGCCAAGTCCGAGGTGTTCGATGTGGTAAACGGCCTCATCGAGCAGCATCGCGACGTGGTTGTCGTAAAGCGCGTAGATGACGCTGCGTCCGTTGCGGGCTCCGGTGACCAACCCCATTGCACGTAGTAGGCGTAGCTGGTGGGAGACCGCGGACTGTTCCATCTCCACAGCGGCGGAGAGGTCGTTGACCGAGCATGCGCCGTGGCGTAGGCGGGTCAGGATCCGCAGTCGGCTCGGTGTCGCCAGTGCTTGCAGCGTGGCCGCGACCGATGCCGCGGAATCGGCGTCGAGTTGCGCGGGCGGGGTGTTTCTACCCTCGATGCCGTGACCCATGGAGGTATCCTACCTAATGATCTTATGAAGACGTGTTCATACGTTCCTGTATGGTGACGGTGTCCTGCCGCCTTCCCCATCTGGAGTTTCCTATGTCGCGTCCGGTCTTGGACCGCTCCCGCGCCGCCGTTGCCCTCGATCGCCAACCGCGAACCCGGACAAGGCCTTTCGCGCTTCCCGAGATCCGGTGGGCGTCTGTGGCGACAGTCCTGTTCGTGCTGGGGTTGGCCGCCCAGTTCGGCGGAGCGCCAGCGTCGGTGTGGTGGGCGCTGTATCTGGCTTGCTATGTCACCGGCGGCTGGGAACCCGCGCTGGCCGGACTGCAGGCGTTGCGGGCAAAGTCGCTCGATGTCGATCTGTTGATGATCGTGGCCGCGATCGGGGCGGCTGCGATCGGCCAGGTCCTCGACGGCGGACTGTTGATCGTCATTTTCGCCACATCCGGTGCGCTGGAAGCGTTTCTGACTCAGCGAACCGCCGACTCGGTCCGCAGCCTGCTTGATCTGGCTCCCGAAAGTGCCACCGTGATCACCGAATCCGGAGACGAGATCGTGGTCGATGCGGCCACTCTGTCGGTGGGGGACATCATCGTGGTGCGACCCGGCGAACGGATCGGCGGCGACGGGCAGATCATCTCAGGGGCCAGCGACGTAGATCAGGCGTCGATCACCGGTGAACCACTACCGGTCGCCAAAAACTCCGGCGACGAGGTGTTCGCCGGCACGCTCAACGGCACCGGGGTGCTACGGATTCGAGTCGACCGTGCAGCCGCAGACACCGTCATTGCCCGCATCGTGACCATGGTGCAGGAAGCCTCGGCCACCAAAGCCAAAGCCCAATTGTTCATCGAGAAGGTCGAGCAGTACTACTCGATCGGCGTTGTGGCCGCCACCTTGGCAGTGTTCTTCATCCCGCTCGCTTTGGGCGTTGCCCTGCAGCCGGCACTGCTGAGGGCGATGACCTTCATGATCGTCGCATCCCCGTGCGCGGTCGTGCTGGCGACCATGCCACCGCTACTGGCCGCGATGGCCACCGCCGGACGCAACGGCGTCCTGGTCAAGTCCGCGGTCGTGATGGAACAACTCGGCTCGATCACCGCCGTGGCGTTCGACAAGACCGGCACGCTCACCCAGGGCGCACCCCAACTAACCGACGTCGAAACACTCGACGAAACACGCTACGACACGGACACGATCCTTAACTGGGCCGCCGCCGCCGAGCACCCCAGCGAACACCCGCTGGCTCGAGCGATCGTGGCCGCCGCCACCGAACGCGGCCTACGACCACCTCCGGCTCAGGATTTCGATTCCGCGCCCGGACGCGGTGTCCGTGCCAGCATCGACGGTCGCACCGTCCACGTCGGAAGCCCCCGACATCTGCTGGCCGACATTGATACCTCCGTTACCTCGGCCACGCTAACCGCGGCAGTGGCCGACCTGGAAGCAGCCGGCAAAACCGTGGTTATCGTCGTCGCCGATGATGCCCCCGTTGGCATCCTGGCACTGGCCGACCAACTGCGCCCCGGAGCCGCTGGCACCGTCACGGAACTGGCCGCACTCACCGGCACCGCACCGGCCCTGCTGACCGGCGACAACGCCCGCGCGGCAACCACACTCGCCGGGCAAATCGGAATCACCGACATCCGCGCCGGGCTACTGCCACAAGACAAAGTCTCCGCCGTCCGCGAGCTCGAGGACGCTGGTAGGCGCGTGTTGCTCGTCGGGGACGGCGTCAACGACGCCCCCGCCTTGGCTGCGGCGCACACGGGCGTCGCGATGGGCCACGCCGGATCCGATCTGGCGCTCGAGACCGCCGACGCCGTTATCGTCCGCGACGACCTAGCCACCCTCCCCGCGGTGATCGCGCTGTCACGCCGCGCCCGCCGCATCGTGATCGCCAACCTGGCCATCGCGAGCACCTTCATCACCGGACTCGTCCTCTGGGACTTGCTGGGACACCTTCCGCTGCCACTCGGCGTGGCGGGCCATGAAGGATCCACCGTCATCGTCGGACTCAACGGCATGCGCCTGCTCGCCCAACGCGCCTGGACTACTACCTCTCGGCCGCGTTAAGAAGCGAGGCCCGTCGGCTTGGGACTACCCAGGTAACCCCCGGACGGCAACAATGTCGAAGCGGTCTGCCACGCGTAGGGTCGCGACTATGTCTGACGATGCCGTTCGAGAGTTGCTGCGCGACGCCTTCACTCGACTGATCGAACACGTCGACGAGCTCACCGCGGGACTCACCGAAGACCAGGCCAACTACCGGCCGACCCCCGACGCCAACAGCATCGCCTGGTTGATCTGGCACAGCGCGCGGGTGCAGGACATTCAGCTCGCGCCGATCGCCGGCATCGAGCAGGTGTGGACCCATGACGGGTGGGTCGACCGCTTCGGGCTGGACCTGCCGCGCAACGACTCCGGCTACGGCCACGGTCCTGATGAGGTCGCCAAAGTGCGCGCTTCGGCCGAGCTGCTGGCCGGCTACTACCACGCCTTGCACAAGGTGACGCTGGACTTCGTCGATCGGGTCACCGCCGAGGACTTGGCGCGCATCGTGGACCGCAACTGGGATCCGCCGGTGACCGCCAGCGCCCGGATCGTCAGCATCATCGACGACTGCGCTCAGCATCTCGGCCAGGCCGCGTACGTGCTGGGCATCGCGCCCTAGCTCAGCGAACTTGACACCCGTCGATAGCATGACGATATGACCGCCATCACAGCGACCGCTCCTGAATTCTCCGGTACCGGCACCATCCACAACCCCGCGACCGGCGCGATCGCGGGTCAGGTGGAATGGACCGATCCGGCCGACGTGCCGGCCATCGCCGCCGGGTTGCGCGCTGCGCAACGCGAATGGGAGCAGCGCGGCGCCAACGGCCGCGCCAAGGTGCTGGCGCGCTTCGCGGTGTGGCTGGGTGAACACCGCGGCGAGATCGAAGAGCTGCTGATCAAGGAGACCGGTAAATCCGCGGTGGACGCGGCACAAGAGGTCCCGCTGTTGATCATGATCCTGTCGTATTACATCAAGACGATGGAAAAGGCGCTGGCGCCCGAAAAGCGGCCTGCCGCACTGCCGTTCATGGCGATCAAGAAAATCACCGTGCATTATCGGCCGCGGCCAGTGGTGGGGATCATCGCGCCGTGGAACTACCCGGTGGCCAACGCGCTGATGGACGGCATCGGGGCGCTGGCCGCGGGCTGCGCGGTGCTGCTGAAGCCCTCCGAGCGCACCCCGCTGACCGCGGAGGTGCTGCGGCGAGGTTGGCTGGAATCCGGCGGTCCGGCGGTGTTGGAGCTGGCGCAGGGCGCCCGCGCGGTGGTGGAGGCGGTCGTCGACAACGTCGACTATCTGCAGTTCACCGGCTCCAGCGCAACCGGCAGCAAGGTGATGGAACGCGCCGCCCGACGGCTGACGCCGGTCAGCCTGGAGCTCGGCGGCAAGGACCCGATGATCGTCCTGGAGGACGCCGACATCGACCTCGCCGCGCACGCCGCGGTGTGGGGCGCGATGTTCAACGCCGGGCAGACCTGCGTATCGGTCGAACGCGTCTACGTGCTGGAGCAGATCTACGACCAGTTCGTGAACGCCGTGGTCCGTGACGTGGAGAAGCTGCAGGTGGGCGCGGGCGAGGGCAAGACTTTCGGAGCACTGATCGACGAGCAGCAGCTGGCGGTGACCGAGCGCCACGTCCGCGACGCGGTGGCCGCCGGTGCACGGGCGTTGACCGGCGGCCAGCGCACCGACACGTCGGGCAGCTTCTACCCGCCGACGGTGCTTGTCGACGTCGACCACTCGATGGCGTGCATGACCGAGGAGACCTTCGGCCCGACCCTGCCGATCATGAAGGTCGGCTCCGTCGACGAAGCGATCCGGCTGGCCAACGACAGCGAATACGGACTGAGTGCATCGGTGTTTTCCCGCGACGCCGATCGGGCCAAAGAGGTTGCGCTGCAGATCGATTGCGGGGCGGTCAACATCAACGACGTGATCACCAACCTGATGTGCACGACGGCGCCGATGGGCGGCTGGAAGACGTCGGGCATCGGGGCGCGATTCGGTGGCGCCGACGGGCTGCGTAAATTCTGCCGCGTCGAAACGGTCGTCACGCCGCGCACCAATGTCGGTGCGGGCCAGAACTATTACCACAATTCGCTGAAGGCACTGAAGCGGATCAATCGGATGATGACGAAGATGGCGTTGTCGCGTCCGCGTCGCGCCGCCAAATAGCCGCCGACTTCGGGGCCACCACGTGCGATTCGCGGTGACGCTGCTGCTATGGCTGTTCACCACCGTCGGGCTGGCCGTCGCCGTGCCGACGGCGTGGGTGCAGACGCACGTCGTCGATGTCGACGGCTACGCGGCGATGGCCGAAAAGGCGTCGAGTGATCCGCTGCTGCAGGCCGCGGTGGCATCCGAGCTCACCACTCGGGCTCTTGGGCTGATCAATCAGCACGGCTACCACGTCGATTCATCACGGGTTCACGAGGTGGCCGCCGGGTATACCGCCGGCCCGGATTTCCCGCCGCAGTTCGCTGATGTCAACCGCATGGTGCACGACTGGATGTTCACTGGCGCTCACGCGCAGTCCCAAGGTGACCAGTGGGTGGTCGACCTGTCCGCGATGTTGAAAGACAGCGCGTTCGCGCCGATGCTGTCGAACTTTCATGTGCAGGTGCCCGAGACGGTGGGGGTTCCGGTGACGGTGACAAACTCAAAGATATTGCAGCCAGGGAAATTACGGCCGCTGGCGACCTGGGGCCCGTGGGTGACCATCGCCGCGGCAGCAGCGACCGGCAGCTGTGCGCTGCTGACACTCGCCGTCACACGCAGCCGAGGCAGGGCGCTGGCCGGCCTGGGTATCTCGGCGCTGCTGGTCGGCGCAGCCGGTTGGGCGGCGATCGAACTCGTCCGCCGCCGTCTGGGCGATGTGCTGAACCACACCACCGGAGACATCCGCCGAATCGCCGACATCATGGTCGGCGACGCCGAAGGCAGCCTGCATCACTGGCTCGACCTGACCCTGGCCGCAGGCGGAGTGCTGGTGGCTTTCGGCATCCTCGCGGCGGTGCTTGGCAGTCTGCGAAAGTCGTGACTTCTAGGTCAACGACAGCTTGGCAAGGATCTTTCCGGTCGGCTGCGGTGACCCGTTGCCGGGTTCGACGGTGAACGCCAGCGCAGTGGCATTCCCGAGGCTGGTCAACGTGTCGGTGGTCGACGGCGCGACGGCCGCGGTGTCCATCGTGCCCGCCGAGGTCGGCCCCTTGTCGCCGATCAACCACATCTGATACACCGTGCCCTGCGACGGTGGCGGTACGTTATTCATCACCAACACGGCCGCGTTCCTATCGTGTGAGAACAGCACCGTCGCTGTCCCACCGGCCAATTGGCCGGAGACCGTTCGCACGTCCGGTGCTGCCATGATCTGCTCGGCCATGGTGGGCTTAGGCGGTGGGCGCAGCGCGATGCCGGCTCCGAACGCGGCCAATCCCACCACTATTGCGGCTGCCGCAGCCAATGCTACTGCACGCCAACGGGATCGATGTCCGACGTCGGGTTGCACCGCGGCCAGCACCGCCGCGCGAAGACGGGTCGGTGGCTCGGCGGCCGTCGCCGCCGACACTGTCGTCATCGTCTCGCGGACCGCACGCACCTCTTCGCGGAAAGCTTCGGCGACCGATGCCGGCGCCGCGGCGAGCTGCCGGTCGATGGCGGCGCGCTCGTCATCGGATACCGCGTGCAACGCGTACGGCGTGGCCAGCTCGAGCAGTTCGAAATCGGTGGGCTCGGTCATGGCACACCCAGGCAATTGCGGAGCCCGCGCAGCGCGTCGCGCATCCGTGATTTGATCGTCGACAGGTTGGCCGACAAGCGTTGCGACACTTCGGCATAGGTCAACCCGCCGTAGTAGGCCATTTCGATGCACTGCCGCTGAGTATCGGTCAGCCCATCGAGGCACTCGACCACCCGACGGCGTTCATCGGCCGCGAGCGCCGATTCGGCGACGACATCAAGTGACGGCTCGACAGTGGCCGCGCCGTAACGCGATTCTCGTTGGCCGGCGGCCTGCTCGGCGCGCACCCGGTCGACGGCCCGCCGATGCGCCATTGTCATCAGCCACGACAGTGCGGAGCCCTTTGCCGAGTCGTACGCGTCGGCGGTCCGCCACACCTCCAGGTACACCTCTTGGGTGGTTTCTTCGCTGTAGCCAGAGTCCCGCAGCACTCGAGTCACCAGCCCGTACACCCGCGCCCTGGTGTGGTCGTAGAGCGCGGCGAACGCGTCCGCGTCGCGGCCCGCCACCCGGTGCAGC
This sequence comes from Mycobacterium sp., assembly GCA_035506875.1. Lineage (GTDB taxonomy): Bacteria > Actinomycetota > Actinomycetes > Mycobacteriales > Mycobacteriaceae > Mycobacterium. Next base: position 7,365 of record DATJOR010000426.1, read on the forward strand.
AATGCGTCCAGGTCGCTGCCGTGCCGCGGTCCGGTCATTGACCAGTAGCTTAGCGATTCAGCGACGGCCGTCATCATTTTGCGCCGATCCGGGCGTACACCGGGGTGGCCGGGGTACGAAAAAGGATGTCCGTGCCTGGTATTCGCCGAAGCCAGCGCGGCCCGCCATGTAGTTCTCGGTCAGCCGGGCGCCGGTGACGTAGACCAAAAAGTAGGTCATGAGCAGCGGCGACAGTGCTGTCGTCAGCGACCACCACGCGGTAATCGTGATCAACCACAGCCCCCACCACACACACGCGTCGCCGAAGTAGTTGGGATGACGCGTCCACGCCCACAGGCCGCGGTCCATCACCACACCCTTGTGCGCCGGGTCGGATTTGAAGACCCGCAGCTGACGGTCGCCCAGAGCTTCGAAGACGACACCGGTGCCCCACAGCAGAACGCCGGCCACCGTCGCTGCCATCCAGCGCCGCGGTGTGGGGCCGCTGACCGCCGAGAGTTGCAGCGGCAACGAGATGAACCAGCCCGCGAAGCCCTGCAGCAGGAAAACCTTGCGGACCACCTGTCCCACGGAGGCGCCACGCAACAGGTCGGCGTAGCGACGATCCTCACCCTGGCCCGCCGACCTTCGGTAGATGTACCAGCTCAGCCGCAGGCCCCAGATCGCGACCAGTGCCAGCAACAGCCACCGGCGGGCCGGGTCGCCGGTGCCGAGGATCGCGGCGACCGCGGCGACCGCGGCGAAGCCCAGCCCCCAGGCCACGTCGACGACGTTGTAGCGCCCGATGCGGCGGCCGATCGCGAACGTGACCGCATGGACGACCAGCAGCGCCGCAGCCGAGGCGCCCGAAACGATCGCGAAGTCGACGATCACGGCCCAGCCTCATTGACGAACGTCCATTGGTAGACGTTGAGATAACCCGACCGGAATCCGGCCTCCGCGTGTGCAAGGTACAGTTCCCACATTCGGGCGAAAACCTCGTCGAAACCGATGTGCGCCAATGTCGTTCGGCGTTGCATGAAGCGCTCCCGCCACAGTCGTAGCGTCTCTGCGTAGTCTTCGCGCAGCGAGAACATGTCGACGGGTCGTAGCCCGGTCTGGCCCTCGATGATGTCGAGAATAGCCTTCACGGACGGAATCAGCCCGCCAGGAAAGATGTACTTCTGCATCCAGGTGCGGGTGTTGCGGGTCGCCAACATCCGGTGATGCGGCATGGTGATGGCCTGGATCACCAGCCGCCCGTTGGGCGTAAGCAGCCGCTCAACGGTGCGGAAGTAGTTCGGCCATGCCTGAAATCCGAGCGCTTCGAACATCTCGGCCGATATCACCGCGTCGTAGTTTCCGCCGACGTCCCGATAGTCGCGCAGGTCGATCTGGACACGCTCGGACAGACCGGCGCCGGCGATCCGACGGCTGGCCCGCCATTGCTGATGTTCCGACAGCGTTACCGAGCGGACCTGTGCTCCGCGTCGTGCCGCGCGGACCGCCAGCTCGCCCCATCCGGTGCCGATTTCCAGGAGCCGGGTGCCGGGGCGCACGTCGGCGGCGTCCAACAACCGGTCGATCTTGCGCCGTTGCGCCCCAGCAAGGTCCGGCCACGACGCCGGCAGGCTGGCGAACATTGCGCTCGAGTACGTCATGGTCTCGTCGAGGAATTCCTCGAACAGGTCATTCGACAGGCCGTAGTGCGCGGCGGCGTTGCGGCGAGCCTGCTCCCGGCTGGGCCTTGATGAATCCGGTTGGGAGGCGACGACGATCGGTCTAAGCCATTGCAGCGGCGGCGGAACCAAGTTGTCGATGTTGGTCGCGAGGGCGGTCAACACCTCGGTGAGGGCATCCGACTCCCACTCGCCGGCCATGTAGGACTCACCGAAGCCGATCAGACCGTGCCGGCCGATCCGGCGTGCCAGCCGGTCGGGCTGGTTGATCACCAGCGTTGGCGATGCCGCATCGGCGGTGCCAATCACCGTGCCGTCGGAATAGACAATTCGTAGCGGCAGCCGAGTGGCGACGCGGTGCAATAACCGCTTGGCGACGACTGCCGAGGCCGCGGCAAGCGGTCCGGAAGGTACTTTGGGGACCGCTGGCGAGCGCTGCGAACCTATTGTCGGCGAGCGGTTTTGGCCGAGTTGGGTCATCGTCCGCCGTTCGAAATGGATCCGAGCGGCATGGTCCTCAGCCGACAGTTGAAATGACTCTTCCACACCATCTATTCGGAGCCGGCGCGAAAGCGGATGACAACGATCGACCTGTGTGAGCCATCCAACGCGGCGGGTGCTCCGAATAGCGACTGTCCGACCCGTAAGGCGGCACCGCCGCTGACACTTTGACGAAGGAGCCGAAGCGCAATGAAAAACGTGCAGAGAAAGACGCTCGCAGTGAGCCTGGCGGCGATCGCCGCGGTGGGGTTCTCGGCGTGTTCGAGCAAACAGTCGGAGTCCGCCCCACAGAGCAGCGCGACCCCGGCCATGAGCACGATGGCGCCCGTCACCACCACCGCAATGATGCCCGCGGCCAATCTGATTGGTACGGGATGCGCGGATTACGCCGCACAGCATCCGAGCGGTCCGGCCTCGGTGACCGGAATGGCGCAAGACCCGGTCGCGACGGCGGCGTCGAACAACCCGATGCTGTCGACGCTGACCGCTGCGCTGTCCGGGAAGCTGAACCCGAACGTCAACCTGGTCGACACCCTGAACAGCGGTCAGTACACGGTGTTTGCGCCGACCAACGCCGCATTCGACAAGCTGCCGGCGAGCACGATCGACGAGCTCAAAACCAACGCCGACATGTTGAAGAGCATCCTGACGTACCACGTGGTGCAAGGGCAGGAAAGCCCGAACACCGTTGACGGCGCCCACAAGACCTTGCAGGGCGCTGACGTGAAGGTGGCCGGCCAGGGCAACGGTCTGAAAGTCAACGACGCGGGCCTGGTGTGCGGAGGAGTGCACACCGCGAACGCGACGGTGTACATGATCGACACGGTGCTGACGCCGCCGAGCCAGTAACGGCCTACAACTCCGCCGAGAACAAGGCAGCCCGGTCCGCCGGGCTGCCTTGTCGCTTGTGCGGGCTCGCGGGTGATACCCATCCGCGCGAGATGTGGTATCGAATAGTAAATATGTTGTCGCTAGCGCTGATCGGTCTGGTCGGAGGATTGATCACCGGCATCTCGCCGTGCATCCTGCCCGTGCTGCCGGTGATCTTCTTCTCGGGCACGCAAGGCTCTGGCACCCAGGGCAGCGCCGACGGCGCGGTCGCGGTCGCGGTTAAGTCGAAACGCGAAGTGCTGCAGCCATATCGGGTGATCGGTGGACTGGTGCTGAGCTTCAGCTTGGTCACGCTGGTCGGCTCGGCACTGTTGTCGTTGCTGCATCTGCCGCAGGACGCCATCCGCTGGGTCGCGTTGGCCGCATTGGTGGCGATCGGTCTCGGCCTGATCTTCCCGCGCTTCGAGCAGCTGTTGGAGCGACCGTTTGCCCGGATCCCGCAAAAACAGATCGCCACCCGCGCCGACGGGTTTGGTCTCGGCCTGGCGCTCGGCGTGCTCTATGTGCCGTGCGCGGGCCCGGTGCTGGCCGCAATCGTGGTGGCCGGTGCCACCGCGAACATCGGTTTGCCCGTCATCGTCCTGACGTTGGCATTCGCCCTTGGCACGGCGGTGCCGCTGTTGTTCTTCGCGCTGGCTGGTCAACGAGTTGCCGGCAGAGTCAGCGCTTTTCGCCGTCGTCAGCGCCAGATCCGCGTCACAGCAGGGGTTGTGACGCTGCTCCTGGCGGTGGCGTTGGTGTTCAATCTGCCTGCGGCACTGCAGCGGTCCATTCCGGACTACACCAGCTCGTTGCAGAGCAAGCTAGGCAACACCCAACAGATCCAGCAACAGCTCGGCGGCATTGTCACCGACCAGAACAAAGAGTTGTCGAACTGCTTCAATGGCTCCACACAATTACAGAATTGCGGGCCCGCACCGGATCTCAAGGGCATCACCGCGTGGCTGAACACCCCGGGCGACAAGCCTCTCGACCTACATGCGTTGCGGGGCAAGGTGGTGCTGATCGACTTCTGGGCCTATTCCTGCATCAACTGCCAACGCGCCATCCCGCACGTCGAAGGCTGGTACAAGGCCTACCAGGGCGACGGGTTCGAGGTCATCGGGGTGCACACACCGGAGTATGCGTTCGAAAAGGTCACCGACAACGTCAAAAAGGGCGCCGCCGACATCGGCATCACCTACCCGGTCGCTCTGGACAACAGCTACTCGACGTGGACGAACTACCGCAATATGTACTGGCCGGCCGAATACCTGATCGACGCGAACGGCGTTGTGCGCCATATCAAGTTCGGCGAAGGGTCCTACGACGAAACCGAAAAGCTGATCCGCGAGCTGCTTACCAGCGCGCGGTCCGGAGTCACGCTACCGCCGGCGGTAGACGCACCCGACACCACCCCGCAAAACGGCCTGACCCCCGAGACATACTTCGGCATCGGCAAGATGGTCAACTACGCCGGAGGCGGGATCTACGACGAGGGGCGGACCAACTTCGCCTACCCGTCGGCGTTGCCGAACGACACGTTCGCGCTGCAGGGACCATGGAAACTGGACTACGAGGGCGCGACCGCCGCCGGGGATAACGCCGGCATCGAGCTGAACTACTACGCCAAGAACGTCTACATCGTCGTCGGCGGAACCGGAAGTTTGACGGTGACGCGTGACGGGAAAACGACGGCCGTCCCGGTGAGCGGACCGCCGACCTCACACCAGATCGTCGCCGGCAACCGTATCGCCCGCGGACTATTGCACGTGCGTTCAAGCAAAGGGCTGCAGGTCTTTTCGTTTACCTACGGCTAATCGCTATCCAGAAGGCTCATGGCTCCGAATCACCTACATCAGACCGTCGTCTTCGACACTAAGGAGCCCCATTGGGCGAGGCAACCGCCGTTGCGCCCATGTTGGCGGCGGCGATCGAGCCGCTTATCGGTGGCCAGCTGCCAATCCGGCTGATTGCCTGGGATGGCAGCATCGCGGGGCCTGCGGCCGCCCCGGTGGTGTGGCTGCGCAGTGCAGCTGCACTTCGCCGGATGCTTTGGCACCCAAGTGAACTCGCTGCAGCACAGGCCTACGTGAGCGGCGAGCTCGACGTCGACGGTGACCTCGGGGCTGCTTTGGCCCAGGTGTGGACACAGATCACCGAACGAGGACTGAGGCCGCTGCGCGAATCGCCGCGGGCGCTGGAGCGCCTGTGCGCCGTCGCGGCGCGGCTGGGCGCGATCGGTGGACCGCTGCCGCCGTCTGCCAGCCAGGCCCGGATGCGCAGTCGGCTCAACAGTATGTCCCACGACGGGGCGGCGAACCATCGCCACTACGACCTGTCGAAAGCGTTCTACCGGCTGATCCTCGATCCGTCGATGGCTTACTCCTGCGCCTATTGGAAACGTGACCGGCCGGGCACCACGCTTGAGCAGGCGCAACGCGACAACCTGGACCGGATCTGCCGCAAGCTCGGGCTGGATCGGCGGCCCGACATGCGGGTGCTCGACGTCGGATGCAGCTGGGGCTCGCTAACTCTGCACGCCGCCGAGCATTATGGCGCACGCGTTGTGGGCACAACCCTGTCGGCCGAGCAAAAGGCCTACATCGACGCCGCGTCGATCGAGCGGAGACTGGGCGATCGAGTCGAGGTCCGTCTGCAGGATTACCGCGCGATCACGGACGGCCCGTTCGACGCAGCGGCATCGATCGAGATGGGTGAACACGTGGGCCGGCGCAACTACCCGACCTACGCGCGGATTCTGCACGGCTGTGTTCGCCCCGGCGCGCGGGTGCTGATCCAGCAGATGGCTCGACCTGGCAGCCACCCGGGAGGAGCGTTCAGTGGCTCGTTCGTCGCACCGGACAGGCACATGCGTCCGCTCGGCCAGACCATCGCTTTGCTTGAGCAGGCAGGCCTGGCGACGATCGCTGTCGAGGCGATGCGGGAACACTATGTGCGCACAGTCGACACCTGGATCGATAATCTCGAAAGTCGTTGGGACGCAGCTGTTGCACTGATCGGCGAGGAGGCTGCCCGAGCCTGGCGACTGTATTTGGCGGCAGGGAGGCTCGCGTTCGCGCAGGGTTACATGATCGTTGACCAGATTCTGCTGGCTCGACCAACACTCGCCGGAAACGGCGCGTGACAGAGCGCTATGGCGTGATGACATGCGATGGGTCGGGTCGCAGCTCCGGCGGGGCCTGGCTGTAATCACCGAACGGCCCGTCGCGGCGCTCGACCGCCGCCCGGACACCTTTGGTGGCCGCGGTCTGGATGAAATCGAGCGCTTCGGGGGTGTTGCGCATCAGGCCGTCGAGGACGCCGCCCAGCAGCTGGGTGGACGCCAACCCCATGTTCTCGTAGGCCTGATTGACGATCAGCTTTTGGGCCCGCAACTGCGACAACGGGATTCGCGCCAGCTCAGCGGCGATCTCGGCGACTCTGGCCTCCAGCCGCTCGAAGGGCACCGCCTCGTTGATCAGCTCGACCTCGGCGGCCTGCACACCGGTCAGCGGCCTGCCGGTCAGCGCGTGCCACTTGACCTTGGCCAGGCTCAGCCGATACAACCACATGCCGGTCAAATAGGCGCCCCACATCCGGCTGTACGGGGTGCCGATCACGGCGTCGTTGCTGGCGATGACGATGTCGGCACACAGCGCGTAATCGCTGCCTCCGCCGACACACCAGCCGTGCACCTGGGCGATCACCGGTTTGGTGGCCCGCCAGATAGCCATGAACTTCTGATGCGGTCCGGTCTCGCGGGCCGTGATGATGGCGAAATCCTTGCCCGGATCCCAGCGTCCGTCGGTCATCATCGCTTCGCCCCACTGCTGGAAGCCGTCGCCGAAGTCGTAGCCGCCGGAGAACGCCCGCCCCGCGCCGCGCAGCACGATCACCTTGATGTCGGGGTCTCGCTCGGCCAGGCCGACCGCGGCCTCGATTTCGTCGGGCATCGGCGGGACGATCGTATTGAGGCGGTCTGGACGGTTCAGCGTGATGGTGGCAACCGGGCCCGCCGTGGTGTACAGCAATGTTTCGAACTGAGCAGCTGGCATAGCTGAATGCTGGCAGCTCAGCTCAAGTGCCGTGCTTACGGGGTGTCAGTACTAATCGTCAGCGTGGCGTCGCTGGTCCCAACGCTCGAGCTTCGCCTGTAACTCAAGAAGGCCAAGCCCGGCGACCGGAGCGGCGATCACGAAACACGCCACCGTAAGTGGAGTCATCTCGACCTCCTCCGCTGGTCTCTCGGGACGCCGGGCGGCCTCCTCGCCCCCTAAGACTCCCCATACATCTTTCTTATGTGGCTTTAAGGTACGCCTTAGCCGGTCGTAAGGAAAGTCGAAGCGCCGGATTTTTTCAAATATGTTCGCGAAACGTTATCGGCGTCGCCGGCTGACTACCCCTTGGCCGGGGGCAGCACCTGGAACCCGGTCAGAATGGCCTGAGCGTCGCGCACGTATGTGGGGTTGTCGGGGTCGGCGGCCTGGACGGTGACCGTCGCCGCGTATTCGTTGCCGGAAAACGCGGCGATCACGATGAGCGTCGTGGCCGCGCGTGGCGGAATCTGGCCCAGGGCCGGCGCGTCGTAGCGGACGACCTCCGCCCTTTGGCCGCACCGGGTGGTCTCGGTTGTGCGCATGTTGGTGACGCCGAGGCGGTCGGACAGCATCGCGCGTTCCTGGTCGAATATCTTCTGCTGATCTTGGTTCGTGCCGGGTGCGTATTCGAGGGTGACGACGGCGGTGGGCATGAAGCCATTGCCGGCCAAATCCTGATTGGTCATCGCGTAGCGGACGATGTCCGAATCGAGCTCGGTCGCGCGCTGCCAGCCGGGTGGTTGCGGGATCCGCATCACCGGCTCGGCCGGGCTGCGCGACTGGATCGGGGACAGCGGTGAAAGAACCTCTTCGCAGACTGAGCGTTTCGGTGCTGCGACGACGGGGGCCTGGGCGCCGGCGTCGGCAAGGGCACTGACAGCCGGTCTACCGGTCACCACCCTCGTGCAGCCCGGCGCTGCGAACAGTGCCACTGCCGCGACCATCGCGGACAGCACGCACCGCACCCGCATCGCGCCACACCTCGCCTTCACCGTTTGGCCTGTCAAGTGTCTAGCATGCGCCAGAGAAATGAGAAGCTCAGCGCCGACTTGAACGCGGTCTGCGCGTTGTCGGCGGCGCCGGCATGGCCGCCCTCGATGTTCTCGTAGTACCAGACCCGATGCCCGGCCGCCTCCAACGCCGCCGTCATTTTGCGTGCATGCCCGGGATGCACCCGGTCGTCGCGGGTGGACGTGGTGATCAGCACCGGCGGGTATGCGACGTCGGCAGAAATATTTTGGTAGGGCGAGTACTCGGCGATGAACTCCCAATCATCCGGATTGTCTGGGTCGCCATACTCGGCAACCCAGGACGCGCCCGCCAGTAGCAGATGGAAGCGGCGCATGTCCAGCAACGGCACCTGGCAGACGAGCGCACCGAACAACTCCGGGTACTTGGTCAGCATGATGCCCATCAGCAGCCCCCCGTTACTGCCGCCCTGCGCCCCGAGTTGCTGCACGGTGGTAATTCCGCGGTCCACTAAATCGGTTGCCACCGAAGCGAAGTCCTCGGCGACCAAGTGGCGGCCCGCGCGCATCGCCTGCGTGTGCCAGCCGGGGCCGTACTCACCACCGCCGCGGATGTTGGCCAGCACAAAGGTGCCGCCGCGCGCCAGCCACAGCCGACCTAATACGCCGTCGTATCCGGGGGTACGTGCCACCTCGAATCCACCGTAGCCGCCGAGCAGCGTCGGGCCGGGGCCAGTCGCATCACGCGGGCGCACAACGAAATACGGGATCGCGGTGCCATCCTTCGACGTGGCGAAATGCTGCGCGACGGTCATGCCTTCGGCGTCGAAGAAAGCCGGCGCGGATTTGATCTCTTCCAGTGGCCCGTCGACTGCGCCGTGCAACAGCCGCGAGGGCGTAGTGAATCCGCTGGAGTCCAGGAAGATTTCGTCACCGGTGTCATCGGCCGCGACGATTACGGTGTTGGTGTTGGGCGGCACGTCTGGCACCGGCCGACGCTGCCAGGTGCCCGGTGTGACGATCTCGACCCGGCTGACCACGTCGGACAGCGTGACGAGGACGAGGCGATCGCGGGTCCACGCGTAGTGCAACAGGCTGGTGTGCGCGTCAGGCTCGAACACCACCCGTAACTGTGCTGTACCGGCGAGGAATTCGTCATAGTCGGCCGCCAGCAGCGAACCCGCCGGATAGCTGGCGCTGCCGGTGATCCAGTCGGTGCGCAACTCGATCAGCAACCACTGCCGGTGCACCGATATGGACGCGTCGGTGGGCGCGTCGATGCGGATCAACTCGTCACCGCGCAGCTCGTAGACCTGGTCATTGAAGAAGTCGAGGGCCCGTCGTAGCATCGTCCGCTCGAAGCCCGGCGTGCGGTCGACCCCCGCGGCCACGATGACGTCGTCGGACGAGCCTTCGAACACCGTCAGTGCATCGTCGACCGGTTGTCCGCGGCGCCAGCGCTTGACGATCCGCGGATAGCCGGATTCGGTGAGTGAGCCTTCGCCGAAATTGGTGCCGATCAGCAGGGTGTCCGGGTCGACCCAACTGGTCTGAGACTTGGCCTCCGCCAACGCGAACCCGTCGTCGATGAATTCGCGTGTGGCCATGTCGAATTCACGCACGATGGCTGCGTCCGAGCCGCCGGGGGAGAGGCTGATCAGGGCTCGGGTGTACTCGGGGTAGATGACATTCGCGCCGGCCCACACCCAGTTTTTATCGTCAACTCGACTTAATTCATCTAAGTCCAACAGCACATCCCAGTCCGGCTTATCGCTGCGATAGCTGTCCAGTGTGGTCCGTTGCCACAGCCCGCGCGGGTTGGCGGCGTCGCGCCAGAAGTTGTACAGATAGTCGCCGCGACGGCGCACGTACGGGATCCGGGCGTCGGTGTCGAGCACCTCGAGCGCTTGGGTGCGCATCCGCTCGAACTCGTCGCCGGAAAACTCCTCGACTGTCGGCTCATTTCGGGCGCGGACCCAATCCAGCGCGTCCTCGCCGAGGACGTCTTCCAGCCATAGATAGGGGTCGAAAACCTCATCACCAGACATGGGGCCATTCTGACGGCGGCGGTAGTGTGAGCTGTATAACACCGTCGAACGAGGAGCTGATCCCATGACCGTCTTCGCACGTCCGGGCTCCGCTGGGGCGCTGATGTCGTATGAGTCGCGCTACGACAACTTCATCGGGGGCGAGTGGGTGGCGCCGGTGGGCGGCCGATACTTCGAGAACCTGACACCGGTCACCGGTCAGCCGTTCTGTGAGGTGGCGCGCTCGGAGGCGGCCGACGTCGACAAGGCGCTTGATGCCGCCCATGCGGCGGCACCGGCGTGGGGTAAGACCGCCCCGGCCGAGCGGGCTGCGATCTTGAACAGGATCGCCGACCGCATCGAGGCCAGCCGGGATGCGCTGGCGCTGGCCGAAGTCTGGGACAACGGGAAACCGATCCGCGAGGCGCTGGCCGCCGATATCCCGCTGGCGGCCGACCATTTCCGGTATTTCGCGAGCGCGATCCGCGCCCAGGAGGGTTCGCTGTCCCAGATCGACGAGGACACCGTCGCCTATCACTTCCACGAACCACTCGGCGTCGTCGGGCAGATCATCCCGTGGAACTTCCCGATCCTGATGGCCACCTGGAAGCTGGCGCCGGCGCTGGCGGCCGGCAACGCCGCGGTGCTCAAGCCCGCCGAGCAGACCCCGGTATCGGTGCTCTACCTGATGTCGCTGATCGGCGATCTGCTGCCGCCGGGCGTGGTCAACGTCGTCAGTGGGTTTGGCACCGAGGCCGGCAAGCCGCTGGCGTCGAGTGACCGGATCGCCAAGGTCGCGTTCACCGGGGAGACCACCACCGGGCGACTGATCATGCAGTACGCCAGCCAGAACCTGATCCCGGTCACTCTGGAACTGGGTGGCAAGAGCCCCAACATTTTCTTCTCCGACGTGATGGCCGCCAACGACGACTTCCAGGACAAGGCGCTGGAAGGGTTCACCATGTTCGCCCTCAACCAGGGCGAGGTGTGCACCTGCCCGTCGCGCAGCCTGGTGCAGGCCGACATCTACGACGAGTTCCTGGAATTAGCGGCCATCCGCACCAAGGCGGTCCGCCAGGGCGACCCGCTGGACACCGAGACGATGATCGGTTCGCAGGCCTCCAACGACCAGCTGGAAAAGGTGTTGTCCTACATCGAAATCGGCAAGGATGAAGGCGCGAGGGTCCTTTGCGGTGGGGAGCGCGCCGAGTTGGGCGGGGATCTGTCCGGCGGCTATTACGTGCAGCCCACCATCTTCGCCGGCAGCAACAAGATGCGGATCTTCCAGGAGGAGATTTTCGGGCCGGTGGTGTCGGTGGCGTCGTTCACCGACTACGACGACGCGATCTCGATCGCCAACGACACCCTCTACGGTCTGGGCGCCGGCGTGTGGAGCCGTGACGGCAACACCGCCTACCGGGCCGGCCGTGACATCCAGGCCGGCCGGGTGTGGGTCAACTGCTACCACGTCTACCCGGCGCACGCGGCGTTCGGCGGCTACAAGCAGTCCGGTATCGGCCGGGAGAACCACAAGATGATGCTCGACCACTACCAGCAGACCAAGAACCTGTTGGTGTCCTACTCGAATAAGGCACAGGGATTCTTCTGATGACCCACCGGGTGGTCGTCACCGCCGCTGCGGCCAAGCTGCTCGGTGAACTGGCCGACCGGCACGGCCCGGTGATGTTTCATCAGTCCGGCGGCTGCTGCGACGGGTCGTCACCGATGTGCTACCCGGACGGCGACTTCATCGTCGGTGACCGCGACGTGCTGCTCGGTGTCCTGGACGTGGACGGCGGGGTGCCGGTGTGGATCTCCGGGCCGCAATTCCAGGCATGGAAGCACACCCAGCTCGTCATCGACCTGGTGCCCGGCCGCGGCGGCGGATTCAGTCTGGAAGCACCTGAGGGGATGCGGTTTTTATCCCGCGGGCGCGCTTTCAGTGACGCCGAAAACGCAGAGCTCACGGCCACCGCGGTGATCACCGGGGCCGACTACGAGCGCGGCGAACGCCCGCCGGCACGCTCACCGGTGGTGCCCGCCGCCGCGGACGCCGCCTGCTCAGTACCAGCGCGGCGCGCCGCGCCGGTAAAGCCGTAGCGAGCGGTTGCAGCAGTATCGTCAAAGGGTGATCCCGCTGCCGCGGACCTGGCTGCTGACCAGCGCAATGCTGCTCGGCGTGGCGTTCGGAGTGCTCGGCGCCACCGCCGCGATGACGGTGGATCACGCGCGGATGCGTCCGGACGTCGCGATCGCGTTGGTCGTCGGGTTTCCCAGCGCCGTCGGACTGCTGGTGATCTTGTTGTCTCGGCGCCGGTGGCTGACCGCGCTAGGCGTGTTCATCCTGGCGCTGGCGCCGGGATGGTTCGGTGTGCTGGCGCTGATCGAGGTGACGACCCGTGGCTGACACGAACGGCGTGGACACCGCATCGATGCCGAAGACCGAGCCCTACACGCCGATCTTCGACACCGGCGCATTCCCGAGGGCCGAGCCGGAGCTCATCGAACCGAATCCGCCGGCTCGCCGCCGATGGTGGCGGCGAGGGCAGTCGGACACGTCGGCGATCGAGCCGGTCGATGAGCCGTCGAGCAGCCCTGCCCCGGTGGCTGAAGTCGGAACGGACGATGCGCTGTCGGGTTCGCCGCACGCGCCGGCGCCGCCGATCAGCGTGCCGGGCCGTTACTTCTCGCTGAAGTGGTGGCAGTTCATTCTGATGCTGCTGGCGGTGTGGGTTCCGGCGGCGGCCATCGGCGCCGGCTTGTTCTACTGGTGGACCCACGACCCGTCCGCACACAAGACCGCGGTTGTCTTCGTGGTTTTGGTCTATGTCGTTGTGTGCGTGGTCACCGGGTTGATGCTGGCGATGGTGCCCGACCGGCCGCTGTTGTCGGCGTTGGCAATTGCGATGATCTCGGCGGTGTTTGCGTCGGTCGTCGCGGCGGCCCCGCTCTACGGCGCGTTCTACTGCGACCACAGCCAGCGTCCGTGCCTGATGGGCGTCATCCCGCACTAGCTCTTCAGCCTTCGAAGCGTGAGGTTGGGGTTGCGGGCCGACCGGCTGCAAGCCCGCAAATCGAGTTCTTAGCCAATGCCAGGGCGGCATCTACTCACTGCTCGTGTTCGGTGGGTCGGGGTCGCCGCGGAGGAGTTCGTCGGGGTGGTGGGCGTGGTTGATTTCGGGTGGGCTGGTGTTGTTGGTCCAGGCCAGTCGCCCGTTGGTGGTGATCTGGGTGTGTCGTTGGCCGCGGGTGGCCATGGCGTG
>DATJOR010000427.1:0-4844 GCA_035506875.1 Mycobacterium sp.
CTGATCGTGTTGCAACTGGCGATTCGCGCGGTGCTGGCGTTCCGGGGCTACTTCTACTGGGATGACCTGATCCTGATCGGCCGGGCCGGCACGCACGGCCTGCTGTCGCCGTCGTACCTGTTCGACGACCACGACGGCCACGTCATGCCGGCCGCCTTCCTGGTCGCGGGTGCGATTACCCGACTGGCGCCGCTGAACTGGGTCGGGCCGGCCATCAGCCTGGTGGTAATGCAACTGCTGGCCTCGCTGGCGCTGTTACGCGCGCTGAACGTGATTCTGGGTTGGCGGCCGGTGCTGCTGGTCCCGTTGACCTTTGCGCTTTTCACGCCGCTGGGTGTTCCGGGGTTCGCGTGGTGGGCGGCGGCGCTCAACTCGCTGCCGATGCTGGCTGCGCTGGCGTGGGTTTGTGCCGATGCTCTTCTGCTGGTCCGGACCCGTGACCAGCGCTACGCGGTGACCGGCGTGCTGGTCTACCTCGGCGGGCTGTTGTTCTTCGAGAAGGCCGCGGTGATTCCGTTCGTGGCTTTCGCGGTCGCCGCGCTGCTGTGCCACGTGCATGGTGATCGCGCGGCGCTGGCGAAAGTGTGGCGGGCTGGCGCTCGATTGTGGACGGTGTCGCTGGCGCTGACCGCCTTGTGGATCGTGGTCTACGTCGTCGTCGTCAACCAGAAGCGGTGGAGTTCGGACGTGACGATGACGTGGGATCTGCTGCAGCGCTCGGTCACCCACGGGATCGTTCCCGGTTTAGCCGGGGGGCCGTGGGCCTGGGCCCGCTGGGCGCCGGCCTCGCCGTGGGCTGCTCCGCCGTTGGCGGTCAGGGTGCTGGGCTGGCTGGTACTCGCCGTGGCGCTGAGCGTTTCGCTGGTTCGCAAACAACGCATTGTGCCGGTGTGGCTGACCGCGGCGGGCTACGTCGTCGCTTGCCAAGTGCCGATCTATCTGATGCGCTCGTCGCGATTCACTGCCCTGGAATTGGCCCAAACGTTGCGCTATTTCCCGGATCTCGTCGTGGTGCTGGCGCTGTTGGCCGCCGTCGGGTTTTGCGCACCGAACCGCCCGTCGTCTCAGTGGCTGGACGCGTCGGCGGGCCGTGCCGTCGTGACGACGGCGGTGGCGGTGGCGTTCGTGGCGAGCAGCGGCTATTCGACGGCAACGTTTCTGACCTCCTGGCGGGACAACCCCGTTCAGCCGTACCTGCAAAACGCCCGTCGCGGTTTGGCCGCCGCGCACGCGTCATCGAATGCGCCGCTGCTGGACCAGGAGGTCGATCCGCTGGTGTTGGGGCGGGTCGCCTGGCCGGAGAACCTGGCCAGTCACATCTTCGCACTACTGCGTGACCGCCCGGAATTCGCTTCGGCAACAACGCAATTGCGCGTACTGGACGGCTCGGGTCGACTTGTCGACGCGCAAGTGACCTGGGTGCGCGCCATCCGGCCGGGGCCTATGCCGCAGTGCGGCTACTTCGTGCAGCCGGACCACCCGGTGCGCCTCGGCCTGGACGGCCCACTGCTGCCGACGGATTGGACTGCCGAGATCAATTACCTGGCCAACAGCGACGGCTCGGTGACACTGTCGCTGTCCGAGGGTCCCGCGACGAAAGTTCCGGTGCGTCCCGGGCTCAACCGGGTCTACGTCCGCCTGCCCGGGGCGGGCAATGCCATCACGGTGCGGGCCGACACGGCCGCACTCTCGATCTGCGTTGCGGCCGGGCCGGTGGGCTATGCGCTGCCGCGTTGAGCCGCGTTGAGCCGCGTTGAGCCGCGTTGAGCCACCTAGGAGAATCGAACTCCTGACCTGCTCATTACGAGTGAGCCGCTCTACCGACTGAGCTAAGGTGGCGTGCCCTCACGGGCGGGACGAGTCTACGGCAGGGCGCGTTGACCGCCCAAACTTCAGTCGCGCAACGCTTGGCCGATCGTGGCGACCATGGCGTCGACGGCGAATTTGGGTTTGACGTTGACCGCCAGCGCTTCGCGACACTCCAGCACAGCTTCGATGCAACGCAGCAACCCCTCGGGCGCAACATGCGCGGCCATCGCCGCGATGGGCTCTGCCATGTCGGGATGGTTGCGCCGCACCGCTGTCGCGTCAGCGGCCACCAGCAGTGCGTCGCGGAAGTAGGTCGCCAGGTCGATCAGCGCGCGATCCAGGGCATCACGCGACGCCCTCGTCTGCCGCGACTTCTGCCGTCGCTCAAGGTCTTTGATCGCGCCAGTGGCGCCGCGCAACGCTCCGGCGGTCCCTTTGCCGGTGCCGCCCGCGCCTAGCGCGGTGCGCAGCTCCTCGGTTTCGGCCTCGTCGCGCCCGGCGGTCAGCACCGCGGCTTCGGCTTCGGCGGCGGCCACCAGCGCCTCGGCAGCGCCGTAGGCCTTCGATCGGGTGGCCGCGTCGCGGGCCAGCCCTAACGCCTGCAGCCGCCGCTCGCGAGCCTCCGGATCGGTCGCCAGCCGCCGCGCTCGGCCCACATGGCCGCCGCTGACCGACGCCGCCCAGTTCGCCGTCTCGGCCGTGAGATCATCGCCGTCGATCAAGACTTGGGCAATGGCCTCGGGTGAGGGTGTCATCAGCGCGATATGCCGACAGCGAGACCGCAGCGTGAGAGCGATGTCCTCGGGATCCACCGACGGCGCGCACAGCAGAAACACCGTGGACGGCGGCGGCTCCTCGACAACTTTCAGCAAGGCATTCGCCGCGCCTTCAGTCAACCGGTCGGCGTCCTCGATCAGCACGATCTGCCAGCGCCCTGTACTCGGCCGGCGGGACGCGATCTGAACGATCGCGCGCATTTCGCCGACACCGATGGACAGCCCCTCCGGGATGACCCGGCGAACGTCGGCGTGCGTGCCGGCCATCGTTGTCGTACAGGCGCGGCATTCTCCGCAGCCGGGCACGCCGGGGGACGTGCACTGCAACGCGGCGGCGAAACACAGCGCCGCGACCGAGCGCCCCGAGCCGGGTGGTCCGGTGATCAGCCAGGCGTGCGTCATCGCGGCGGTGTGAGTCGCATCACCGCGGGCCGCCTCGGCGGCGGCCACCAGCTCGGCCTCGACCGACTCCTGGCCCACCAGCCGTGCGAATACCCGCGACATCACCGGCAACAGTACTGCCGACCGCTGACGAGTCCGCAACACAAGTGGCTGTACACGGAACGTTTTGGCTACTTTTTCGTCCCCGGCGACCGATACGGTGGGTGCGTGAGCACGGCGGCGGCACTCCCTGGGCGAATCGGCGGATTCCTCCAGTGGCTGCTGCGCACACCGTGGCCTGTTTTCATGCTGAGCCAGCTACAGGCGGACATTATCGGCGCGCTGCTGGTGCTGGGCTTCCTGCGCTACGGGTTGCCGCCCGAAGACCGCATCGAACTGCAACAATTGCCAGGCGTCAACCTGGCGACCTTCGCCGGGTCGATCGTCTTCCTGTTCCTCCTCGGAACCGCGGTCAGCGCGCGGCTATTGGTGCCGGTGTTCCGGTGGCAACGCCGCGACGGTCTGCTCACTGACACCGACCCCGCCGCCACCGACCTGGCCCGCAGCCGTGCTCTGCGTACGCCGTTCTACCGCACGCTGATCAACCTGGCCTCCTGGCTCGTCGGCGGCGTGATCTTCATCGCCGCCAGCTGGCCGGTGGCCCATCACGCCGCCCCGGTGGTGGCCGTCGCCACCGGCCTGGGTGCGGCCGCTACCGCGATCATCGGCTACCTGCAGTCCGAGCGGGTGCTGCGGCCGGTGGCCGTCGCCGCCCTGCGGGGTGGCCTGCCGGAGAACATCCGGGCATCAGGCGTCATCGGGCGCCAGATGCTGGCCTGGGCGCTGTCCACCGGGGTGCCTCTGCTGGCGATTGTGCTGACCGTGGTCGCCGACAAGGCCGAGTACCTGCACGGCCCCCCGGAGAAGCTGCTGAACCCGATCCTGCTGCTGGCATTGCTGGCGTTGGGCATCGGGTTGACCAGCACGCTTATGGTGGCCATGTCGATCGCCGATCCGCTGCGTCAGTTGCGCTGGGCGCTCGGCGAGGTACAGCGCGGTAACTACAACGCACACATGCAGATTTACGACGCCAGCGAGTTGGGGTTGCTGCAGGCCGGCTTCAACGACATGGTTCGTGACCTCTCCGAACGGCAACGGCTGCGCGACCTGTTCGGCCGCTACGTCGGCGAGGATGTTGCCCGCCGGGCGCTGGAGCGTGGCACCGAGTTGGGCGGCCAGGAACGCGATGTCGCGGTGCTGTTCGTCGATCTGGTCGGCTCGACCCAGCTCGCGGCCACACGACCACCCGCCGAGGTGGTGCTGTTGCTCAACGAGTTCTTCCGAGTGGTGGTCGACACCGTCGGCCGGCACGGCGGCTTCGTCAACAAGTTCCAAGGCGATGCCGCGCTGGCGATCTTCGGTGCACCGATCGAGCACCCGGATGCATCCGGGGGCGCGCTGGCGGCGGCCCGCGAGCTGCACGACGAGCTGCTGCCGGTGATCGGTTCGGCGGAGTTCGGCATCGGGGTGTCCTCGGGGCGCGCCATAGCCGGCCACATCGGCGCGCAGGCCCGCTTCGAGTACACGGTGATCGGCGATCCGGTCAACGAGGCCGCGCGGCTCACCGAACTGGCCAAGCTCGAGGACGGCCACGTGCTGGCCTCAGCCGTGGCGGTCAGCGGCGCCCTTGACGCCGAAGCCTTGTGCTGGGACGTCGCCGAAGTCGTCGCGCTGCGCGGACGCACTGGCCCCACTCAGCTGGCGCGGCCGCTCAACCTTGCCGCGCCTGAGAAGTTGTCGAGTGAAATTAGTGGCTAGCGCGGCGGCGGTGGCGGGCTGGTCGGCGCTGCCGTGAAGTCACCCGGCGTCGGGACCAGC
>DATJOR010000428.1:0-6404 GCA_035506875.1 Mycobacterium sp.
TTCATTGCATCGCCGCCGAGCTATCGTTTTGCTATGACAACCAGCGAAAAAACCGTATTCGAAGGTCCATTGCAGCAGCTTGCTCGTAACGCATGGCAGTCGCTTCTCCTCATCGGCATCGTGACCGTGGCCCTCGGTGTCATCGTGCTTGCCTGGCCGGGTAAGACGCTGTTGGTGGCGGGTGTCCTGTTCGGCATCTACTTGGTTGTATCCGGAGTTGGGTACGTGTTCGCCGCATTCGGCACCCACGCCGGCGCCGCCATGAGAGTGCTGGCGTTCCTCACCGGTGTGGTGTCGCTGGTGCTGGGGTTCTTCTGCTTCCGCGACAAACTCGAGTCGATCCTGCTTTTGGCCTTGTGGATCGGCATCGGCTGGCTGTTCCGCGGCGTGACCCTGCTCGCGGCCGCGTTGTCCTTCGACCACCTGCCCGCACGCGGCTGGCAGGTGCTCTCCGGTGTCATCATCGTTATCGGCGGCGGGACGCTGATCATCGCCCCGCTCGATTCGATCGCGATCCTGACTCTGGTCGCCGGCTGCTGGCTGATCGCCATCGGCATCATCGATGTCATCAGCGCATTCCTGTTTCGCCACCGGTTAAAGGCGTGACCTAGGCGGTCAGGGCAGGCGCTGCTCGACGTCGAAGGCCAGACAGAGTTCGGCGATGCCTTGGGGCCGCGAAAGCGAGCCGCCGGTCAACTCTTCGACACGGCGCAGACGGTGCCGCGGCATGCCCTCCGACGATGTCACGCAGCGATACACCGGAGCTGCCGGCTGCTAGGTCAGGCACCACATTTAGTCCAGCAATCGTTGGAGCCCATCGAAGCGCCCGTACTATTCTTCGCACGATGACCGAGCGCCGTACCCAGGCCGAACGCCGGGCCAGCAGTGAGTACAAGCTGCTCTCGGCCACCGCCGATCTCATCGTCGAGCGTGGTCTGAGCAATGTCACACTGACAGCCATCGGCGAACGCGCGGGGTGCAGTCATGCGCTGGTCAACCACCACTTCGGGTCGAAGGCAATGCTGATCGAGCGACTCAACAATGTAGTCGACGACCTCTACAGCAGCCGTATTCAATCCGCCATGGAAGGCAAGCGCGGCTTCGACAGCTTGTCGGCGTTCGTCGAGGCGTATCTGGCTCTGGTCACCGGCCCAGATCCCATAGCGCGCGTTCAGATCATGCTGTGGGCCCAAGGCTTCTCAGCCACGGGAGGCATGCGCGCGTCGAGAGTTGAATGGGACCACCGCTTCCGTGACGGTGTCACCACGCTGGTACGACGTGCCCTGGCCGAGACTTATGGCGACGTCGACTTGGCCGCGACCGCGCTCGTTGTCGTCGGGATGTTGCGCGGCACGGCAATGCAGCTCTTGCTGGACCCGAAGGCAATATCGGTGTCTGCAGCGACGGATGTCGTCGCATCTGCTCTGCGCGGAATGCTGACCGACACTGGTTAGGCAATCACGCCGCGCGCACGGAGATCGTCGATGTGATCGCCGAGGCCCAATTCGGCGAGCACGATGTCGGTGTGCTGACCCAGCGCCGGCGCATCGCCGCGCAGAACGGCGGGGGTTGCTGCGAAACGGGCAGGATGTCTTGGCATGCGGACCGGGCCGACGATGGGGTGGTGTTGCTGCTCGAACATACCGACGGCAACAGCGTGGGGATCGTTGATCAGATCTTCGGCGCTGAGGACCATGGCATAGGGAATGCGTTCGGCATCAAATCGTTTGGCCGCCTCGGCCATGGTCAGTTCGGCGGCCTTGGCATAACACATGTCCATCATCTCCATGGTGAAGTCGCGATTCTGCGCGCGGTCGGCCATCGTCGCAAGTCGGGGATCGTCCCACCCGGGCACATCCAGTGCGCGGAACATTCCGGCGAAGTCTCGGTCAGTGGTCGGTGTGACGGTCCCCCACCCGTCGTCGAAGCGAAACGGCTGAAAGCCCGCGACGAAGCTGGAGTGCCGCGAATGATCGGAGGCCACCAAGACCTCGTTGCCAGCCGAATCTGCCCACAGGAACGAGACTCCGGCGTCAGCCATCGACAATTCGACATGTTGGCCACCGAAACCGCGTTCGCGCGCTAGCAGCGCGGCGGTGATGGCCTGGCACGCATATAGTGCCGTCACCTTGTCCGCCGCCGTCTGCCGCAAGAACGTCGGGGTACCGTCGTGCGGATCAGCTTGGTTGGCGGCAAATCCGGCGTAGGCCTGAATCACCGTGTCGTATGCGCTGCGGTCGCGATTGGGCCCATCGCTGCCGAAGCCCGATAACGACACGTAGATCACGCCGGGATTGACGGCCTTGATGGCGTCGTACCCGACGCCAAGTCGGTCGACGACTCCAGGACGAAAGTTCTGTACGACGACATCGACGTTCTCGGCCAACTGCCGCACGATGTCGACGCCGTCGCGCTGGTTGAGATCCACAGCAACGGAACGCTTTCCTCGGTTGCAGACGACGTATAGCGCTGACATGCCGTTCACGCTGACCCCGAGATAGCGGGCAATGTCGCCGACGTGGGGTCGTTCGATCTTCACAACTTCGGCGCCCTGGTCGGCCAGCAGGGCAACCGCGTAGGGTCCGGTCAGTGCGATCGAAAGGTCAAGAATGCGCACACCGCGGAGCGGACCGTCGTTCACGCCGACACCTCATGGGTGAGCTCCGCCGTCGTCGGGACCACCGTGCCGAAAGTGACCAGGGCCGCCGCCATGGCTGACTCGTGGCCCCGCCGAAGTGGCGAGGCGCACGCATCTTCGGGAACGGCGACGTCAAAGCCCGCGTCGGCGAGTTCGCGAGTCCAGCCAGTCACACATACGTCGGTCGCGACTCCGGCGACGGTGACGCGCCGCACGCCGGCACCGCGCAGCCCGGGAACGACGTCGGTACTCGCCAGGGGGCCGCTCGAGTTCCGAGCCACCACCCAATCGCCGTGCTGCGGCGCAAGTTCGGTAATGGTGCGGGCCGCCGGATCGGTCAACGGCAGATACATGTGTTCGCCAACGAGCGTTTTGGCCCACTCATTGTGTCGGCGTGCCCACGGGGGCAGATCGGCGCCATCTGATGTGCGGCTGCCGAATTCGGTTACGACGACCACGTCCCCGTGAGCACGGGCTTGCTCAGTCAGCCGGATCAGGTTCGGGATGACGAGGCCTGCTAAGCGCTGCACGTACCACGCGTGGTCCTCGGCGCCACCGATAGCCGCCATGAACCGCATGAAGGCGTGCGGCGATCTACAAAAATACTCCTGCATGTCGACAACGACGACGGCGTCGCGGGCCATGGATCATCCCCTTCATAGATACTGTCACGTCTGAAAGTATGATGAACGGCGTGGACACGCAATGGGCCGAATTCATCCAACGGTTCCG
Organism: Mycobacterium sp.; assembly: GCA_035506875.1. Lineage (GTDB taxonomy): Bacteria > Actinomycetota > Actinomycetes > Mycobacteriales > Mycobacteriaceae > Mycobacterium. The sequence continues at coordinate 3,371 of DATJOR010000428.1, forward strand.
CATCCCGCTCATTGCCGCCCCGATGACGGCGGTGTCCGGGATCGACGTGGTCGCGGCCGCGGCCGGCGCGGGTGTCGGTGCGTCCTTTCCGGTGCACAACGCGTCTTCGTCCGACGAGGTAGATCGATGGCTAGGCATGCTCGGCGAGCAGGGCGGGCCAGTGATTCCCAATGTTGTGGTACATCGCACCAACACCCGCCTCTCGGAGGACCTGGCGGTGCTCACCCGTCGGTGCGTGCCGGCCGTCATCACCAGCGTCGGCTCACCCCAACAGGTCATAGGCCCATTGCATGACGCTGGTGTTCTGGTGCTGTCAGACGTCGCTTCGCTGCGCCACGCCGAACGCGCCGTGGCCGCCGGGGCCGATGCGCTGGTTCTGCTGACCGCGGGCGCGGGCGGGCAGACGGGCTGGGCGAACCCCTTGGCGTTCATTCGCGCAGTGCGCCGCATGTGGGATGGGCCCATGGTCCTCGCCGGCGGAATTTGCGACGGCGCAAGCCTGCTGACCGCGGTCGTGGCCGGTTGCGACCTGGGATACATGGGTACGGCGTTCATCGCCACTCACGAGAGTGCGGCGCCGAGACAGTGGAAGAACGCTGTCGTGGCGGCGTCGATTGACGACATCGAACTCACAAGCGGGCTGACCGGTCTGCCCACCAGCGTAGTGCGAACTCGGGTACCGAAGACAGTATCGCGGGACGACATTACCCCCACAGGCCAGGTCGTCGACGGCTTCGAGATGGCACGGTTGTCCACAGGTACCCGGCCCGACCGCGGGCCGGCACAGAGTGAAACCTTCAGCGCCGGACACAGTGCCATTGGTGTCGACCGAGTGGTCAGTGTCGCCGACCTCGTCGCGCGCGTCGAATACGAATATCGAGACGCGATCAAGCACCTCGCAATCAAGAGCGGCGCGCTTGCTTCGGAAATCGCTCGGGGAGCAGAAAATCCATCAAGCAGCCGATCCTGATGGGTTCAGCGGTGCTTTCGTAGGACACTGGGCCTCCTGCGTTCGTTGGTGAGTTGTTTGTGGGCGTACCGGTGAGCGTCGCGCGGCCATTCACCCCCGGCAAAACGTCGGCTAGCGTTGCGATTCATCGATTAGCGTCGAAGCGGGCGATGACGGGAGGCAGGTCGAAGATCGTGACGATTCCAGGCTGGGCCTCCACGACGTAGGGGATTGCGTTCACCGCGGGATGCGCGGTGTAGCCAGCAAGGTGTTCGGAATACCCCTCATCTGTTCGCCCGTAGGTCACACGGACCTGCATCGGCGCATCCCCCTTGGTGGTGAACAGCCACCCCTCGCCGCCGATATCCCAGTCTGGGTCGAGCCTCTGGGTACAGAACCAGTGCGCCCGGAAGGAGATGAACGCCTTGCCATTACGCATGCCGGCAACGGTGAGGCGTTGGCCTCCCATCGTCCCTGCTTCGATAACGAACCCATCGGCCAGCGTATATGCCTCGGCTGCGCGGGCGAGGTCGCCGCGGATCTCGAAACCGTCGAGCGGCAGCCTGATCGCGTCAGCGAGCGCGGCGATCGATTGCTGGTAGCCGATGACGGCCGGCGCGAGCAGTGCGGGGTCAATTACGGTGCTGTCGATGGGAATGCCGAAGCCCATTCGCTTAATCATCGCCGGTCCGACCGAAGCCGGGATGTCCGCGTATTCGTCGATGGAGAGCTCGTCCAGCCGCCGCATGGGGTTGACGAGGGTCAACGGCATCGTTGTGGTGCTGAAACCGGGGCTACTGCCGGTCGCATGAATCGAGGTGCCGCCCTGCTGGCAGGCGGCCTCGATACGTGACCGGATCACTGGATCCATCGCGGCGCCGTAGAAGAACTCGTTGCGGGTTGTGACGACGTTGATCCCGGACCCTAGGAGTCGCGTTAGGTCGTCGACGTCGTAGCCCTCCTGCATGTAGAGAACGCAGTCGGGAGCCAGCGCCACGACATCTTCAACGTCGCGCGTGGCCGCGACGCCCGTTGGCCCGATTCCCGCCAGCGTCCCGGCATCCACGCCCACCTTGTCCGCGCTGTAGACGTAGAGACCCACTAGCTCCAGGTCGGGATGATCGACGACAGCGCGAACGGACTTCTTTCCCATTCGGCCCGCCGACCACTGAACCACGCGGTAGGTCTTCGCCGGGTGTGGGCTGTTGCTGGGCTGCCCGTCAGCCATCTCGCTCCTCCTCCAAAGACCGCGTACCCGGTCACCGGTCCCTTCACAAGTGTCGGCAGCCTAGGTTGACCCCCAGCGACGCTAAGATAAGTTATCTACCTACCGTCGGTAGATAACTTAGGCGGGCTGCGATGCGCTGTCAACGCCGTCAACGAACGCGCAACTAGTGGCCGCTCGACCTGTCATAGAGTGAGCCCTCGGGCAGCGGCGAACGGAGGCCCGACATGGTGGATCAGAAGGGGCGAGTCCGTCTGCCGGCAGCGTCTCGGCGGGCCCAGATCATGAAGGTCGCCGCCGAGATGTTCAGCGCGGGCAGCTACGACGAGACCTCTATGGAGGCCATCGCCAAGCAGGTCGGGATTCGCAAGGCGTCGCTCTACTACTACTTCACCAGTAAGGACGACCTGCTGGCACAAATGCACCAGGAGTCCTTCGAGCCGATCATCTTCGCCCACCAACAGCGTGTCAGCAGCGGCGAATTCGGCCCGCCCGACCTGCTCCTGGCAATGATGACCGATCTAATCTCGCTGCTGGAGACCCATGCGGGCGACATGCACATGGTCTTCGATCACTACGGCGATCTACCCGAGACCGCCCGCGCCAAGATCACCGAACAGGGCGCCCGTTACCACCAACTCCTCGTCGATGTGCTCGACCGCGGCGTCGCCGACGGACAATTCACCGTCGCCGAGCCGAACCTGACCGCGCTCGCGATTCTGGGCATGTGTAGCTCCACACATCACTGGTTCCGGCCCGGGCTGGGGCTAACGGCCGCCACAATCGCCCACTACTTCTACAACACGCTGATGAACGGCATCGGAGGTCGTTGCTCGGGCGATCGATGACGTCGGTTCTGA
>DATJOR010000429.1:0-9837 GCA_035506875.1 Mycobacterium sp.
ATTCACCACCGGGTTCGAGCGCGAGGGCTTCTCGGAGATCGACGTCGCGGTGGCGTCGGCGGAGGCGATCGGCGCGCGGCACATCGCCAAGGTGGTCGCTCCCGACGAGTTCGTCGCCGCCTTACCCGAAATCGTCTGGTACCTCGACGAACCCGTGGCCGACCCCGCGTTGGTGCCGCTGTTTTTCGTCGCGCGCGAGGCACGCAAACACGTCAAGGTGGTGCTCTCCGGCGAAGGTGCCGACGAGCTTTTCGGCGGCTACACCATCTACCGAGAGCCATTGTCGCTCAAGCCCTTCGACTACCTGCCCGCGCCGCTGCGGCGTACGGTGGGCAAAATGTCCAAACCGCTGCCCGAGGGCATGCGCGGCAAGAGCCTGCTGCACCGCGGATCGCTGACGTTGGCGCAGCGCTACTACGGCAACGCCCGCAGTTTCTCGGACGCGCAGTTGCGTGACGTCCTACCCGGGTTCCGCGACGACTGGACCCACACCGACGTCACGGCACCGCTCTACGCCGAATCGGCGGACTGGGACCCGGTAGCCCGCATGCAGCACATCGACCTGTTCACTTGGTTGCGCGGAGACATTCTGGTCAAAGCCGACAAGATGACAATGGCCAATTCGCTGGAACTACGGGTGCCGTTTCTGGACCCCGAGGTGTTCGCGGTCGCATCCCGGTTGCCGGTGCAAGCCAAGATCACCCGCACCACCACGAAATACGCGCTGCGGCGCGCGCTGGAGCCCATCGTTCCGCCGCACGTGCTCAACCGGCCGAAGCTGGGCTTCCCGGTACCCATCCGGCACTGGCTACGCGCCGGCCCACTGCTGGAATGGGCGCACGAGATGCTGAACGCGTCAGCAACCCATTATCTGATCGACAGCGACGCTGTTCGCCGGATGTTAGACGAACACCGTTGCGGCACAGCCGATCACAGCCGCAGGCTGTGGACGCTGCTCATCTTCATGCTGTGGCACGCGATCTTCGTCGAACGCAGCATCGCACCGCAGATCAGCGAGCCGGTGTATCCGGTCCAGCTGTAGCGCGTCAGGCCAGCACGGCGCCGATCTCGGCGGCAGCGTCATCGCCGTACGCATCCGCCAGGCGCGTCTTGGCGACCTCGTGGTCCCAGTCCCACTCCTGAGTTCCGGTCGACTCCAACACCAGCACCGCGACCAGCGAACCGAGCTGAGCCGACCGCTCCAGGCTGAGACCGCCGCTGCGGCCGGTCAGGAAACCGGCCCGGAACGCGTCGCCGACGCCGGTGGGATCCGTCTGACTCTTCTCGGGCACCACCCCGACATGCACGCATCCGCCGTCGCTGTCCACGATGTCGACGCCCTTGGCGCCGAGCGTGGTCACCCGCAGGCCGACCTTGCCCAGCACATCGGACTCCGACCAGCCGGTCTTCGACAGCATCAGCTCCCACTCGTAATCATTCGTGAACAAGTACGCGGCGCCGTCGATGAGCTTGTTGATCTCGCCGCCGGACAGCCGGGGCAGCTGCTGCGACGGGTCGGCGGCGAAAGCCAGACCGAGCTTGCGGCACTCCTCGGTGTGCACGACCATCGCGTCCGGGTCGTTGGCACCGATGATGACCAGCTCCGGCTTTCCAAGTGACGAGACGACGTCGGCCAGCTTGATGTTGCGGGCCTCTGACATCGCACCCGGGTAGAACGACGCGATCTGGGCCATGTCCTCGTCGGTGGTGCAGACGAAGCGCGCGGTGTGCGCGGTCTTTGAGATCAGCACGTGGTCGGTGTTGACGCCGTGCGAATGCAGCCATTGGCGATAGTCGTCGAAGTCGTCACCGGCGGCCCCCACCAGCGCGACGTCCCCACCGAGCACGCCGATTGCGTAGGCGATGTTTCCGGCCACGCCGCCGCGGTGGATCACCAGGTCGTCGACCAGGAAGCTCAGCGACACCTTCTGCAGATGGTCGGCCAGCAGGTGCTCCGAAAACCGGCCCGGGAACCGCATCAGATGGTCGGTTGCAATCGAACCGGTCACCGCAATCGTCACGAAAAATCCATCCTTCGTCTCATAAGTTCGGCTAGCTAAGCGTACCCACGCTTGTGGCCGTCCCTGCACTGCGGGCCGAAGCCCGCTAGCCTTTCCTAAGAGAAGCTCGCGGCCTACCTCGTCCAGGGTCGTTCAGCCCTGCTATCTCCAGGAGAAACCGCCTATGCCCGGTCCGTATTCGCCGAACGATCGTCTCGGCAGCGACGGACCGCCGTTCACGGACCCCCATCCCAGCCAGCCGATTCCCGGACCGCAACCCTACGCGATGCCGCCGCCGGGCCACGCTGTCGAGGCGGCGCCGCCGTCGGCCGCCTATCCGGGGCTGCTACCGCCGCCGGTGCGGTACCCGAGACGCCGCGGTCGATGGCTGGTGCTAGGCACCCTGCTGGCGCTGGTCTTGGTCACCGGGTTGGTCGCAGCGATTCTGCACGGTTCGCACAGCGGCCCGGCTACCGCGACGATCTCCGACGCCACCGCCAAAAAAGCGATCCAGGGCTATCTGGACGCCCTTGAGCACCGCGACATCGACACCATCGCGCGCAACGCGCTGTGCGGCATCTACGACGCCGTACGGGATCGGCGGTCGGACCAGGCGCTGGCCAAACTGAGCAGCGAGGCGTTCCGCAAGCAGTTCACCGAGGCACAGGTAACCTCGATCGACAAGATCGTGTATTGGTCGGACTACCAGGCCCAGGTGCTGTTCAGCATGCGAGTTCAGCCTGGCGGCGGCGGCTCGTCACGCGAGCAGGTGCAGGGGATCGCCCAGCTGCTTCTTCAGCACAACCAGGTGCTGGTGTGCTCTTACGTGCAGCGAACGGCAGGCAGCTACTAGACGCCGGGTTCCCGCGTCAGTTGAAGGAATCGCCGCAGGCACACGAGCCGGTGGCGTTCGGGTTGTCGATGGTAAAGCCCTGCTTCTCAATGGTGTCGACGAAGTCGATGGAAGCGCCCTGCACATAGGGCGCGCTCATCCGGTCTACGGTCAGTGTCACGCCGCCGAATTCCGCGGTCAGGTCTCCGTCGAGTGCACGGTCGTCGAAGAACAAGTTGTACCGCAGGCCGGCGCATCCCCCGGGCTGAACTGCGATACGCAGTGCCAGGTCGTCGCGCCCCTCCTGCTCCAGCAGTGACTTTGCCTTGGCTGCCGCGGCGTCGGTCAAGATCACGCCATGGGTCTTGGCGGCTGACTCTTCCTGAACAGTCATTGCGTCTCCCTATAAGTGCCTACAAGCATATCGGCGGCTATTCGGCTCCCCGCCGAAAAACCCACCTCTTTAAAGGTACCTTGTTCAGCCGCTATTCCCGAGTCGCGCCGCCACCTGCGAGGCCAGGCCCATGAGCTGGTTGGCGGCATCGGCCAGAGCCAGCCGCACCGAACCCGCGTGATCGGCGATCGCGAACGCCGCCAGAATTCCCGCCGATCGCAGCGCCAGCCGGTCGAGCTCGACCTGACCGGCCAGCACCAGGATCGGTACTCGCCGTGGTCGCACCGCCTCGGCCAGGGCGCCGACCACTTTGCCGTGCAACGACTGGTCGTCGAACCTGCCCTCGCCGGTGATGACCAGGTCAGCGGCGGCGATGTCCTCAGCCAATCGGGTGTGCTCGGCGATGATCGATGCGCCCGACTCACACCGCCCGCCCAGTGCGAGCAACGCTGCCCCGATGCCGCCGGCCGCCCCCGCGCCTGCTTGCGCGCTGACCGGCCGCCCGGCGGCAGCGTCAAGCTCACCGGCCCACTCGGTGAGCCGCTGTTCGAGCGCCGCGACCGTGGCTGCGTCCGCGCCCTTTTGCGGCCCGAACACCTCGGCCGCCCCCCACGGCCCGAGCAACGGATATTCGACGTCCGACGCCGCGATCAGCTCCACGCCGGCAAGCCGCTGCTGTCCTGCAGTGAGGCCACCGAGCTCGTCGACCAGTGCGCGGCCGCCGTCAGTGCTGGCGGTGCCGCCTAAGCCGACCACGATCCGCGCGGGGCCCGCCCGCAGGGCGGCGGCGATGAGCTGTCCAACTCCCCTGCTGTGGGCGGACAGTGCCGTCTGCGGCGTCGGTGGGCCGCCGAGGTGGGCCAACCCGCAAGCCTGCGCACATTCCAGATATGCGGTCGCGGACTCGGGTTCCAGCACCCATTCGGCCCGCACGTCCTCGTCCAGCGGGCCGGCTACGTCGAGGTGCCGCCGCTCTCCCAACCGGCTGGCCAGGACGTCGACGAAGCCCGGGCCGCCGTCGGATTGCGGCGCAATGATGAACTGGTCCTCCGGGCGTGACCGGTTCCAGCCAGTCGCGATCGCGGCGGCGGCCTCGACCGCGGTCAGGATGTCGCCATAGCAATCGGGAGCAACAAGCACCCGCAGGGTCGCGGGCACGCGGTCCGCGGCGGGTGGGGTACCGCCGACGTCAGCCGCCGACCCGCTCATTTGAGCCAGCGTAGGGCCCACGAAGTAACCTGGCGAGCGTGAAACTGCTTGGTCGCAGAAAAGAGGCCGACACGGCCAGCGCCACCGGTGCAAAGGACGACGCGCCGACGCCGTCGTCCGAGCCGCAGCCATCCCGGGGTTCGCAAACAACTGCCCCCAAGGGACGGCCGACCCCGAGCCGCAGCGCCACCCGGCGCAAGGGCCCGGTCGCGCCGGCCCCAATGACTTCTGCCGAGGCCCGGGCGCGGCGAAAGTCGTTGGCGGGACCCAAGCTCAGTCGTGAGGAACGCCGCGCTAACAGTGCGGTGCGTCGCGCCGAAATGGCGGAGCGACGGGAACGCATGATGGCCGGCGACGAGCGCTACCTGCTGACCCGCGACCAGGGCCCGGTGCGCCGGTACGTCCGCGACTTGGTGGATGCCCGACGCAATGTGCTCGGGCTGTTCATGCCGTCGGCGCTGATGCTGCTGTTCGTGATGTTCGCCGTCCCGCAGCTGCAGCTCTACATTTCGCCGGCGATGCTGCTGCTGATGACTCTGATGATGCTGGATGGGCTCATCCTGGGCCGCAAAGTCGCCAGGCGGGTCGACGAGAAGTTTCCAGAGGACACCGAAAGTCGTTGGAAGTTAGGTCTTTACGCGGCTAGTCGAGCTTCCCAGATGCGCCGGATGCGAGCCCCCCGGCCCCAAGTCAAGCACGGGGCCCGTGTCGAGTAAACGCCAGCTGCACGAGCCCTCGCATGGCGACCCGCTGCGCCCGGCTTCGCCGCGCGTGCGATCGCCATGGGGTGCCTGATCTGCCGTGCGGACCCTGGTGCTCGGCGGGATCAAGTCGGGCAAGTCGCGCTGGGCGGAGACGGCCATCGCCGAGTCGCTGCGACCGGGTGAGCCGGTGCGGTACTTGGCGACCGGATCGGTAGTCGACACCGACCCGGCCTGGTTACGACGGATCGCCCAACACCGCGATAGGCGGCCACAACACTGGTCAACGGTGGAAAGCGACGACATCCCAACACAATTACCCCAGTCGGCAGCCCCGACGCTCGTCGACGATGTCTGCGGCTGGTTGACCGCCGCGTTGGACCGCCGCGGATGGGAGAACGGCTCGGTGTCGGCGGACATCGATGAGATGCTCGCCGCGGTGGCCTCGTTCAATTCGCCGCTGGTTCTGGTGAGCCATGAGGTTGGGCTGACCATTGTGGCGGCGACGGTGTCCGGCCGCCGGTTCACCGATGAGTTGGGTGCGCTCAACCAGCGGCTGGCCGCTGTATGCGATCGAGTCGTGCTGATGGTGGCCGGGCAGCCGTTGCACATCAAACCGTCAAGGACTTGATGGTGTTCGCCCCGATAGTGCCACCCGACACGGATGCCGCCGCGGCCGCCCGGGCCCGCCAGGACACGCTGACCAAGCCGCGCGGTGCCCTCGGCCGGCTCGAGGATCTGTCGGTATGGGTCGCGTCGTGTCAAGGCTATTGTCCGCCAAAACAATTCGAGCGCGCTCGAATTGTAGTTTTCGCCGGCGACCATGGGGTCGCGCGATCGGGGGTGTCGGCCTACCCGCCGGAGGTCACCAGCCAGATGGTCGCCAACATCGCCGCCGGCGGCGCCGCGATCAACGCGCTGGCTGACATCGCCGGCGCGACGGTGCGCGTCGCCGACTTGGCAGTCGACGCCGACCCGCTGTCCGAGCAGATCGGTGCGCATAAGGTACGCCGCGCCAGCGGCGACATCAGTTGTGAGGATGCGCTGACCCACCAGGAGACCGTGGACGCGATACACGCCGGCAGGCAGATCGCCGACCAGGAGGTCGATTCCGGTGCAGATCTTCTCATCGCCGGCGATATGGGCATCGGAAACACCACCGCGGCAACGGTTCTGACCGCTGCGCTGACGGGTATCGAGCCGGTCGCGGCGGTGGGCTACGGGACCGGGATCGATGACGCCGGGTGGGCCCGTAAAACGGCCGCCGTGCGTGATGCGCTGTTCCGGGCCGAGCCGGCGGTAGCCGATCCGGTCGCGCTGCTGCAGCGTTGCGGCGGCGCTGATCTGGCGGCGATGGCCGGCTTCTGTGCGCAGGCCGCCGTCCGGCGAACCCCGCTGCTGCTGGACGGCATGGCGGTGACGGCTGCGGCCCTGATCGCCGAGCGCCTGGCCCCCGGCGCCCGGCTGTGGTGGCAGGCCGGTCACCTGTCGACCGAACCGGCGCACGCGCTGGCCCTGGCCCAGCTCGGACTGGATCCCATCGTGGACCTGCGCATGCGCCTGGGCGAGGGAACCGGCGCCGCGGTGGCTCTGCCGGTGCTGCGGGCCGCAGTGGCCGCGTTGACGTCGATGGCTACCTTTGACGGCGCGAACGTCTCCGACCGCTCCTCATCTACGCCGTGATCCGCTCGCTGGCAACGGCTTTCGCGTTCGAGACGGTCATCCCGCTGCCGGGTACATCGGATCGACCGCTCGGCGGCCGCGCGATGACCGCGTTGCCGATCGTCGGCGCGGCACTTGGCGCGCTGGCGGCGGCCGTGACCTGGGCGAGCGGGCTGGCGTTCGGCTCGGGTAATCCGCTGACCGGCCTGCTCGCGGTGGCGGCGCTGCTGGCGGCGACTCGGGGCTTACACATCGACGGTGCGGCCGACACCGCCGACGGGCTGGGCTGCTACGGGCCGCCGGAACGGGCACTGCAGGTGATGCGCGACGGGTCGACCGGACCGTTTGGTGTGGCCAGCGTGGTGTTGGTGATCCTGCTGCAGGGGTTCGCGTTTTCGGCCCTGGGCAACGCCGCCATCGTGGTCGCGGTTTCCGCCGGCCGGGTGGCCGCCGTGCTGGCCTGCCGCCGGTCGCTGCCGGCGGCGCAGGGCAGCACGCTGGGCGCGCGGGTCGCAGGCTCGCAGTCCGCGCCGGTGGTCACAGCCTGGGTCATCGTGCTGCTCGCGGCCGCTCTCGTCACGGGTCGGCAGCTGTGGCAGGGGCCGGTGGCGGTGCTGGTTGGTCTCGCCGGCGGCGCGGCGCTGGTCGGACATTGTGTGCGCCGTTTCGGGGGTATCAGCGGCGACGTGTTGGGCGCCGCAATCGAATTGACCACGACGGTAACCGCCGTGATGTGGGTCGGATTGGCCCGGTTCTAGGCGTCCGGTGCGGTCGGCAGTCCCGGGCACAGGGCTTGATAACCGATGCTCGGCGACACCCAGTCACGCCACTGCTGGGGGCTCATGTTGGTTGTGAGCTTGTCGCACAACATCTTTGGCGTGGCAGCCGCGGGCCACAGCCGTATCGTGTGGTCCAAGCTGGCCGAGGCAACGCCACGTCCGTCAGGGCTGTAGGCCACCGCCCACACGACGTTCGTGTGTCCGGTGAACGGATCAGACAGAGGTTGGTGAGTGTCGGCGTCCCACAACCGGACCGTGCGGTCATGACCGCCGCTGACCAGATGGTGCCCGTCGGGACTGAACGCCACACTCTGAACGCCGTCGGTGTGACCGGTGAGCGGGGCACCGATCGTTTGCGCGGTATCGACGTCCCAAATCCGCACCGTCTGGTCGGCGCTCGCGCTGGCTAGGCGGTGACCGTCGGGACTGAACACCACGCTCAAGACCGGTTGACCGTGCATCTTGTGGGCCGGGCCGATGGGCTGGCCCGTGTCGGCGTCCCAAAACTGGACTGTCTGGTTCTGATTGCCGCTCGCCAGGCGATGCCCGTCGGGACTGAACGCCACGCTGAACACGGCGCCGGCCCTGGCGTCGAGGGTGGCGCCGATCGGCTGGCCGGCGTCGGCGTCCCACAACCGCACCGTGCCGTCGGTGCCGGCGCTGGCCAGCCGATGCCCGTCGGGACTGAACGCCACGCTCCACACGATGCCGGTATGCCCGAGGAACGGCGCCCCGATCTGCTGGCCGGAGTCGGCATCCCACAACCGCACAGTCTGATCACCGCTGCCGCTGACCAACCGATGCCCGTCGCGGCTGAACGCCACGCTGGTCACCTCTGCGGTGTGCCCGTTAAGCGGCGCCCCGATCTGCTGGCCGGAGTCGGCATCCCATAACCGCACCGTGTGGTCGCCGCTAGCACTGGCCAGCCGATGCCCATCGGGACTAAACGCCACTGCTCCCATGTCCTTGGTGCTAGCGAGCGTCCGGTCAGGGTTCCAAAGCCGCAGCGTCGCATCAGCACTGGCGCTGGCCAGCCGCTGCCCGTCGGGACTGAACGCCACGCCGGTCACCGCGTCGGTGTGCCCGGTCAGCGGGGTGCCGATCGGCTGGCCGGTGTCGGCGTCCCACAACCACACCGTCGTGTCATCGGCGCTGCCTACCAGCCGATGGCCGTCGGGACTGAAGGCCACGCTCCACACCGCGCCGCCGGGTCCGGTGAGCGGATCCCCGATCGGCTGACTACTGTCGGCATCCCACAACCGCACCGTTTGATCCCAGCTGCCGGTGGCCAGCCGGTGCCCGTCGGGGCTATACGCCACCGCGGTTACCCCTGAGGTGTGGCCGGTGAGCGGGCTCCCGATCGGCCGGCCGGTCCCAACGTCCCACAACCGCACGGTTTCGTCGTCGCCGGAGCTGGCCAGCCGCTGCGCGTCGGGGCTGAACGCCACGCCGGTCACCTTGGCGATGTGACCCGTTAGTGGGCCGCCCGTCGGTTGACCGCTGCCGGCATCCCACAACCGCACCGTGTGATCGCTGCTGCCGGTGGCGATCCGATGGCCGTCGGGACTGAACGCCACACTGGCCACCGCATCAGAGTGGCCGCGCAGGGGGTCGCCGACCGGTTGGCCGTTGTCGATATCCCACAGTCGCACAGTGTGATCGGCGCTGCCGCTCACCAGCCGGTGCCCATCGGGACTGAACGCCACACTGAGCACCCGGTCGGTGTGGCCTTTGAGCGGGTTGCCGACCAATTGGCCGGTGCCGGCGTCCCACAATCGCACCGTGTGGTCGCCGCCGCCGGTGGCCAGTCGATGCCCGTCGGGACTAACCGCCACGCTCGTCGCGGCGCTACCGGCCTCGACGATCTTGACTGTCGAGGCGCGCTGGGCGACCGCGTGCAGAAGCGCGGGCTCGTCGGGTTTGGCCAGTGTGCGGGCGGCCAGCAGCTCGTCGAATGTCCGGATGTCGCCGCCCGAGCTGGCGCCCGCGAGCATGGACTGGGCTTCCGCGTTGAGTCGCAGCGCAACGGCTGCGTTTCGCTCCTGGATCGCGTGACGCCGCTGCCCGGCGGCGATCACCGCTGCAATGACCGCTACCACCGTCAGGACCACTAACGTGCCGATTGCTGCGGCGCGTAGTCGGCGGAATCGGCGCTGCTCGCGCAGATCATCACTGGCCAACTGATCCTTGGGCTTGCCATGAATCGGCGCCGCCAACGCCGTAATCTTCTCCCGCAACGGCCCCGCATGCGCATCCCACG
>DATJOR010000430.1:0-2451 GCA_035506875.1 Mycobacterium sp.
CTACGGCAAGTTCAAGTATGAGGCGGCGCAAAAGGCGCGCGAGTCCCGAAAGAATCAGCAGCAGACCGTCGTCAAAGAACAGAAGTTGCGCCCCAAGATCGACGATCACGACTACGAAACCAAAAAGGGCCACGTGATCCGGTTCCTGGAGGCGGGATCGAAAGTCAAGGTGACCATCATGTTCCGCGGACGTGAGCAGTCGCGGCCCGAGCTGGGCTACCGGCTACTGCAGCGCCTCGGCACCGACGTCGCCGACTACGGATTCGTCGAGACATCGGCCAAACAGGACGGCCGCAACATGACGATGGTGTTGGCACCGCACCGCGGCGCGAAAACTCGTGCGCGTGCGGCCCAACAAGCGAGCGGCCCCACGCCACCGCCCGCGCCCGACAGCGACACCGAACCATCGCCGAACTGATACACACAGAACTGAGGACCGAGAACAGATGCCCAAGACCAAGACTCACAGTGGTGCGTCGAAACGATTCCGGCGCACCGGCACCGGCAAGCTCGTGCGCGAGCAAGCCAATCGCCGCCACCTGCTCGAGCACAAGCCGACCAAGCGGACGCGCAGGCTGGAGGGACGTACCGCTGTATCCGCCAACGACACCAAGCGGGTCAACAAGCTGCTGAACGGCTGACCCACGCCCGTACCCAAGACAACGGCGTAACAACCATTACGTCCGGAAGACGATAGGAACCCCCATGGCACGCGTGAAGCGGGCAGTCAACGCCCACAAGAAGCGGCGCACCGTTCTGAAGGCCTCAAAAGGCTACCGCGGCCAGCGTTCGCGCCTCTACCGCAAAGCCAAAGAGCAGCAACTGCATTCACTGAACTACGCCTTCCGCGACCGCCGGGCGCGCAAGGGCGAGTTCCGCAAGCTGTGGATCTCGCGGATCAATGCGGCGGCACGCGCCAACGACATCACCTACAACCGGCTTATCCAGGGGCTGAAGGCCGCCGGTGTGGAGGTCGACCGCAAGAACCTTGCTGAAATCGCCATCAGCGATCCGGCTGCGTTCACCGCGCTCGTCGGTGTGGCCCGGACCGCACTGCCCGACGATGTCAACGCACCCTCCGGAGAGGCCGCCTAAGCCCTTCCGGCGGTCGGAGATCTGACACCCGGTGCTCACCGAACGATCGACCCGGGTGGTCGCTGCGGTCAAACTTCACCGGCAGGTGGCCCGGCGCCGGGCGCGGCGTTTCCTGGTGGAAGGCGCGCACCTGGTCGAGGCCGCTTCCGGGCGCGGACTGGTCCGCGAAGTGTTCGTGACCGAAACGGCTGCGCAGCGCTATGCTGCTCTGCTCGAAAGCCAGGACGCCGCAGTCAACCTGGTTACTGAGCGTGCCGCAAAAGCTTTGTCCGACACCGTGACTCCGGCCGGCTTGGTCGCGGTGTGCGATCTGCCCGGGCGCGACCTGGACGATGTATTGGCCGACGCGCCCCGGCTTGTTGCGGTCGGGGCGGAAATCGGTGAGCCGGGCAATGCGGGCACATTGATCCGCATCGCCGACGCGATGGGCGCCGCAGCGGTGATCTTCGCCGGGCACAGCGTCGACCCTTACAACGGCAAATGCCTACGCGCGTCAGCCGGCAGCGTCTTCTCGCTACCGGTTATCGCCGAGCCCGATGCCGGCGCGGCTGTCACCGCGCTGCAGGACGCCGGGCTGCGGGTGCTGGCCACCACGCTGGACGGCGAGCTGTCCCTGGACGATGTCGAGCTCGCCGGGCCGACGGCGTGGCTGTTCGGGTCCGAGGCGCACGGTCTGTCACCTCAGCTGGCCGAACGAGCCGACAGCCGGGTGGCCATTCCGATGTCGGGGGGTGCGCAAAGCCTCAATGTGGCTGCGGCGGCGGCGATTTGCCTCTATCAGAGCGCACGGGCCCAGCGGGCGAACCCCTAGGCGGCCTTGCCGCGACCTCGGGCCGGTCTCAGCCCGGCCAGCGAGAACGTGGTGTGCACCAGTGAGCCGGCACGCTCGAAGATGGTTCTGCGCGGAGGGAAATAGTGCATCGGCAGTCCGCGGCGGTCCCGCGGCGGCGCCATGAAGCCCGGTGCCTCCACCAGCGGGGCGTCGGCGGCATCCCGGCCCGCTGCCCGCCGATAGGCGGCCAGCGCACGCGGATGCAGCCGGATCTCGTCGGGTACTGCCAGAAACGCCAGTTCGACCATCTTGCCGAACAGCCGCAACACCACTTCGTCACCCGGCGTCCAACGCATGCCTGCCTTTTCGCGAACGGACGGCTCGAACAGCCCAGCCGCGATCCAGCGTTGCCCCGCCACCAGCGGCTTGAACAGCTGGTCCCACACCGGGGTGGGCATCAGCACGAATTTCGGCTTGGGAATACGGATCTGGAAGATGTCCAGGGTGGCCTGATTGATCTCCAGCTCGTCGCGGCAGACACGTTGCCAGTACTCCTGGAAGTCCTCCCACGACTCCGGCACCGG
>DATJOR010000431.1:0-5607 GCA_035506875.1 Mycobacterium sp.
ACCATCGACCAGGCCGATCGGCTGATCCTGGACTTTTACCGCTGCGCGATGCTGCCGTTGAGCCCGGGCGCCGGCCCGAACGACGCCGAGCACGCCGACGATCTGTCGAAAGTCGGCGCCGACCTGGGTCCGCCGCCGTCAGCTGTCGACGAATGGAACGGCGACGTGTTCCGCGAGCGAATCCCCGGGCCGCACTTCGACGCCAGCCTGGCGGGCACGGTGCTGCACAGCACTGCCGATGTGGTCAGCAGCGCACCAGAGTTAGCTCGCCTGACCATGAATATCGCTGCGGTCCATCATGATTCGCGTATCGGCGGACGCCGGCTGGTTTACGGCGGGCACACCATCGGCTTGGCGCTGGCGCAAGCCAGTCGGCTGCTGCCCAACATGGCGACGGTGCTGGGCTGGCAGTCCTGCGACCACATCGGCCCGGTCCACGAGGGCGACACGCTCTACAGCGAGCTGCACGTCGACTCTGCCGAGCCGACCGACAACGGCGGCGTGCTGGGCCTGCGGTCGCTGGTCTATGCGGTCTCCGAGACAAACGCTGAGCCGCGACAGGTGCTGGACTGGCGTTTCACCGCGCTGCAGTTTTAAGCCGCTGACCGGCGGTGCGTCGCACAATGGTGGACGTGGACCAGGCGGTCAGGGTGTCGGACTGGGCCGGCAGCGGGCTGGCCTATTTGACCGGCCCGCCGGATAACGACCCGGACGTCTCGCGCGCCGCTGTGCTGACCGAAGCCCGCCGAGTGGCGGCCGATATCGCCCAGCTTCTCGGGGTCGAGGTCGACGCCGCAACGGTGCTGGCCGGCCGGGCGGCGATCCTCGGCCTGACCCGTGGGGGCGGCGTTTCGGCGGGAGGCGCCACCCGACTGCTGGCCACCGCGGACGGCTGGTGTGCGGTCGCGCTGCCGCGCGCGGATGACGTGGCGGCGCTACCGGCGCTGCTGGAAACCGACGTGATCGCCGATGACCCGTGGACAGCCGTGTCTGGTTGGGCGGCAATGTGTTCGACCGAGGCCGTCATTGCGCGCGGCCAGCTGCTTGATATCCCGGTCGCGGGGCTGGGGGAAGCCGGCACGGAGCCACCGGTGGTGCGTCGGTCCGGCAAGGTCACCCGGGCGCGGCCGGTGGATGGCTTGCTGGTGGCCGATCTGTCGTCGCTGTGGGCCGGGCCGTTGTGTGGGCAAATGCTCGCGCGCGCCGGTGCCATCGTCGTCAAGGTGGAAAGCCCGCGACGGCCCGACGGCACCCGTAGCGGCGAATCCGCGTTCTTCGACTGGATGAACTCCGGAAAGCTTTCCTACGCGGTCGATTTCGATGACGACACCGAAGCGCTGCGCCGGCTGCTCACCGCTGCCGACGTCGTCATCGAGGGCTCGCGTCCCGCGGCGCTGCGGCGTCGCGGGCTGAGCGCCGACGACGTGCCAGGCCGCGCGGGCCGAATCTGGTTGCGCATCAGGGGTTACCGCGGTCAGCCGTACCGCTCGGCATTCGGCGACGACGCCGCGGTGGCCGGCGGGCTGGTCGGAGACGGCACACGCGGACCCGTGTTCTGCGGCGACGCGATCGCCGACCCGCTGACGGGGCTGGAAGCAGCGCGCGCGGTAGGGCAGTCGCTGCAACGCGGCGGGGACGAGGTGATCGATGTGTCGATGGCCCAAGTCGCTGCGAGATATGCGGGGCTACCGCGGACGTCGTGGACCGCCGCCATCACGGCCGCACGGCCCCAGCCCCCACCACACAGTCCGCCGGCACCGCCGCTGGGCGCCGACAACGCTGCGGTGAGCCACATCGTTTCCGAGAGGCTCTGTGCGCCATGCTGATTCAGCGCGCTAACACGCTGGACGGCGTGACCATCGACCTGCGGGTGAGTGCACGCATCGAGGATGTGGCCGACACCTTGACCCCGCGAGCCGGCGAGGAGGTGTTCGACGCTGCGGGCGGAACCGTGCTACCCGGGTTACACGATCACCATGTGCACCTGTACTCCGCGGCGGCCGCTGCGACCTCGGTTCGGGCCGGGCCGCCGCAGGTGCGTGACCGGGCGGCGCTGGCGTCCCTGTTGGCGAACACCGAACCCGGCGACGACGGCTGGATACGCGCTGTCGGCTACCACGATTCGGTGGCCGGACCGTTGGACCGCGCGGCGCTGGACGCGATGGTCCCGACCGTGCCGTTGCGAATTCAGCACCGCAGCGGGGTGCTGTGGATGCTGAACTCTGCCGGCCTGGCCCGAGTCGGTCTGGCGGGACATCCCGACGGCCGCTTGCGCAGCGCCGATTCCTGGTCGGATGCGCTGAACCGCAGCCAAACCAAGCTGGCTGATCTCAGTGCTCGGCTGAGCCGCTACGGCGTCACCGGAATCACCGACGCCACACCTGATCTCGACGTCAGCGACATCGTGCGGCTGACCGAGCTGCACCGGCGAGGCGAACTGCGTCAACACGTGCACTGCCTGGCCCCCGGCAAGCGCATTCTGCACGACGACGACCTCAACCTCGAGCACCTCGCCGAGTGGATCACCGATCGGCACCGCTACGACGGCCCGGTCGCCATCCACTGCGTGACCGCGGCCCAGCTGCTGGTGACGATCGCCGCGCTGCGCCAAGCCGGCAACCACCCGCGCGACCGTATCGAGCATGCCGCCGTGGCACCGTCGGACTGCCTCGCCGACCTCGCCGACCTCGCGGTGACAGTGGTAACCCAGCCCAACTTCGTCGCCGAACGTGGTGATCAGTACCTCGACGAGATACCCGCCGCCGAGCACGATCAACTTTGGCGGCTCGCATCGCTGCTTCGGGCCAACGTCCGGGTTGCGTTGTCCACCGACATGCCGTTCGGCCGACCCGACCCGTGGGCGGTCATGCGGGCGGCGGTGCAGCGCACCACACCGAGCGGAGCCGTACTAAGTGCCAACGAACGCGTATCGGCGCGAACGGCTTTGACGATGTTCTTCGGTCGCCCTGAGCAGCCCGCCCGGCTGCGTACCCTGCAATCGGGAGAGCCGGGCGACCTTTGCGTGCTCAGCGTGCCGCCCGAGGCGGCACTCAACGAGCTCGACGCCGGGATGGTGGCCGCGACTATCGTCGGCGGGGAAATTGCTTACGCGGCTGAGTAAATCAGGATATGTCGCCGATAAGGTAGCGCTGCAAAGTGGGTGCCACCGCGTCGACCAAAGTGTCGACATCCAGCGAATGGATCGGCTCGACGCGCACCCCGTAGCGCATGATGCCCACACCGACGATTTGCGAGGCGCACAGTGATGCTCGCAACGTGATCTGGTCCGCGCCGAGCGCCCTGAGCAGCGGGTCGAAGACCGGGCCGATGAACAGCCCTTGTGCGACGTCGACGGTCTTGGCCAATCCCGCCGTGGCGATCGCGCTGGCGGCGAACGGCCCGCCGCCGGTGGCATCCCAGGTGGTCAACAGCATCTGCAGCGTTCGTCGCCCGGCCTGGTTCACGCCTCCGCGGATGATCCGGTCGATGAATTCCGGAGTTCCGAAGGGCAGACGTAGCTTACGCGCCACCGGGTCGAGAATTCCGCGAAACGGGATTTCGGGAGGGGCCACGCAGTCAGGATGGGCGCAACCCGGCCAAAGTTCAAGCATTGACCCGGGCGCGTCGCAGCACGTCAAATCAGTGCGGCAGTTCACGGAACGGCGTGTTGCGGTAGGGCTCAGGCTCTTTCGGCAGGCCCAGTACACGCTCACCGATAATGTTGCGTTGAATCTGGTCGGTCCCGCCGCCGATCGAGGTGAAGTAGGCGTTCATCGTCCGGAACGTCACCGCATCGCCAACGGGGTTATCCGGTCCGGCCAACATCGCTTCAGCGCCGACGATTTCGGTTTCCACGCGGGCAGTCTCGTGCAGGATCCGCGACATCGCGATCTTTCCCAGTGCCATCAGGGTGGCGGCCTCGCCGCGATCCGCGGCCTTCGATCGTTGGGTGTTCCAGCGGTTGACCGTGGCCAGCGCGTCCACGCGCGCGATCTGCTGACGAATATAGGGGTCATCCAGCCGGTCGGCTTCCCGCGCCAATTCGACAAGAAGATTGGCCTTCTCGGCGCGAGGCCGCTTGTTGTCCTTGGCGGTACGGGCCAGATCCCCCATGAACCGGCGCTCATAGCCCAGCGCCGTTTGCAGCACAGACCATCCGGCGTTCAGCTCGCCGATCAAGTTCTCGGCCGGAACGCGGGCATCTTCGATGAAGACCTCGTTGAACTCCGACTCGCCGGTGATCTGGTGGATCGGCCGGATCTCGACGCCGGGCTGACGCATGGGCAGCATGAAGAAGCTGATGCCCTGGTGTTTGGGCACGTCCCAGTCGGTTCGCGCGACCAGCATGCCGTAGTCGGCGGTTTTGGCAAACGACGTCCACACCTTCTGCCCGTTGATCACCCACTCGTCGCCGTCGCGCTCGGCCCGGGTGCGCAGGCCGGCCAGGTCCGATCCCGCGCCGGGCTCGCTGTAGAGCAGGCACCACTTGCTCTCGCCGCGGATCGAGGGCGGGACCAGGCGTCGCTTCTGCTCGTCGGTTCCGACGTCGTGCAGGGTGCAGGCGAAGAGGTTGGCGCGGTCGTGACCGCAGCCGGGCGCACCGACGGCGGCGAATTCCGCTGCGACAAGCCGGGATTGGGCATCCGAAAGACCACGGCCATACCACTCTGGTTCCCAGCTGGGGACCGCCCATCCCGCCTCGACGACGGTGTGCGCCCATTGGGCGCGATCGACTCCGGGATCCCAGTTGGCCGCCAACCAATTCCGGACCTCGTCGCGCAGTTCGTCGTCAGTCACTTAGGCTCCGATCTGTCGCAGGTAACGTTCTCGGTGCCACGACGGACTGCCCAGCAGTTGGGCGTCGCTACGGGCCCGCCGCAAATACAGATGCGCCGGATGCTCCCAGGTGAATCCGATGCCGCCGTGTACCTGGATGTTGGTCGCCGCGACGAAGACGAATGCATCCGAGCAATACGCTTGTGCCAGAGCAAGATCCGCGATGCGAGAGGGTGCGTGCGCGGCGAACGATCCGGCGACGAAGCGTGCCGCCGACACCGCTGATTCTGCCTCCAGCAGCATGTCGGCGCACATGTGCTTGACTGCCTGGAAGCTGCCGATCGCTCGGCCGAACTGGTAGCGGGTCCTGGCGTATTCGGTGGCCATGTCGACCACACGCCGCGCACCGCCGGCCTGCTCACTGACCAACGCCAGGGCCGCTCGGTCTAGTGCTGCGGTGAACACCTCGACGCCGGTGCCCAGCCGCCCGACCAGACGTGCCGGGGTATCGACGAACTGCAGGCGGCACTGCTTGCGGGTCGGGTCCACGGTGGTCAGCGGTGTCACATCCAGGCCGGTGGCACCGGCGCCGACTGCGAATACGCCCGGGCCCGCGTCGGTTTCGGCCAGCACGTACAACAGGTCCGCGGATTGTCCGTCGAGCACGAAATGCTTGTAGCCGGTGACGTGCCAGGCGTCGCCGATGGCACCCGCAGACGTCGCGATCGCCGCCGGCAGCCGGGCGGAGTCGTCCTCGGCGAAGGCGACACCGGCGATCAGCTCACCTGCGGCGATCCGAGGCAGCACCGCGGCGCACTCAGCGGCATCGCC
>DATJOR010000432.1:0-3789 GCA_035506875.1 Mycobacterium sp.
TACTGGGACAGCTGGGGAGAAGGCTGATGCAGTCCTACACCGTGCGCTTTCACGTCGACGCCCCCCCGAAGAAGGTCTGGCGGGTGCTGCATCCACCGGCGCCGCCGAACTCGCCCAAACCGCGCGTGCTCGAATGGCCGACGGGCAGCATGGAGATCCTCAACGAAGGCGATGAAGCCGGCGAAGGGCTGGTCCGTACGTGTGTCTTCCCCGTGCCCAAGTACCTGCTGTCGGGCGGCAAGGGGCGGTCGTGGGAGACCGTGACCGAGGCGAAAGTCAACAAGCTCTCGCGCTACGTGGCGATCGGCAAGCCGCTGTGGTCGCGCGCCGAGGGGTACCACGAACTCGAGGAGCAAGCCGACGGCACCACCGTGCTGACCTTTCACGAGACCTATCACGCCTTCAACCGCGTACTGCGGTTCCTTCTCGAGCGTCCGGTGCACGCGAAGATTTCGCGCGACAACCTCGAGATCTACGAGCACGCGCTCGGCTATGCCGGGTCGGTCAAACGGCTTGCCTAGGAAGCTACTGGGCGGTAGCTGAAAAATGTTTCTTACCAAAGTATTAAAGGCCGGACCGAGTGACCTTAGAGTAGTCAATTAGCGTCTCAAACAGGTTGAGGTCATTGCTGACCCGACACCGCAGCAACAATGTTTGGGAACTGAGGGTCCGCGCATGGCCGATTCGATCGACACCGCAGGTATGCATGTGGCGCCCCGTCACGCTCATATTCCATTCGACTGTGACGGTGCCGCGGTGCGAGCCCAGTGCCGCAGCCTGGGAACGGTTGTGACGATCACCGGCGCGGTCGACTCGACGAACGTCGACCTGGTCAGCGAATACACCAAGCGTTTCATCCTGCCGGACAAGCCTTTTGTGCTCGACCTGTCGAATTTGGATTCCTTTGCGGCACAGGCTGTCCGACTCATCTACCGGATCGAGGCAGTGTGCACCGCCGCCGGACTGGAATGGTCGGTGATCCCCAGCCAAGCGGTGAACACGGCGCTGCTGGTCACCCACGAGGAATCAAGCTTCCCGGTCTTCGCTTCCGCGCACGAGGCGCTGCACTACTTCGCCGACGCGACCTCTGCGCGTCGCCGCATGCTGTTGCCGCTGCTCACCAAAACCGCTTAGCAGCGCAATCGGGCTCGGACGACGGTCCCGCAAACCCCGTATGCTGCTATTCGTGAGGTCGAAGTCAACTGTTGTCGCCGCGGCGACGCTTGTTGCGCTGAGCTGGGGTGCGGCCGCCGGCCTTGCCAGTGCCGATCCTCCTGCGCCACCAGCGCCTGCACCGACCCCGGGGCCACCGCCCGGACCGCCGCCGCCGGGCGCGAAGACGACCATCGACAAGGACGGCACCTACGCGGTCGGAACCGACATCGTGCCTGGCACCTACACCTCCGCGGGACCGATCGGCAGCGGCACTTGCTATTGGAAGCGACTCTCGGGCGACGACGGAAAACAACTGGTCGACAACGCGTTGAGCAAAAAGCCGCAGGTCGTGCGGATCGACCCGACTGACAAGTCGTTCAAGACCGACGGTTGCCAGCCATGGCAGAAGAACGATGCCGCAGTCCCCGACCCGGGCAAATCACCGGCGGAGGCAGGCATCCCATTGAATATCCTCGGCGGCCTTCTCGGAGGCGGAGCATCACCAGCTCCGTCACCACCACCACCAGCGAAGCCGTGACCGGTTAGGCGGTAGGGCAGCCTGGAGGGTATGCAGACCGTCGAATACGCCCCCGGTCGGCTGGCCGACATCTCCGGCAGACCTTCACAACGCACCGTGTTGTTGTGGCACGGCCAGCAGCCCGACGCCCGCGCTGCCGTCCGGCCGCTCGCCGAGCTACTTGTCGGCCGTGGCTTGGGTGTCGTCATCCCCGACTGGAATTCACACGCCGACGACGGCGGGCGCGCCGATCTGCTCAAGTCGATGCATTTCGCCCGCGAGCGGGTCGATGACCCCGACAGCCTGGTACTGGTCGGCTGGTCGATGGGCGGCGTCGCGGCGGCCGCGCTGACGATCCAGGCGCGCCGGCTCGGTGTTGGTTTCGCCCACACCGTCTGCCTGGCCGGCGCCTTCATGGTCGCCGATCCGATCTTCGGTCGAGTCCCGGCCACCCAGCTCACCGGCGACGCAAGGCCCGGCCCGGTAACCCTGCTGCACGGTCTGGCCGACGATGTCATTCCCGTCGCGGTGACCCACGAATTCGCCGCCGCGCTCCGGCAGAACGAGTGGCCGGTGCGGGTGGCCGAGTTACCCGCCAACCACGGATCCATCGCCGGAGCCCGATACGACAGCGCCGCCCACCGCTACGCACCCGCCGACGATCCCGAGACGCTGGCCGTCGCGGCCGACGTGGCAGCGCGCATCGCCGCCGCGCCCGGGGAGGCAACGGCCCCCTAGCGGGTCAGCCAGTCCCGCAGGTTCGCGTAGACCAGCGGATGATTCGACAAGTCCAGGTGGCGTCACCTGCGGTGAGCAGCTAATTTGTGCACTCAGTGCACAAGCGTTTACTGTAGGTGTCGGTCGACAACCCGGCAAAGACACTGCGGCCGAGATCACTGATAGGAGCGCTGATGGACGCCACCTTTTCGATGGACTTATCGGAGGAAGTGATCCACGTCCGTGACTGGGTGCACGAATTTGCCGAGTCGGTGATCCGTCCGGCGGCCGCCGAGTGGGACGAGCGGGAAGAAACCCCGTGGCCGATCATCCAAGAGGCGGCCAAGGTCGGCCTCTACACCCCCGACCTGTTCGGTCAGATGGCTGCCGAATCCAGCGGTCTGGGCATGCCGACGGTATTCGAGGAAATGTTCTGGGGCGATGCCGGAATCGCGTTGTCGATCATGGCCACCGGACTTGCCGCGGCCGCGCTGGCTGCAAACGGCACCCCGCAGCAACTCGGCGAATGGCTGCCGCAGATGTTCGGCACCCCGGGCGATCCGAAGCTGGCCGCGTTCTGCTCGTCGGAACCCGGCGCCGGTTCTGACGTTGGAGCCGTCCGCACCCGAGCGAAGTATGACGAAGCCGCCGACGAGTGGGTGATCAACGGCACCAAGACGTGGGCTACCAACGGCGGCATCGCCAATGTGCACGTGGTGGTCGCCTCGGTGGAGCCCGAGCTGGGCACTCGCGGGCAGGCGACGTTCATCGTGCCTCCCGACACGAAGGGTCTGTCGCAGGGGCAAAAGTTCAAAAAGCACGGTATCCGGGCGTCGCACACTGCTGAGGTGGTACTCGATAACGTCCGCCTCCCCGGTGAGCTGATCCTTGGCGGCAGAGAGCGTTTCGAGCGCCGGATCGCGAAAATCAAGGAGGGACATCGCACGTCCAGTCAGGCGGCGATGATGACGTTTGAGCGCACCCGCCCAATCGTGGGTGCGATGGCGTTGGGAATTGCGCGCGCCGCCTACGAGTATGCGCTCGACTACTCCCGCCAGCGCGAACAGTTCGGACGCAAAATCGCCGAATTCCAGGCCATCGCGTTCAAGCTGGCCGACATGAAAAGCCGCATCGACGCCTCGCGGATGCTGGTCTGGCGTGCCAGCTGGATGCAGCGGAACGACAAGCCGTTCACCTCGGCAGAGGGCTCGATGGCCAAACTGTATGCCAGCGAGACCGCGGTGCACGTCACCGATGAAGCGATCCAAATCCTCGGCGGCAACGGCTACACCCGGGATTACCCGGTCGAGCGGATGCACCGGGATGCCAAGATTTTCACCATCTTTGAAGGCACCAGCGAGATTCAGCGACTCGTCATCGCCAGGGCGCTGACGGGCCTC
>DATJOR010000433.1:0-3850 GCA_035506875.1 Mycobacterium sp.
AAGGATTACGACTGCTCAGCTTGGAAGGGAACCCCGAGATGACTGTGGATTTTGCCCACACCTACACCGATCCGCCGCACCGTCTCAGCGCTGACCTCAGTGGCGACGGCGCTCCGCAGGATCTCTTTCAGCGCGTCTCGACTCTCCTCGATCAACTGCCAGAACCCGTTCCTCCGAGGACCAACTCTGACGGTGAACGCGAGCGGCTCGGCGGTGCGACGGTGGCACACCGGTTCGTCGCGGCGCCCGGTGACAGCGAAACCGTCACATGGCACTACGTGGAAGCCGGCGACCCATCGGCGCACACGGTCGTGTTCTTGCATGGTGTGCCCGATTCATGGTGGCAATGGCATTACGCGTTGGAAGTTCTGAGCGACCAATATCATTGCGTCGCTATCGATTTGAAAGGGTATGGCCAATCCGACAAGCGCACCGGCGACTACCGTCAACAAGGGGTGGCGAGTCAACTTGCGGCCCTATTCGACGAGATAGGCTTCTCCGAATTCGCGTTGGTGACCCATGACCGGGGCACTCCGCCCGGCGATCATCTCGTCGCCATGCTCGGCGATCGGGTGACCGGGTATGCCCGCGGACAGCAGCATCTGTGGCACCTGCATCCGAGCCTGCATCCGCAGGAGCAACTTTTCACGTCAGCTGACGCCCGAGCGGTGCTGACCGATGCCCAGCGGTTTGTCGCCACCGCCTACACATGGCTGACAGCGCGACCCGTCGCGGCGTCGGAAATCCTGCGCACCATCGAGGAGTTCTCACACCCCGGCATCGCCGCGGCCGTCCCGCGATACTTTCATTCCTCATCGTTCCGGCAGGAATGGATCGATCGGCGCACCCGATTGATCCGCTCCTGGGCAGCACCGGTGCTGATTCTGCAGGGCGCACATGACCCGTTGCAGCCGCGCGAGTTCTACACCGATCCCGATGTGGTCAGGATGCTTGTGCCGGGCAGTGATGTGCACTTATTCGACACAGGACACTTTTGGCCTTTTGAGGCGCCGCACGAATCGGTCGACGTCATTCGCTCGTTCCTTGATTCGGTGACCGGTTGAGCCGGCGTGTCACCCAGCTATAGCTGACGTGCCGCGCCGCATCTCGCCCCGGCGTGACCCCGGCGTGACCCGGGCGACCGGGGGCGATTCGTAGCCGTACTCAGGCCATACCGGTAAGAACCAAAACTGATGTTTTGCAAGCGTTTTAGGACGTTTCGGGGTACCGTTCTGCCTGGTCACCGAAACGCTGCGTAGGGACTCATAATCCGTTGGTCGCGGGTTCGAGCCCCCCTCTCTGCCAACCTGAGTTGAGGCACCTGCCCCCTGACAATTAGTGACTCGAGGGCGGGGATGGAGAGCTTTCCCGAGATGACGAACAAGGTGACCGCATTGGTCCGAGCGACCGGGATCGAAGATCCTGGTCGGATGAATGACGCTGGGACAGAACGTCCTGACCCTGAGGTGCCCGAGCGTGCCCGGCGCCGCAGGTTCACCGCGAAGTACAAGCTGGAGATCCTGGCCGCTTACGACGCTGCTCCCGAAGGCGAGAAGGGTGCGCTGTTGCGCCGGGAGGGCCTGTATTCCAGCCACATTGTGCAGTGGCGGCAGGCCCGCGACGCTGGCGCGCTGGCTGGCTTGGCCGTTCCGCGCGGACGTAAGCGGCGCGACCCACAGGCCGAGCGGATCGCCCGGCTGGAGGCCGAGAAGCACCAACTGGAGCAGGAGCTGGCTAAGACCCGCTTCGTGGTGGATGTGCAGGCAAAACTGCACGCGCTCTTGGAGACGCTGTCCGAGAGCGCGGAGCCCGAGAACGGGTCGATGAAGTGAGCGACGCAGCGATCGCTGAGCTGGCGCCCAAGATCGGCGTACGCAACGCCTGCGATGTCGTCGGTGTCGCCCAAGCCAGCTACTACCGCCGACACAGGCACAGCCCGTCACCGCAGCGGCCGGCGCCGATCGGCCACAAGGACCGACCGCAGCCTCGCGCGTTGTCTGAGACTGAGCGGGCCGCGATCCTGGCTGAGTTACACAGCGAGCGCTTCGTCGACACCTCGCCGACCGAGGTGTGGGCCACACTGCTCGACGAAGGCCGCTACCTCGGCTCGATCTCGACCTTCTACCGGCTGCTGCGCCAAGCCGGTGAAAGCAAGGAGCGGCGCCGCCAAGCCACCCACCCCGCGACGGTGAAGCCGGAATTAGTTGCACGCCAGCCAAATTCAGTCTGGTCATGGGACATCACCAAGCTGCGCGGCCCGGCAAAGTGGACGTACTACTACCTCTACGTGATCTTGGACATCTTCTCCCGCTACGCGGTCGGATGGATGGTCGCGCACCGGGAGTCTGCGGCGCTGGCCGAGGTGTTGATCCGCCAGACATGCGCCAAGCAGGGTATCGGCCGCGACCAGTTGACCATCCACGCCGACCGTGGCTCGTCGATGACCTCCAAGCCGGTGGCGTTCCTGCTCGCCGACCTGGGCGTCACCCAGTCGCACTCACGCCCGCACGTCTCCGACGACAACCCGTTCAGTGAGGCGCAATTCAAGACACTGAAGTATCGGCCCGACTTCCCTGATTGGTTCGACTCGATCGAGGCCGCCCGTCGGCACTGCCAGATCTTCTTCGGCTGGTACAACAATGAACATCGCCATACCGGGCTGGGCTTACACGTTCCCGCCGACGTGCATTACGGCACTGCCGTCATCGTCCGCGAGAAGCGCGCCGGCGTGCTCGACACCGCCTACGCCGCACATCCAGAACGGTTCGTGCGCAAGCCTCCCGAACCACCGAAACTGCCCAACGGTTCGTGGATCAACAAACCAGACGACACCGAGGAGGCCACTCAGTAAATAACCCTCAGCAGTGCCTCATTCAGGTTGACAAATTCCGCGGGCGTGCATTCGGCGTTCCAGGCCGGCCGTGGCTTCTGATGGGTTGGAGCTTCAAGGCACGATTCTGTACCGGACCATTGAACCGAGGCATCCATGCCTCGCGCGGCTCTTGCACCGCCCGTGGTCGGTGATCATGGCGATCGGCGTGAATTGATGATGCTGCTGAAATTTCGGCCTAGGATTTGGCCATGCCCGTGGAGGTCGGCGAGGAGTTTGCCGAATTCACGATCCTACAAGTGCTGGGCGCCGGCGCGATGGGCACGGTTTATTTGGCTTCCCATCCGCGGTTGCCGCGCCAGGATGCGGTGAAGGTGTTGTCGGCAGGGTTGACCGCCGACCCAGAGTATCGGACACGGTTTCTGCGTGAGGCCGACCTGGCGGCTAGTTTGTCGCATCCCCACATCTTGGGCATCTATGACCGCGGTGAATACAACGGGCACCTTTGGATCTCGATGGCATATGTGGCTGGCACCGACGCCGCCCGGCTGTTGGAGCGCTACCCGAACGGGATGCCGGTCAGTATGACGCTGCCGATCATCACCGCGGTGGCCTCGGCGTTGGACTACGCCCATCAGCGGGGTTTGTTGCACCGCGACGTCAAACCGGCCAACATTCTGCTGGATTCTCAAGCGCCACGAATTCTTCTGGCCGACTTCGGCATCGCACGCCGCATCGATGACACCTCTAGGCTGACCGCGACCAACACAACCGTGGGCACGGTGGCCTACTCGGCCCCCGAGCAGTTGAGGGGTGAGGCTATCGACGGGCGCGCCGATCAGTACGCCCTGGCTTGCACCGCGTATCACCTGTTGGCTGGTGCGCCGCCGTATGACCATTCCAATCCCGCGGTGGTGATCACCAAGCATGTCACCGCCGCGCCGCCCTCGATTAGTGCGCGCCACCCCGAATTGGCTGGGCTGGATCGGGTGTTCGCCACGGCGATGGCCAAAAACCCTT
>DATJOR010000434.1:0-5300 GCA_035506875.1 Mycobacterium sp.
GCATTTCGCGGAGTTGGACCGGGAGCGCGCGGGTGCCCGCGAGGCCAAGGAGCAGCTCTGCGTCAAGGCCGAAGAACTCGTCGACTCGACGGACTGGGGTGCCACCAGCGCCGAGTTCCGCAAGCTGCTCACCGAATGGAAGGCCGTCGGGCGCGCGGCGCGCGACGTCGACGACGCGCTGTGGCGCCGGTTCAAGGGCGCCCAGGACACCTTTTTCAAGGCGCGTAACGCCGCGACCGCGGAGCGAGACGCCGGGTTGAATGCCAATGCCACCGCCAAGGAGGCGCTGCTGGCCGAGGCGGAAAAGCTCGACACCAGCAATCACGAGGCCGCCCGGTCGGCGCTGCGCTCGATCGCCGACAAGTGGGACGCGATCGGCAAGGTGCCGCGGGAGCGGTCTGCTGAGCTCGAGCGGCGACTGCGCGCGGTCGAGAAAAAGGTGCGCGATACCGGCGAGTCGGATTGGTCCGACCCGCAGGCTCAGGCCCGTGCCGAGCAGTTCCAGGCGCGCGCCGAGCAGTTCGAACGCCAAGCCCAGAAGGCCGAGGCCGCAGGACGGACCAAGGAAGCCGAAGAGGCCAAGGCCAACGCCGAGCAGTGGCGGCAATGGGCTGACGCCGCGGCGGATGCGCTGACCCGAAAGAACTAGTCCTGGTCCGGCTGCTCAGTGCCGTCGGCGTCGTCGAGGGTTTCCAGCAACGTGCGGGACTGCCGTAGCGCCGCGGCGCTACGGCGCTGCTCCTCGGCGGCAAGTTGCACGATCGTGCGTGACCACACGACGCGCGCCCAGTGAAATGTCAAGAGAAGGATCGCGATCCAGGCCACGACCAGACCCACGCCGGGGCCCGGATGACCGGCGGCTACCGTCTGGCGTGACCAAATGGCCAGCAAACCGGCAACGCTGGCCACCGCCGAGCCCGCCAGGGCGATCCACGCCAACGCCCACCGCCGGGTCAACAACGCCAGCATCGAAAAGCCGACGCCGAAAACCAAAGCCAGCCAACCGAACACCCGTGACGGCAGCGCCACCGCGGCCGCTCCGGAACCGTGGGTGGAGAACAGCACATCCCAGCCGCGCACGTTACCGGTGTGCGGCAAAATGAATGACCCGATCAACACGAACACCAGGATCGCAACGACCAAAGCCCTTGCGCCCGGCTCGATTTCGCGGGCGATACGCCGTTCCGCCGCTTCGATATCGTCGCGGAAGGCGTCGAACTCGCCCTTCTTGGGCTCGTTTTCACTCATCGGGCGCATCCCGACTGTTCGGCCGTCGCGGTTGGTTGCCCGACGCCCGGCATGCCGAGGTTTAATGGCCCGACACCGCTGGGACGCTGCCCGCTTACGGACGCATCACCGGCGCGGGTGCGGCGGTGGGTAATGACGTCGCCGTCGGCGATGAGGTGGTGCGGCGCGGCGCCGGTGACGACCGTAGTCACGATGTCGCCTGGACGCACCTGCTCGACGCCCGGCGTGAAATGCACCAGGCGGCCATCCCGCGCGCGTCCGCTCATCCGGGCGGTGCGGCTGTCCTTGCGGCCTTCCCCGGTGGCCACCAATAACTCGACGGTCCGTCCGATTTGGTCGCGGTTCTCCTCCAGCGAGATCTGCTCTTGCAGTGCCACCAGTCGGTCATAACGTTCCTGAACGACGGCTTTGGGCAGCTGGCCGTCCAACTCGGCTGCGGGAGTCCCGGGACGCTTGGAGTACTGGAAGGTGAATGCGGCCGAGAAGCGGGCCCGCCGAACGACATCCAGCGTCGCGGCGAAATCCTCCTCGGTCTCGCCGGGGAAGCCGACGATCAGGTCGGTGGTGATGGCAGCGTGCGGCATCACCGCCCGCACCCGGTCGACGATGCCGAGATAACGCTCGGCGCGATACGACCGCCGCATCGCGCGCAACACCGCGTCAGACCCGGATTGCAGGGGCATGTGCAGTGCGGGGCAGACGTTGGGCGTCTGCGCCATCGCGTCGATGACATCGTCGGTGAACTCGGCCGGATGCGGCGAGGTGAACCGGACTCGCTCCAGCCCATCGATGCGTCCGCATTCGGTCAGCAGTTCGGCGAAGGCGCCGCGATTGCGGGGCAACTGCGGGTCGGCGAACGAGACCCCGTACGCGTTGACGTTCTGGCCCAGCAGCGTGATTTCCAGCACACCGGTGTCCACCAGCGACCGCACCTCGGCCAGGATGTCGTGCGGGCTGCGGTCGACTTCCTTGCCCCGCAATGACGGCACAATGCAGAAAGTGCAGCTGTTGTTGCAGCCAACTGAGATGGAAACCCAAGCGGCGTAGGCGGATTCGCGGGCGGCGGGCAGCGCCGACGGAAACTCCTGCAGCGCCTCGGCGATCTCGACCTGGGCAACCTGGTTGTGACGGGCCCGGTCAAGCAGTGCGGGTAACGATCCGATGTTGTGGGTGCCGAAGACGACGTCGACCCACGGCGCCTTGCGCAGCACCGCGTCCTTGTCTTTCTGGGCCAGGCAGCCGCCCACCGCGATCTGCATGTTTGGGTCGCTGCGCTTACGCGGGGCCAGATGGCTGAGGTTGCCGTAGAGCTTGTTGTCGGCGTTCTCTCGCACCGCGCAGGTGTTGAAGACCACGACATCGGCGTCGGCGCCGTCGGCAGCGCGCCGGTAGCCGGCCGCCTCCAGCAGGCCCGCCAACCGCTCCGAGTCGTGAACGTTCATCTGGCACCCGTAGGTGCGGACCTGGTAGGTCCGCACCGTCTGTGGCACCAGCGTCGAAGTCACGGGGCCATGGTACGGCGACAACTCGGGCCGGACACACACGCGGCTGCTGAGCGGGAATGACCGTCAGTCGGCAGTGACGCAGAGTACTTCGTCCAGGCAGGCGGTGCGCAGTCCGGCGGCGGCCGCGCGCCGCGTGACTTCAGCGATGGGATCGGGGTCGGCGGTGTTCATGCCGCCGATCCGATCCAGTCGCACGGTGTCGAACATCGCCGGGCCTTTGGCCGCCACGTCAGCCAGGACGTAGCGGTCGGCATCGGGTGTGCGCCGCACCGTCTGTTCGGGCGCGCTGGTGGCGGTGAGCGTGACGGCATCGGCGAGGTTGATCCCGACCTGGAACACGTCCGTTTCGGCGTCGAGCACAGCGACGAGGCGAGTGATGAGGTTTTCGGGGGCAAAAAACCGCCAGCCCTGACCGAGATGCAGCCAGTACCGCCCGCCGATCTGCTTGCGGATGTGTGCGAGCTGGGCACCGGGCTCGCACTCACAGAACTCGAGGAACGGGTAGCGCTCACGCAGTTGCGCGCGATGTTGGGCTGACAGGTCGGCGTCGATCAGCAGGAAACGTCCGACGCGTAACACGTCGGTGCAGCAATGCAGAAACGAGTTTAGTGTCTGTTCGGTGGCAGCTTGATCCGGCCCGGCGACCAAGCTGACGGTGACCTCGGCATCACGTCGTCCAGCGACAATATTGCGCGACAACGCAGCTGGATATGACGAGGCAGCCCCGAGCATGGCCGGCACTGACAAGTCACGGTTGCCCGCAATGCGTTGCCGCTCATCGTCGGGTAGGTCGGGGCGGGCCAGTAGGCGTCGACACAGCGTGAAAGCCTCGGCATGCTCGCCAATCCCGTTTGCGCACACCGCCTGCTCATCGACGGCGCGCCAGGCGTAGATAGCTGGGTCCTGAATGATCATGTCGCGCTCGGGGAGCTGGATTTGGGCGGCACGTTCGGCAAATAAGTAGCCGAGCCGGTGGCGCTTCTCGGCGCCGTAATGTCGGGCGATGCCATACAAGGGCTCCGCACGAGTTGGTCGAAATTCCCAAGCCCGCATGTAGGCGTCCTGAACTTCGAGCCACGGTGTACCAAGCATTTCCATTGACCTCGCGATCCGGAGCATCGCCAAGAATATGTCCTCGTCCGGGGCGCCGATCTCAATCATCCGCGCAGACCACTTGTGCGCGTTTGTGAAGTCCCCCGCCCGGAAATAGATCTGGGCCAACATATTCACTGGTCGCGGATCTTGGAGGTTGCGTTCCACTTCGGGCAGCAGCCGATCGATCAAACGCTGGAGAGGATCGACATCCTGGGGTATGTCAGCTTGTCGCACAACACTATTCGCGGCCGCCTCGAACTGTTCCTCGGTGACCTCGAGACCCAGATCGTGAGCGAGGCGGCGGATCACGACGCCGGGGATGGAGCGCAGCTCCTCAAAGTCGACCCTCACCGTCGCGGCACCTGTGAGCGCGAGGTCGCGCGCGGCGATCAGCTGCGCCGTTGACTCGGCCCGCTCCTGTTCGTCTGTCAACCACCCGAGTC
Source organism: Mycobacterium sp. (assembly GCA_035506875.1). Taxonomy (GTDB): domain Bacteria; phylum Actinomycetota; class Actinomycetes; order Mycobacteriales; family Mycobacteriaceae; genus Mycobacterium. Next base: position 4,292 of record DATJOR010000434.1, read on the forward strand.
GATTCAGCGACGCCACCACTTTGTCGAACGGCCGGTCCACTACCACCGGCACTATTGGACCCCAGGCGTCGTAGAGGAAATTGATCGCGAGACATAGGATCGGGTCTTTCGCCCCAGGTCGGCGTCCCGCCTTGCGGGCGGCACGGCGATGGTGATCCGCCCAGCTGCGAAGTTTCGCTTCGAAAGAATGAGCATCCATTTGCAACTCAGTGCCCGGCTCGCCAAACGCTCGTACACACAATTGGCGAAGTTGCGAGTCTTCCCAGGTTTCGTGCATTTCGCGATAGGCCCAGGTGAAATTTGCGCCCATGAACACGCCAAGGTGGTGCAGCACGCCGGCAACGGCTGACGTACCTCCGCACCGCGGGCCCAGTACGACAATGATCGGCTCAGCGAAAGCCATCACGCCCTCCCGCGGTCACGAATGCCAGGAAGGGTACCTGGACTGACCTAGACGCGCCTGCGCTCGCGTTCGGCGGCCAGCTCGACTCTGACCACGTCATAGGCCATTGTCTGGCTGTAGCCACGGCGGGCCAGCATCGCGACCAACCGGCGACTCACCTTCGCGTCGTCGTCGAGGTTCTCGCGGCGCAGCTTGGTCTGCACCAGCTGCTCGGCGCGACCGCGTTCGGCGCCGGCGTCGATACCGCTCAACACCGCGGTGATCACGTCGTTGTCGACTCCCTTGGTGTGCAGCTCGGCGGCCAGCGCGCGCTTGCCTTTTCCCGCGTTCGCCCGACGGGAGTGCACCCACTGTTCGGCGAAGTCGACGTCATCGAGCAACCCAACGTCGGTGAGCCGGTCCAGCACCCGGGCGCTGAGATCGTCGGGGTAACCGCGCTTGGCCAGCTGTCCGGCGAGCTCGGCGCGAGTGCGTGCCCGCGCGGTGAGCAGGCGCAGGCATAGCGCCCGCGCCAGCTCCTCGCGAGACGGCTCAGAAATCGACGGGGGCGGGCAAGACGCTGTCATCGGTCAAGCCATCGGTCATCACCGCGCCAATGCCGAGCTT
>DATJOR010000435.1:0-4040 GCA_035506875.1 Mycobacterium sp.
CTGGGCATGTGTAGCTCCACACATCACTGGTTCCGGCCCGGGCTGGGGCTAACGGCCGCCACAATCGCCCACTACTTCTACAACACGCTGATGAACGGCATCGGAGGTCGTTGCTCGGGCGATCGATGACGTCGGTTCTGATCTCCGATGCCAGTGTCGCCGGGTTGCCACTCCCAGCCTGCCCGCCAGGGCGAACGTCGCGCATCGCCGTCGACTGTCCAAAACGACGCTGCCCCGCGAACTCCCCATCGGTGTACACAAGGGCATGTTGCGGAGGCACAACGACACCTGACCGGTGAGTCGCGCGACGCTTGGAGATCGGTTCGTGCGACCGGAGGGCTGTACCGAGGATGTAGCTACTGAGTAACGCGGCGACGATGAGCAATACCCAACACCGGCTGAACCGGCCGATCCAGGGCCAAAGTCAAGGACTTCGGTGAGTACGCGGGTCCCCCAGCTAGACGCGTGCGTCCATCAGACATTCCACAACTCCTCGTTCACCACTACACGGGATTGCTCAGTAATTGGAGACGCAAGGTCGATATCGAGTTGGCCGCTCCACACGAGATGCCACACAACCGATTTCAGCTCTCCTGAGCCGTCGTCATGAGCGAACAGATCGCCAAGCGCGGTATCCCCGCCGCGAGCCAGCCCTCGGATCAGAGAGGCATAGCGCGGCATCCACGCCGGTCGTCGCCGAAATCCGTGCAGCCACAGGAGATTCAAGCGTTCGGTAGTCGCCAGGCCGTTGAACATCGGCCCATTGGCGCCGCGCCGGCTCCTCAAGGGCCGCCAACGCCGCAGGGCCCTGCGGCGCGCCGCGCGGCGGGCCCTGCGGCGCGCTTCCATCAGTGCCGCCAAATTGCCCATAAACCACACGCTAAGCCAGCCAAACCCGTTACGCCGCACCCGAACCCAAGAACTTTCCCAGCGAGCCACTCACCTAGCCCGGACCGACCCCTCACCACCACAGCCACCCGGTAGTTAGGCCACCCTAACTTTGCCGTCCCCCCGAACATCACACCTCTTGCACACAGGTCTCGAAACCATAACTTTGCGTCCGGACGATGAATTAGAATCGCCTCATGACCAGCCCCAGCGGCTCTACCGCATGCCCACGTTGCGGTGCTTCACTACCTCCGGAACACGGACCGCGGCGCGGTCGCCGGCGCATCTGGTGCTCCAACCGATGCCGCCGTGACGCGTATACGGAACGGGCTGCGGCAGCACGCACCGAACAACCCATCCGCATCGTCGAAGTCCCCCGCGCTGCCCTGCCGATAATCCGGCCGCAGCTCTACACACGCCTCGTCTATACCCCCAGCCCACCCGCTGACCCCACCCCAGCCCAAGCTGCTCAGTGTGTGTTGGCCAGCCCCACCGCTTTGGAGTACGTTCTGCAATCCCTCACCAGCCAAGCGCGCAAAAAAGCACTAGACAGAAACGTCCGCGTCGCCGCCCTGGAACTCGCAAAAGTCCTGATGCCCGGCCAACGCCGCTACTAGGCAACGTCGACTCCGCGCGAACCATCGGGCGCCCAACCCACAGAAAATTCATCTGGGTACCGAAACGACACAAGCAGTAGACGGCGCCGCGGTCACCACACTGGTAATGGTGGCGTCGCGGGCCGATATCGGTGAGCGCATGTGCGGAAAGCGCGTGCCAGAACCGTTGCGTTCGCTCGCAAGATGACGCGGTTGTCCATCCGCCAACAGCAGGCCACGCGCCGCGAGTTGATTGTGGCGGTAGATGTCGGCGGCACCGTGCTAGCCCACACCCATCCGGCCCCGGAAGCGACTGATCTCGGGGGCCGATGGTGATCGATGGCAAGGTCGCGGCGGACGTTGGCGCCGCCCACGGTCAGTCCGCCAGCTCGGTGGCGGTGACGTGGCGGGGATGCGATGCCGATGGCGGCGGCGTTGCCGCCTGAGTCCTTTTCAGCCCCTCTGTGGTCCGACCTTGGGCCCACCCCGGGTGAGAGGCGGTGCTGCACATCGACGGTTCCCACCCCGTGTTTACATCGCTTTGTGCAACGTGCCGCGGTCAACGGTAATCAGTTTTCGTGAATTGTTGTGCGGCATCAGCGATGTCGGCGCGCAAGTAAAGGAAGATATGGCGAGAATTAGCGGTAATACGGTTGGGGGGCAAAAGTAGTGTAGTGACTCCGGTTATGGTCAATTGCGCAGGAAGAGATCTGATCTACAGAGGCGGCGGCAGCTAGGAATCATGCCAAGCCGCCCCGCCCCGGAAACGATACGTCGAAGGACCGATTCGGGGCCGTTGCCGGCGCGTTTCCGGTGACGATCCACTGGACGAGCGAAAGCGGCACCGTGTCCAGCGCGGCCATCGCCTGGATTAGCGCGTGCTCAACCATCACTGCAACTTACCCCGGTCGTCCATCCGCGGGCCGGCGGCGCGCGGTGGCGGCGCGAGGCGATCCACGAAGGCCCGCGGTCACGTCGCAGAACAGAGAAATAAACGCGTGAGCACGCACTGCAATTCACGCTAATTCCCGCACAACGATAATTAGCTGGCAGACGAGGCGGAATCCCACAAAACATCCTGTAACTGGCCATCGCGCAGCGCAACTCGCGGTTCTATCGTTCTAAACATGAAACGGCGGATGAAGGATGCATGCCGAAACGAGCCCGCCCACCACTTGGCGCGACTCGCAATCCCCGCCGTTGGCGCCAGGATGCAGCCCACAAACCCACAGGGCCGGCCCATCTGGTGACAGTTTTCAAAATGCGGAAAGGTGGTGAATTATCTTGGACAACAACGGGCTCAATGAACTCCCCCTCCTGCTGGCGGTACCCCGCGCCGCGCAGCTGCTGGGGATCAGCCGTGCCGCGGCCTATCGCCTGGCGGCCGCCGGCGAGCTGCCGGTTCGTCGACTAGGCGGCCGCGTTTACGTCGTGACCGCCGGTCTTCGTGAGCTAGCCTCCTGAAAGGCTCTATATGCCAGCGGAGTCCCCGTGGTTGCCGCGTGAATGGAGCATCACATCCGAGGAGACCGACCGATGAGTACCGAAGCCGCTGCCGACCCAACGCCTGCAGATCGCGATAAGGCCAACCGCAACCGTCGCGGACTGCCGATCACCAAGCGCATCGCTCGGAACGGGAAAGTCAGCTACACATTCCAGATCGATGCGGGCGCCAAGCCTGATGGCTCCCGTGACCGGCGGCGCTACACCTACGGAACGCTGGCCGAGGCCAAACGTGAGTACGCCCGTATTACCACCGAGGCGGCCGCCGGCACGCTGGTCCGGCGCGACAAGGTGACCTTGGGCGCCTTTCTGACCGAGTGGCTCGACAGCCGTCGTGTGCGGCCCAATACGCTCGACGGCTATCGCGCAGCCCTCAAGCCGGTTATCGACCACCTCGGCACAGTGCCTTTACAGCACCTCGACACCCCGCACCTCGACGAGCTGGTGACACTGCGCCTGACCGGTGAACCAATTCCCCAGCGCGCCAAGCGCGGACGACGTTCCGCCGAGGTGCTGGCCTACCTGCGGGCGCGCCCGGAAGGCGCCGGGTATTCCGAGCTGCTGGCCACGTTCGGCGAACCCGGCATCAAAGCCCTCGACCGTCTGGTGTCGTCCGGTGATGTGCTGCGCCCACAGCGTGCCCGATACGTCGCCGCACTGCTGACTGAACCCGAGCGTCCGAAAGTGCCTGGCGGGGTGAGTAACCGGACCGTCTGCGCCATGCTGACGGTCCTGTCGACGGCACTCACGACTGCCATGAAACGTGGTCTCGTCGCCCGCAACGTCGCCCAACTTGTCGATCGCCCAGCCATCGAGCACCGCGAGATGTCCACGTGGACGCCGCAGCAGGTCGAGCGGTTCCGCGAGCATGTACGCAACGACCGCCTGCATGCTTGCTGGCTGCTAACGCTCGCGGGCTGGCGACGCTCCGAAGTGCTCGGCCTGTCGTGGTCAGCAGTGGACTTCGATGCCGGAACCGTCAGCGTCGCTCAGGGCCGCGTTGTCGTGCGCGGTGCGGGCACCACGACCGGCGCACCGAAGTCCGAACGCTCA
>DATJOR010000436.1:0-27294 GCA_035506875.1 Mycobacterium sp.
CCAACGTCGCAGAGTATTGCGACATTCCGTTGGCGACGCTGCACTGGTTTCCGATACGGGTCAACGGCCACGTGGTTCCGACGCTGCCGGCGCCGTTGATCCGCTCGGCGATGACGGTATACGAGTGGCTGGTTGCGCGCGGGGTGAAAAAGGTCGAGGCCGCACAGCGTTGTGAACTGGGCCTACCGAAGGCAACAGGCCCGGCGCCGCGACGGATCGCAGAGCGCGGATCGCTGGAAATCCAGGCCTATGACGAAGTGTGCTTTCCCGGGCTGGCCGCGGAATGGACGGAATGGGACGGCCACCGGCCATTCGTCGGCACGCTGACGATGGAGTCGCCGACGGACGCCGACGACGAGGTCGCGTCGTGGATTGCCGCAGGAACGCCGCCGATTTGCTTCGGGTTTGGCAGCATCCCCGTCGCATCTGCCGCCGACACCCTCGCCATGATCAGCGCGGCCTGCGCGCAGTTAGGCGAGCGCGCGTTAGTTTGCGCCGCCGCAACCGACTTCGGCAACGTCCCCCATTTCGATCATGTCAAGGTGGTCAGCACCATGAATTACGCGACGGCCTTCCCTGCCTGCCGCGCCGTCGTGCACCACGGTGGCGCAGGCACCACGGCCGCGAGCCTGCGCGCGGGAGTCCCCACGTTGATCCTGTGGATGGCCGACGTCCAGGTGGTATGGGGCGCTGCGGTCAAACGGCTCAAAGTGGGCACAGCTCGGCGCTTTTCGACGACCACCGAGAAGTCACTCGTGGCAGACCTTCGCACCATCCTCGCCCCGCAATACCTCGCCCGCGCCCGGGAGGTCGCCGCAGGGATGGCCAAACCCGCCGAAAGCGTTGCGGCCGCCGCTGATCGCGTGGAAGATTACGCTCGCTTGCGGCAGGTCGGCTGACCGAAAATGGCGAGCTGCCGGGTTCCTGTTCAACACCCGTCTAACTGGCCGTATCATCTGTATCCGTGATCGAGCTCAATGGCGTGGCTAAAACCTTCGACGGGTCGATCCATGCGTTGCAGGACGTCACCTACTCAGTTCCCACGGGGTCGGTCTGCGCCTTGCTCGGTCATAACGGTGCCGGTAAGACGACCACGATCAAGATTCTGTCCACGTTGCTGCGGCCCAGCTCTGGCCAGGCAATTGTCGCCGGATACGACGTCGTCCGACAACCCGCCGAGGTGCGTGCGAACATCGGGACCACCGGCCAACTCGCTGCGCTCGATTGGCAGCTGACCGGGCGCGAGAACTTGGTGCTGTTCGGACGGCTGCGGGGAATGCGGCGCAAGCATGCGCAGCTGCGAGCCGACGCGCTGATCGATCAGTTCGACATGTCGCACGCCGCCGATCGGCGGGTGGGAACCTACTCGGTCGGTATGCGGCGCCGTATCGACATCGCCGCCGCACTGGTGGTTCCGCCGAAAGTACTATTCCTCGACGAGCCGACAACCGGGTTGGACCCGCGTAGCCGCCGCGACGTGTGGGACCTGGTGTCATCGTTGTCGGCCCAGGGCGTCACCGTCCTGCTAACGACGCAGTATCTCGAAGAAGCCGACGTGCTCAGCGATTCGATCGTCGTAATCAACGAAGGTCGCGTTATCGCCAGCGGGACCGCCGAAGAACTCAAAAGCCGCGTCGGATTCAGCTACTGCACGGTGAGTCCCGTCAACCCGACCGACCTGTCCAGGATTCTCGATGTAGTCGCCGACCTCGAGGGCGCCCAAGCCGATCGAGATGCGAACACCGTGTCTGTGCTGGCGTCCGACGGCGTTGCGACGCTAGGTGAGGTATTTCGGCGGGTCGAACAGCTCGGCGTTGAGCTACTCGACATATCGCTGCGCAAGCCATCCCTGGACGAGGCCTTCCTGCGCCTCACCGGAAGTGTCACAGCATGACCGCAGTTGCGGCGCTCACCGACCGCATGGTGCGCGACTCGCTACGCGACGATCTGCCGTTTGCGATTGTGGCGCCCGCCGGCAACTTCGTCGTCTTCAACTTCGCGCTGCGCAATGTGATCGACACAGGTGGGATGAGCTACCCCCAGTACCTTCTGCCGGTCATCATCATCCAGGTGATGTTGCTCGGCGCGCTGACAACCATTGACCGCGCCGCCCGAGACCACGGGTCCGACTTCGGGGTTCGGCTCCGGACACTTCCTATCTCGACGTCAGTACCGCTGATGGCTCGAATGTTGTACTGCCTCTTCCGCGGTGCCCTCGCCCTGCTCGCCGCGATCGCCGTCGGCTACGTGTTCGGCTTCCGAATGGATGGCGGGTTGATCTACGCGACGGCTTTCGCGGTTCTCGTCCTGACGTTGACGCTGGCAGTCTCGCTCGGCGCCGACGCAACCGGAACGGGGATCGCCGGGGCCGGGATCGCCGGGGCCGAGATGGGGAGCAGCGGCGGCGCTAGTCAGTTGCTCCTGGTTCCCCAACTGCTGCTGGTCATGGTGTCAACCGGGATGGCGCCGGTCGACGCGTTCCCCGACTGGCTGCATCCGTTCGTGGGCAACCAGCCTGTTTCACAGGTGACGGAAACCCTACGTGGGTTGGCGATCGGCCATGTCGCGGTAAGCAATCTGGCGACCAGCTTGGCATGGTGCCTTGGGCTGCTGGTGGTGTTCGGTACCCTCGCGGTGCGGATGCAGAAGCGGACGCAATGACCGCGAACGCACCGCTGCGGAGCTCACTGACCAGCGAAAGCCTGCTGTTCGCCGGCCGGCTCATCACCCACTGGCGGCGCGCGCCGACGGTGCCGATCCAGGCTCTGCTGTTTCCGACCTTTCTGCTGATCACCTACAAACTGCTAGTCGGCAAATCAATCGTGAGAATCACCGGCACGGACAGTCTCTACGGTTTGGTGCCGATGTGCGCCGTGGCCGGTGCGATGTTCGGGGCGCTTGGAGCCGGCCTCACCATCATCGCCGAACGCGACAGCGGCCTGCTCAGCCAATTATGGGAGTTGCCAGTGAACCGGGCCAGCGCTCTGGTCGGTAGGCTGCTCGCCGAGGCTGCGCGTACGGTCGTCGGTGCCGCGCTGATCACAGCGGTAGGCGTTGGGCTCGGGCTTCGATTCGAAGGCGGCTGGTTTGCCGCGATCCCGTTCATCCTGGTTCCGGTGCTGGTAGTTGTCGTCTTCTCAATGGCAGTAATAGCGATCGCGGTGCGCGCGAGAAGCAGTGCCGCGCTCTTCTGGGTAGCGGTGCCGACCATCGCCTTGGTGTTCTCCAGCTCTGGCATTCCTCCAGTCGACTTGCTGCCGTCGTGGATGCGGCCAGTGCTCCCGCTGCAGCCGATGTGGGCGACGATTGAATCCATGCGCGCACTTGCCCAAGGTCGTCCGGCACTGTGGCCGCTTCTGCTGACTGTGGTGTGGGTTTTTGGCCTGGCCGCGGTGGTTGGGCCACTAGCCGTCCGTGGTTATCGCGCCGCGGCCGAATCCGGGCACTGACATTTCGTTCCACACCGGCGGCGGCTCCCGGCGATCCGATCTTGGAATACTTTTATACACGCGTTCAATGAGAGTTTAGACTCAGCGCCGGAAACGCTGGCATCCGAGACAGGGGCAGGTATGACACTGACCGCTTACGACGTCCGATCGCTGTACCTCGACCTGATCCGACGCAACCTGACCAGGTACGGGATGCACGAGCGAATGCCGGCGGAGTGGTCTTTGCGCCGACGACTTCTCTTCAAAACCGTCAACCGCATCAACTCCATGCGTGCGGGTAACGGGCCGTTCGATAAGAGCAAGCGCGAGTTGGGCCTGGACTGGCCCGCGGAAGCCGAAACGATGATCGGAATGCGAAGGCTGACCAGCCTGCAGCGTTGCGTTGAGACGGTGCTGGCCGACGACATTCCCGGCGATCTGGTCGAATGTGGAGTCTGGCGCGGAGGGGCTTGCATCCTGATGCGCGCGGTTCTGGCAGCCTATGGGGACACGACACGAAGCGTATGGCTAGCCGATTCATTCGAAGGCGTGCCACGGTCAGACCCCGGAAATTACAAGGCAGACAAAGGGATTAGGGCGGATTTCGCTGCGGGCATTTTGGGCGTATCGGAGGCGGAAGTCAGGGCGAATTTCAAGCGCTACGGGTTGCTCGATGACCAGGTTCGCTTTCTCCCCGGCTGGTTCAAAGACACGCTGCACGATGCGCCGATCGATCGAATCTCGGTATTGCGTCTTGACGGCGACCTCTACGAATCGACGATCCAAGCGCTCGACGCGCTTTATCCGCGGCTATCCCCCGGCGGCTTCTGCATCATCGATGACTACCAGGCGGTGAAGGCCTGCGAACAGGCTGTGACCGACTACCGGGCCGAGCATGGGGTGACGGCGGACATCGTCGACATCGATGGAACTGGGGTGCTGTGGCGCAAGTAGTCGAGGCCCCGGTGCGGATCGGAATCCTGGGCGCTTCAAGCTTCGCGCCGACTACGCTGATTAACCCAGCTCGGGGAAATGACGAGGTCGTGGTGGCCGCGGTGGGGGCACGCGATCTGCCCAGTGCTCGGGCCTTCGCCGCTAAATATGGCATCGCCCGGGCGCACGGCAGCTACGAGGCGTTGATCGACGATCCTGAGCTGGATGCCGTCTACGTCCTGCTGCCAACCAGCTTTCACGGCAAGTGGACCCAGGCTGCGCTGGCCGCGGGCAAGCACGTGTTGTGCGAAAAGCCGTTCACCGCCAATGCCGCCGAGGCCCGGAGGATCGCTGAACTGGCCGCCAAGTCAGACCGGATTGTGATGGAGGCAATCCAATACCGCTACCACCCGCTGACCTTGCGCGTTGAGCAGATCATCGCCTCAGGCGAGCTGGGCAAGCTGGAGCTCGTGGACGTCGCCCTATGTGTGTTACTGCCAAAGTTCTCCAGCAACTGCTACAACTACACGTTTGCCGGCGGCGCGATGATGGACGCCGGAAGCTATGTGATTAACATGGTGCGCACGTTTGGCGGCTCGACCCCGCAAGTTGTTTCGGCACAGGCGAAATTGCGCGATCCGCGGGTGGATCGGGCCATGTCGGCCGAGTTGCGCTTCGCGACTGGGCACACCGGCCGGATCCGCTGCGCGCTGTGGTCCGCGGATCTGTTTCGGGCCCGGGCCAAGGTGGTGGGCAACCGCGGTGAGCTGCGTGTGCTCAGTCCAGCGGCGCCGCACCTGTTCCCTCGGCTCTCGATCCGCTCGTCCAACGGAAAACGGGTGGAGCGCTTCCCGCGGCGCGTCAGCTACGCCTACCAACTTGATGCTTTCGCCGCGGCGGTGCTGCGCGGGGAACCGGTTAGGACGACGCCGGAAGACGCGGTCGAGAACATGACCGTCATCGACGGGATCTATCGCGCCGCAGGACTCCCGGTCCGCGAGCCGAGCTGAACGGCAACCCGATCAGCGACGATTCGCGTTCGGCGATCCGATCTCGAGAGGCAGGGCCGCGCCGGAGAGCCAGCCGTCGACGGTGCGGGAGAAGAGACCAGGATAGCGCAGCGGCCAGTCGTGGCCCATACCGCTTGCCACCCTGTCGATTGCGTTGGCCATCGGCTGCGCGAGCGCTGCCGCCGAGCGGTGCGCGAGCCGCGACTCCGTGCCGCCGGTGAGAAACAACGTGGGCGTATCCAATTTGTCCAGCCTGTCGGGAAGCGTGAACCGCGCGGAAGCCGCAACGATGTGAGCGAATTGAGCGCCCGTAATGAGATTCACATCGTCGCGGTAATCGTCGAGGCTGGCCGCTGGAACCCCCACAGGGCGCGCGTTCCAGCGACGGCGGACTGCCCTTCTGAACCATGCGTTTCGGGCGAGCGGCACGCCCAAGTACCGCATCAGCTCTACTCCCGACTGTGTGTTGATGACGGTCCCACACATCACCGCTCGATCGACGAGTTTCGAATCACTCGCCAGCAGCTGCATCCCTACCTGAGCGCCGAGGGAAAACCCCACCACGTGCGCGCGGCCGGTGCCCACCCGCGAGCGGATGAGTTCGGCCACCGCATCGGCCGCCCGGCCCATCTCGAATGGCCCCTGTTGGAAGCTCTTGCCAAATTGAGGCAGATCGGGGACCAGACAGAAATATTGCTGCATTCTTTCGACGACTGGCTGCCAGCTCCAGCCGCTCATCCTCCCGCCGTGAAGGAAGACGATAGCGGGCGACGCAGCCAGACCGGATTCGCGGACAAACAAATCCACGTAAGCGATCCTATCTGCTTGCGACGAACACGCCGGGGAAGTACCGAACGTAGTGTAATACCTGGGCCGATCAACAACGTCTTGGCGACGGCAGCTGGTACAGAATTGAATACGCCCCGTTTCGTTGCACGGTAATGGATTTGGCCACGAAAATGCTGAAACTGATAAGAACCCGCCTTTGTTTCGCGCCAAGTCAGTCGGGCCAACTGCTAGCGTCGGGTCCATGCCCGAAAACGCGGCCCCGGTGCGGATCGGCATCCTGGGGGCTTCGCGCTTCGCGCCGATGACGCTCATCAACCCGGCTCGGGGAAACGCCGAGGTCGTGGTGCCCGCGGTGGCAGACCGCGACGTGTCCTGTGCTCGAGCCTTTGCCGCCAAGCACGGCATCGCGCGGGTGCACGACAATTACGACGCGCTGATCGCCGATCCTGACCTGAATGCTGTCTACATCGTGCTGCCGAATAGCTTGCACGGCAGGTGGACCCGGGCTGCGCTTGCCGCGGGCAAGCACGTGCTGTGCGAAAAGCCGTTCACTGCCAATGCTGCTGAGGCCCGCGAGATCGCCGAACTGACCGCCAAGTCAGACCGGGTTGTGATGGAGGCAATCCAATACCGGTACCACCCATTGACTTCGCGTGTCGAGCAGATCGTCGCCTCGGGCGAACTCGGCAAGCTGGAGCGGGTGGACGTCGCCTTGTGCGTACTACTGTCGAAGCGCTCCAACGCCAACGTCTACGATTACTCCCTTGCCGGTGGCGCGCTGATGGATGCCGGAAGCTATGCGGTCGACATGGTGCGCACGTTCGGCGGTTCGACTCCGGAAGTCGTTTCGGCACAGGCGAAACTGGGCGGTGCTCAGCTGGACCGGGCGATGATGGCCGAGTTGCGGTTTACAAGTTGGCTCACCGGCCGGGTCCGCTGCGCGCTGTGGTCGTCGGATCTATTTCGGGCGAGTGCCAAACTGATTGGCGACCGCGGCGAGCTGCATGTGCTCAGTCCAGCGGCACCTCAGCTTGTCCGTCGGCTCTCCGTGCGATCAGCAGACAGCAAGCGTGTTGAGCGCTTCCCGGCGCGCAGCTCGTTTGCATATCAGCTTGACGCGTTTGCCGGGGCGGTGCTGCGCGGGGAACCGGTGAAGACGACGCCGGAAGACGCGGTCGAGAACATGACCGTCATCGATGCGATCTATCGTGCCGCCGGCCTCGCCCCCCGTGAGCCGAGCTGAACGCTAAATCCATTCGGCCGGTTGACATTTCGGACAAGACGGCGCGTGCCGCGTCGATCGGGTCAGGTGGCGAAATGCACCTGGTTAATGTGTTCGGCCACCCGCAAGGCATTGGCCGCTACCGTCAAACTGGGATTCAAACCGGCGCTGGACGGGAAGAACGAAGTGTCCACCACATAGAGGTTGTCCACTTCATGGGCCCGGTTTTGAGGATCCAGCACGCTGGTTTTCGGATCGGTACCGAAGCGGCACGTCCCGCAGACGTGGCCTAGGTTTGCGTTGTCTTTGCCATTGCCCAGGCTTGTTTTGCGAAACGGTTCTAACACTTCTTTCAACTGCGATAAAAACGCCGTCCGGCGTTCGATTTCGCTGGCGTGCAAGCGGTATTGAATTCGCAGTCGCTGGCGGCCGTCCAGGCTGGGCTGGTTGGATGGCAGGACGCGGTTGTCCAGATAGGGCAGGTCTTCGGTCATCGCGGCCAGCACCAGTCCGCCGTTGAAGAAGCGTTCGTAGATTTGGCGTACCGCTGGGCGCATCGCACGCAGCGCCTTCCCCCGCCAGCCGGGGCGATTGGTCAGCCACTCCATGGGCGGGATCGCGCCGAATGACTGTACAGTGCCGTATTTTTGACCTTCCCAGAAGTAAAAGTCGTTGAGCCCGATCTCTTTGTTTGCGGCTATGGTCCTGTGTCCGGGTTGCGGCCAGATCTCGATCGGGTCCAGGAGATGGCGCATCAAATTGCGCCCCACCCAGTCTGAGCCGTTGGCCAATCCGCGCGGCCAATCGCCTGAACGGGAGTTGAGCAATAGCACCGGGGTTATCAGGGCGCCTGCGGCCAGCACCACCACCTTGGCTTTGAGGGCCAGCATGTCGGAGCGACGCTGGCAGATCACCTGCCGGACCTGTGTGCAGTCGGCCTCGAGGCGCACCGCCCGACAATCCGGGAGCAGGTGAGCACCGTGCTCGGCAACGGCGGGCAGCACGCCGTTGCGCGCGGCGTCGTTTTTGCAGGACTGCGGGCAAAGGTAGGTCTGGCAGGTGGCGCAGTCGTCGGTGTAATCACAGGCCATCGGCAGGTGATAGGGATGCAATCCACGACCAGTCAGATAATTGACCACCGCCTGGTTGTCAAGCGAAAACGGTGGTGCCGCGGGAAGATCGACCTGGGCTGCTTCCGGCCGCAGCGGATCGGGCTGTCCGCGGACTCCCAACAGTTTCTCGGCCTCGGCGTACCAGGGTCGCATCTGGTCATAGCTGACCGGCCAGGCCTCCGGCACGGTGGAATCGCCGGGGTCGCGGAAGTTTTGCCGAGGGGTGAAATCGCCGGCGAAAAACCGCTCGCAGACCATGCCGTAGAGGGCCGAGGACCCGCCGGTCCCGCTGCCGATGAACGGCACGAACCGTTTCGGGAAGCGCCCGCTGATGTCTTCGATCTCATCGGTGCAGCGTCCGGCCCGCGCCAACGCGTCGTAGTAGGCCTCCGCGGAACGGGCGGCTTGCGGCTCGGCGAGTTCTGGCATCGCTGAGCGAATCGTTCCCGGTACCCCAGGCAGCGTCGAGCGTCCCTTCTCGACGAATAGGACCCGACGGCCCGACCTGGCCAGCCGGTAGCCCAGCATCCCACCACCCATACCAGTGCCGACCACAATCACGTCCCACGTGACGTGTTCCGCCTCGCGTGCAGTCAGTTCGCCGCCAGCCAAGATCGAGCTCCTCAGCATGATTGTCCAAGCCAATTGCCGAAAGCCCAGCCTATAGTCCACGAACCAGGCACAAAGTCCGACGGCGCAGATATTATGCGTGCGTCGAATTGAGAGGCCGGGGTCCCCGTTGAAATTTGTGCTGGCAAGCTATGGAGGTCGCGGCGACGTCGAGCCCGCCATCGTTGTGGGACGTGAGCTCGTCCAGCGAGGGCATGAAGTCTGCATGGCCGTACCGCCCAACCTGGTTGCCTTCACCGAGGCGGCTGGGCTTGCGGCAGCTCCTTACGGGCTGGATTCACGGCCCATATTGGACACGCAGCGCAAATACTGGACGTGTTACTTCCGCACTCCCTGGCGGATCAAGGAGCTGAACAGGCTGGGGCGCCAAACAGCGGAGTTCGCAGCCCAGTGCTGGGGGGAAATGACCACGTCGCTGATGTCGCTGGCGGACGGGGCCGACCTGCTCATGACCGGTCTGATTTTCGAGCAGCCGGCCGCCAACGTCGCTGAATATCACGACATTCCGTTGTCTACGGTGCATTTCTTCCCGGTGCGGCCGCACGGCCAGCTGCTGCGATTCCTGCCGTCGCCGTTGGTCCGCACGGCGATGACGGCGAACGACTGGCTGGTTTGGCGCGGGACGAAGAACAGCGAGGACGCGCAGCGCCGGGAACTGGGCCTACCGAACTCAAACCGCCCTGCGCCACGGCGGATCGCCGAACGTGGGTCGCTGGAAATCCAGGCTTACGACGAGGTGTACTTTCCCGGTCTGGCCGCCGAATGGGCGAAATGGGATGGCCGGCGACCCTTTGTCGGTGCGTTGGCGATGGCGTTGCCGACCGATGCCGATGAGGAGGTCGCGTCGTGGATCGCCGCGGGAACCCCGCCGATCTGCTTCGGGTTTGGCAGCATCCCGGTCGGATCTCCGGCCGACACGATCGCCATGATCAGCGCGGCCTGCGCACAGCTGGGCGAGCGGGCGTTGGTGTGCTCCGGTTCCACTGATTTCAGCAACATCCCGCATCCCGAGCACGTCAAGGTGGTGGGGGTGGTGAATTACGCGACCATCTTTCCGGCCTGCCGCGCGATCGTCCACCACGGTGGCGCGGGCACCCTGGCCGCGGGCCTGCGGGCCGGAGTCCCCCAGTTGATCCTCTGGACGTTGCCCGATCAGCCGTTTTTTGCAGCTCAGCTCAAACGACTGAAGGTCGGCCGCGGTCGGCGCTTTTCGACCACTAGCCAGAAGTCGTTGGTCGCCGACCTGCGCCGCCTCCTCACCCCGGAATACTTCGCGAACGCCCGCGAGATCGCCACCCACATAACCGAACCCGCCAAAAGCGCTGCGGCCACCGCCGACCTTCTCGAAGAATTCGCACGGTTCAACCGGGTCGGCTGACCAAGACAGCCGATGTCACCCGGGGGACTGGCCAAAACATCGGGGTTTAAGGTCTTATTAGTCAGGTGTTGGATTAGACTGCCGGAGGTCAGCCGGGGTGGTGGGCCCCCGCTTTCATGTGACAGAACGCGCACGGGGGACTGAAGGAGTTGGGTTCCGGGATGCTTAAAGGCGCGTTCGGACACAGCGACGCTGAGATCGACCTGTTGGTCCGTGGCATGCGGTCCGGGATCGCGGTTGTGGGCTTCGGCTACATCGGCACGGTGATTGGTGCCGTGCTGGCAGACCGCGGCTGGCCGGTAACCGGGATCGACGTGAGACAGTCCGTCGTCGACGAGATCAACCTGGGCAAGACCACCGTGCCCGAGCCCGGGCTCAACCAGTTGGTGGCCAACAATGTGCGCGTGGGCAGACTGCGGGCCACAACCGATTTCGAAGCGGTCGCCGACAACGACTTCGTCATCGTGACCGTCGGTACGCCGCTCGGCCCGGACTACGAGCCCATCGTCGACGACATTAAGGCGGCGGCGCGGGCCGTCGGGGAGCACCTGCATCCCGGTCACCTCGTCATCCTCAAGAGCACGGTGCCGCCCGACACCACCGAAAAACTGTTCAAGCCGATCGTCGAAGAGGCCTCCGGGCTGCGGGCCGGGGTCGACTTCGGGTTGGCGTTTTGCCCTGAACGGATCGCGGAGGGTCAGGCGATCAAGGAGCTGATGTCGATCCCGATCGTCATCGGTGGCGTCGACGAGCGCAGCGCTCGCGCCTGCTCCACACTATGGCGACACGCCTTGGGGGTGGATGCGATCGTCGTCGACGATCCGCGAACCGCCGAGATGGTCAAGCTTGCGGACAACGTCTGGATCGACCTCAATGTCGCGCTTGCCAACGAGCTGGCCAAGGTGTGCGACGGGCTCGGTATGGACGTGCTCCAGGTCATCGAGGCGGCCAACACGATGCCGAAGGGCAGCCACGATGTGAACATCCTGATGCCGAGCATGGGCGTCGGTGGCTACTGCTTGACGAAGGACCCGTGGTTCGTCAACCACCTCGGCGAGTCCCTCGGGCTGGAGCTGGCAATCCCACGGACCTCGAGGACTGTCAATGACATGATGCCCGCCTACACCTGCGGGCTGCTCACACGACTCCTCGCTGAGCAGGGCAAGGCCATTGAGACCAGCAGACTCGCGGTGCTGGGCATCGCGTTCAAGAACAACACCGGTGACTGCCGACTCACGCCCACCAAGTACGTCGTCGACAGGCTTGAAAAATCCGGCTGCGACCTTTCGGTCCATGATCCGTGGGTGGGGGCCGAAGAAGCGCTCTCGGTGACGAGCATCCCGCTGACAGCAGACATCGAAACAGCGGTCGAAGGTGCCGATGCCTTGGTCGTCCTCGCGGGCCATCGGCAGTTCCACCAGATCCCACTGGCCCGGCTTGCCGACCTCGCGCAAACCAACTGTGTGTTCCTCGACGGGCGAAACAGCTTCGACCCAGCGGCGGTGCGTGCCGCTGGCTTCGTCTACAAGGGCATTGGCCGTTGAGTGGTCTCGGCATCTGGCAGATCTGGCTACGACGAGGGAGATCGCTCCATGGGCGACTTGTACGAATACGAGGCTGACCACGCAGGCTATGGCCAGCGCTTGACGACACCAACCTCGGTCACGCCACTGCCCGGCGATGCGCCGCTGCCAGGTCTGTTTTCGCCGCGCGCGGCGCACCATTGGGTCCGAATCGTGATGGACCGTGAAACCCGGAAACTGGTGCAGCGTATCCAGCCTGGCCGACTCGACGCACTGGAAATTTCCGGTAATTCCTGGGGCCGCCTCGAGCAGTTCAAGACGTACCGCTCAGTGCGCTACCCCGAGTTCGACGTCTGCGCGTCCGCCTTGGACGAGCAGTTCGATCTGATCATCGCGGAGCAGGTGTTCGAGCACCTGCTGTGGCCGTACCGTGCCGGAAAGCATGTCTATGAAATGCTTCGCCCCGGCGGCTATTTCCTGGTGACCACGCCCTTTCTGATCCGAGTCCATAACATTCCGGTGGACTGTACGCGCTGGACCGAGACAGGCATCCGATACTTTCTGGCCGAGTGCGGCTTCGATCTGCACCGGATTCAGACCGGTTCCTGGGGGAATCGCGCCTGCGCCCGCGCCAACTTCATTCGCTTGGGGGCGTGGTACCGACGTTGGTGGCATTCTCTGCACAACGAACCCAATTTTCCCGTCTCGGTGTGGGCGTTTGCGCAGAAGTAAAGATCGGGAATAAGAGATGGAAGAGCGCCTATGTCCAATGTCGTCGTAACGGGCGGCTTCGGCTTCATCGGATCGCACTTGGTCTCCGCATTGCTGGATCGCGGAGACTCGGTCACGGTTTTCGACGCCGCAAAGAACACCCGCGACACCAGTATCGACTTTGACTCGCATCCCAATTTCCGGTTCGTGCCGGGCGATGTCACCGATGTGGGTGCGCTCGAAAAGGCCCTGACTCCCGGCGTCGACACGGTTTTTCATCTGGCCGCCGTCGTCGGTGTGAAGAACTATCTCAAAGATCCGCTTCGGGTTCTCGATGTCAACGTGATCGGCACCCGCAACGTGCTCGAGTTGAGCCATCGGCACGGCACACACGTGGTGTTCGCCAGCACGTCCGAAGTGTTTGGGAAGAACCCGAACCCGCCGTTCGCCGAGGACGACGATCGCGTCCTCGGCTCGACCAAGACCGCGCGATGGAGCTACAGCACCAGCAAGGCCATGTCCGAGCATCTGGTCTTCGCGATGCACGCCGCGTACGGACTGCCGGTGACGGTAGTCCGCTACTTCAATGTCTACGGCCCGCGGCAGAATCCGATATTCGTTGTCTCGCAAACCATTCACCGGATCCTCAATGGCTGCCAGCCGTTGCTCTACGACTCGGGCGACCAGACACGCTGCTTCACCTATGTCGACGACGCCATCGCCGGCACCTTGCTTGCGGCCGACAGCGACGCGGCAGTCGGTGAGGCGTTCAACATCGGGAGCATGACCGAGACGACGGTGGGCGAAGTCATCGATCTGGCGATCAAGATCGCGAATGTCGATTCGGTATCCGATCCCGACTTCGTCGACACCGCGGCGCAATACGGGGATCGCTATGAGGACATCCCCCGCCGTATCCCCGACTCGACGAAAGCGCAGCGGCAACTGGGATGGCGCGTGCGGGTAGACGTCGAGGAAGGGATCCGCCGCACCATCGAGTGGGCACGGGCGAACCCGTGGTACCTCGCCGGACCGACGGAGTAACGATTAGGAGACCGCGTTGAAGTTCGTGCTGGCCACCTACGGAACTCGTGGCGATGTCGAGCCCGGCGCCGCTGTCGGCCTCGAGCTCCTGCGCCGAGGGCATGACGTTCGCATGGCAGTCCCGCCCGATCTGGTTGGCTTCGCCGAGTCCGCCGGGCTCGCACCGGTCGCATACGGACCGGATTCGCACACCGCGCAGGCGAACGATATCAGCGTTAACCTCTCAAAGGATCCCCACCGCGTCTGGCGGATAACGGATCTCGCCGAGTTGTGGCGCGAAAACTGGGAGCTGTCAACCCAGTGCTGGTCGCAAATGAGCAGGACGCTGATGTCGCTGGCCGATGGGGCCGACATGCTAATCACCAGCATGATTTTCGAGGACGGCGCTGCCAACGTCGCGGAGTACTACGACATTCCGTTGGCCACGCTGCATTACTTTCCGCTACGGCCCAACGGCCAGCTCGTGCCGTACCTGCCGGCGCCGTTGGGCCGCGCCGCGATGACCGCATTCTGGTGGCTGTGTTCGCGCCTGTTGGGAAGTTTCGAAAGAACGCACCGCCGCGAATTGGGCCTGCCGAAGGCCACGGGTCCCTCGTCGCGACGAGTCACCAAACGCGGGGCGCTCGAAATCCAGGCCTACGACGAGGTCTGCTTTCCTGAGCTGCCAGCCGAATGGGCGAAGTGGGCTCGCCAGCGGCCCTTTGTTGGCACGCTGACGATGGAGTTACCGACAGATGCCGACGAGGAAGTCGCGTCGTGGATCGCCGCGGGAAAGCCCCCCGTTTGCTTCGGCTTTGGCAGCATGCCGATGGAATCTCCCGCCGATACGATCGCGATGGTCGGCGCGGCCTGCGCGCAGCTAGGTGAGCGGGCGTTGGTCTGCTCCGCCTGGACTGATTTCAGCAGCACCCCCCATGCCGACCACGTCAAGGTGGTGCGCACGATGAATCACGGGGCGATCTTTCCGACCTGCCGCGCGGTCGTGCACCATGGTGGCGCGGGCACCACGGCCGCAGGCCTCCGCGCTGGGATCCCCACCTTGATCCTCTGGGCTACGCCTGAGCGACAGATGTGGGGAGCGCTGATCAAACGACTGAAAGTGGGCACTGCCCGGCGGTTTTCGAGTATGACCCGAGAATCGCTGGTCGCGGACCTCCGCCAGATCTTGGCCCCGCAGTGCGTCGCCAGGGCCCGCGAGGTCGCGACCCAGATGACCAAGCCCGCCGAAAGTGTTGCGGTCACCGCCGATCTTGTGGAGCGCCTCGCCCGCCAGCGGCGTGTTGGCTAGTCGGCTACTTCAAGCCGGCTGCCGCATGGGCGTGATCGCTTGGCTCGATAGCTGATTCGGGCTGATCGCCGATCCAGTCGAGCAGAGCACCAACACCGTCCTCGAGCGTCCACCTTGGTTGCCAGCCGAGTTCTTTCGTTGCCGGCTCGATGTCGCACCTCGCGGCACGTACGTCACCGTCGCGGAACTTCCCCACGACGACCGGCTCGGGCGCATCGCAGATGGCTGCGAGCTTGTTAGCCAGCTCATGGATGGTTGTCGGGATACCCGATCCGATGTCGAGGCAACGCGGCTGCGCCGAACGTCGTTCCACCGCAGCGAAGATCGCCTCCACCACATCGTCGATATAGACGAAATCGCGAATTATCCGTCCGTCTTCGTAGACTTCCAACGGGCGCTGCTCGCGCGCCAATCGTGCGAATAGAGCGACTATTCCGGTGTACGAGTTCGTCAGCGACTGGCCCGGTCCGTAGACATTCTGCAGTCGCAGAACGCTGAGATTGGTGTCGTGGGCGGCGGTCCAGGCAGCCAAAATGTGCTCTTGAGCGAGTTTCGTCGCGGCGTAAATGTTGGTGGGCCGGGACTCCGTTCGGCCGGCACAGCTCGGCAGTGGGACTGCCAGATCGCCCGTCGGCCCTTGCGGATCCCAGCTGCCCGCCAGCAACTGAGCGTGGCTGCGTGGCGGCGGGTAGAAGATCTGAGAGCCGTATTGCCAAGCGCCCTCGCCGTATACGGCTCTCGACGACGCCAGCACGAGCTGATCTGGCACGTGTGCGCAGCGGCTCAGGGCATCAACAAGTTGAGTCGTTCCCACCACGTTCACCGAACCATGACGCGTCGCCTCGGACAGCGACTGTGCAGTTCCCGTCTCTGCGGCCAAATGGACGATCTGAGAGGGCCTGACCAACCGGAGCACCGCGTCCCAGTCGGGCGCATGAGTGACGTCGCCGGTGAACAGTCGCGCAGAAGGCGGCAGGCCGATCGCTGCAAGATCGCCGTGCACTTGTGGGTGCAGGACGTCCATCACCGCGACGCCATAGCCGGCGTCGAGGAGGCGGCTCGCAAGTGCGGACCCGATGAATCCCGCGCCGCCAGTGATGAGCACCGATGTTGCCACGCCTCGAAACCTCCGTTTCCCAGGGTCACTCGTGGGCGAGCGCTCGGTCGGCCAGCGCACCCATCACCGGTGCCAACCGCCGGGAGTATTCGAATGTCAGGTGACTTGCGTCGACATAGACCAAGGTGTTACCTACGATGACCGGGCAACGGTCGGTGGTGCAGAACAGGTCGGTGAGGTCGGCGTATTGGCCGCCGCCCGCTGCGGTGGCGGCGGACTCACCCGCTATGCCGGGTTGGTTCACCGCGGCCGACCTTCGCGGCACGCAGGCCGTCGCGTCATCGAGATGAGCGGAGAGGCAGATCGGCACCGTGGTGTGCGGGTTCGGCACCGGCCCCAGCACCAGCACCTTGGCACCAATGCCGCGCAGCTGTTGCACCAGACGGGTCAGGCCGTCGATCCACGCCGGGTCGTAGGCATTGAAACCGGTCAGCTGTTCGTCGGCGCCGTACCCGCGCCACGCGCTCACCACGACCAGCCGCGGATGCTCCGCGCGCAACCGGGCCATGATCTGAGCGCGCCACTGCTCGCAGTGTTCAAAGACTTCAACCACGCGACGGAACGGGTTGTCGACGCGCAAGTCCATCAACGGGCAGGCCGCCTTGGTCAAGGTCTCGAGCCGCCAGCGCCGCTGGGTTGCGAGCTGCTGAAACGCCGGATTCCAGATCGCGGCGTGCGAGTCACCGACCAGGGCCACCGTTGTCGGCGAGGCGGTATCGCCCGTCGCGCACTCCGGCTGTCGGCCTTGCAGAGGCGTCAACAGACAGCCGCTGCCCATGTAGGCGTTCTGTTCGGCTTCCACGTCGGCAAACGGCGGGTCCAGGTTCGACGGCACGGCCTTCAGGCCGGCCGATGCCACGAGCGCGGCCTGCACTTGGGCGGACGCGTGCTGCACCGCCACGTCATAGGCGGCGCTGTCAGAGCCCGCTGGCACCGCCGCAGTGGTGACATTCAGGGCCGCGGCCGGCGTGCCACGCCCGACCGGTGCAGGTACCACGACCAGCAGGGCGACGCCCATGCTGACCGCGACCGCGGTCGCGGCACCGCCCAGCGCAAGACTGCGACCGGGAGACCGGCGCACCGCGGCGGCGAACCGTAGCGGGTTCTCGATGAAGCGTAGGGTGAGCACCGCCAGGCCGCCGGAGACCAGCGCCGCGACCACCCTCGCACCCAGCCCGAGCGGGTGGCCCAGCAAACCCGGGGCGAGCAGCAGCACCGGCCAGTGCCACAGATACCACGAGTAGGAGATTCGGCCGATCGCGCGCATCGGCGACGCCGCCAGGACGGTGCCGCATCCTCGAGTCGGCGTGGCGCACCCGGCGCCGATCACCAGCGCGGTACCCAGAGTGGGCAGCAGCGCGGCGATACCCGGATAGGGCGTCGCGCCGCTTAACCAGGTGCAGGACAACAGGATTAGCGCCAGCCCCACCCATCCGGTGACCGCGCCGGCTCGTGGCGAAAGCCGGCGCCACTGCAAAACCGTGAGGGCCACCAGCCCGCCGACGGCCAACTGCCAAGCCCGGGTGGGCAGCGAAAAGAATGCCAGCGCAGGCGCGAACGGCGTGGCCGCCAACGACAGTGCGAATGACACCGCTGCGACCAGCGCAAGGACCACGAGAAAGGGGCGCTGTGACGAGGTGGCCTCGGCCCGGGTGCGCCGACGCACCCGCCGGATCAACCACGCCGTCCCGATGATCAACGCCGGCCACACCAGGTAGAACTGCTCCTCGACACCCAATGACCAGTAGTGCTGAAACGGCGAGGGCGGCCGCTGGCTGGCGAAGTAGTCGACGCCCCGCATGATGAACCAGTAATTGCCGACGTAGAGAGCGCTGGTGATCCCGTCGACGATGACGCTCTTGACCTCCAACAGAGGCAATAGGAATACCGAGCCGATCATCGTGATGACGCCGACGGCGGCCGAGGCCGGCAGCAGTCGGCGAGCGCG
The DNA here is from genome assembly GCA_035506875.1 of Mycobacterium sp. Lineage (GTDB taxonomy): Bacteria > Actinomycetota > Actinomycetes > Mycobacteriales > Mycobacteriaceae > Mycobacterium. The sequence goes on from DATJOR010000436.1 coordinate 18,134, forward strand.
TGCCCCGTAGAAGCGGCGCAGCCCGACCGTGCCGGTGGTGTTCGCTTCCCGCCACAGCAGACCGGTGATCAAAAAACCTGAGATGACAAAGAACACGTCCACGCCGACGTATCCCCCACCCAGCCCCGGGAGGTCGGCGTGAAACAACACGACGGCCAGCACCGCGACAGCACGCAACCCCTCGATGTCCGGGCGAAAACCCGCCCGGACCGCGCTCTGACCCCGATGGTCCTCGGTGGTGCTACCGCTGACGGTCTGGTGCACAGTCACCTACTTAGGAACGGGACGCGGATCTTTGAGTCGACGCATTATCACACACGCGTTCAACAGGACGTTCGTGAAATCCGTTGTCACCCGTGGGCGACCACGCCGACGAACCCGCCACCCACGCCGGGCATTTGGGCGTGAAACCGCACGACGGCCAGTACCGCGACAGCGCGCAACCCCTCGATGTCCGGGCGAAATCCCTCCTGCGGCAAGCGCCACTTATGCTGCTCCGCAGTTCTGCTGGCGCTGACGGCCTAGTGCACGGTCACCTACCTAGTAAGAGGACACCGATCTTCGAGTCGTGGCATTATCACACACCTGTTGAACAAACCCTTGTGAGAGAACCCTTTGGCAGGGAGGATCGTCGCGTGAACTTCAACGACGGCTTGGTGATGCTGGCTGACGCCTGGCCGGGTGCGAACCGGATCAGGGCCGTGCAGCGCGCACTCGATGGACGGGTGGACCCCATCTACCTCGAGATCGGTGTTTCGAAAGGACAGGCGTTCCGGCGGATCAGCGCCGCTGAGAAGATCGCCGTCGATCCCGCGTTCAGATTGTCGGAGCGCTCCCGCCGCCTGGCCGATTCCAAGGCGCGGGCCACCCATTACTTCGAGACGACCAGCGACTCCTTCTTCGCGAACCAGGCGGCCTTCCTCGCGGAGCGTCCCATTGACGTGGCGCTGATCGACGGGCTGCACACCTACGAGCAGGTGGTGCGCGACGTCGAGAACACCGTGCCCTACTTGAAGGACGACGGGGTCATCTTCCTGCACGACTGCAACCCCGCGTTCGAACTGATCGGTCGCCGCGCCGAGACCTGGGAAGACTTTGTCGCGCAGCAGAAAGGGCCGCTGGTCATCGGCATCTGGAGCGGCGATGTGTGGAAGTCGATCGTCTATCTGCGCAGCACCCGGCACGACCTGAAAGTCGCAGTGCTGAAGTGCGACACGGGCGTCGGAGTCGTACGTAAAGGATCTCCGGAATCACTGTTGGCCTATTCGCCAGAGCAGATCGAAGCACTCAGCTATTCGGATCTGGCCGCCGACCGCAAGCGTCTGCTCAATCTCAAGCGGCCCCGGCAACTCGGCGCACTGCTCGCCGACTGAGAACTAAATCGCCCCCAAAGTGAGGCAGTCGCGCGAGCTGCTCTGACGAGTTGAGCGCTTGATGCTAATTGCGGATCAAGAATCCGTTGGGTGCGAATGTGAATCCAAATTTGTTCTCACGGGCGCTGTCATGCCGATAGTCGTTCGGGTATTCAAGCTCGTACGCCTCGATGGCCTCATACGGCCCCGGTCCCCATCCGAGAAGGACAGGATGTCCGTTGACGGTTGAGTCTTCAACGATCAGGTAGTCACCGCTGGACAGCAGCGGCCGTAGCAGTTTCATTTCGCCCAGCACATGATTCATTGAATGGTCGCTGTCCAAGATGGCGAAAATCTTGCCGGGGAACTCACTCTTGAGGCGTTGGATGTGGTCGGCGATAGCCGGCGCGGTGGATGAGGATTCGATGAACAAAATATCGGAGTCGCCCCGAGCTTTCGACTCAAGCGGACCATGGTTGACGTCGACGGAAAGCACTTTGAACGGCCTACCGAGTTGCCTCAGGATGTTGGCGAAAAATAGCGCCGAGCCGCCGCGATTCGTGCCGAACTCGATTACCAGAGAAGGCTTCAGATCGAACAGAATCTCCTGGTAGTTCCACATGTCGCTGACCGACTTCCAACACGGGATACCCATCCACGTGGTCTTTTTCCACACGAAAGTGTTGTAGTACCACTTGTGGTACTCCTCGGACTCCGTGCCCGTCGGTTGATAGGCGTAGACAGCCAACGCTGATTTCGCGAGTCTCCGCACCGACTCGAGGGTGGCCGAGGCAATCCCACGGACCCCGTTCTTGTCTTCATAGTTTGCTCGGTTCGGCACCGGTCCGCGTTCCACTGCGAGTCGGGTGTGCCCACTTAATCGTTCCGTATGTTCGCGTCGCCTCAGCACGGCAGCATGGTAACAGCAGTTATTAGTTTGGTGTGCAATAGTGCGAGGTCTCAAGTTGTGCTGCCCACGACTGAGCCGGGGAGTGCGGGCTGTCTCGGTTCGGCAGGCCGCGCACGGAGAAAGGTCGGGACTAACGATGAAATTCGTGCTGGCGAGCTGGGGCAGTCGCGGCGATGTCGAGCCGAACCTCGCTGTCGGCCGCGAGTTGGTGAGCCGCGGGCACGACGTGTGCATGGCCGTCCCACCTGACCTTGTGGCCTTCACGGATTCGGCTGGGGTACCAGCGGTCGGCTTCGGACCGGAAGCGAGGTCAATTCTGGATTCGCATCGCGAATTCTGGACGTGCTTCTTCAGCCACCCCTGGAGGATCCGGCGCCTGGTCACGTCGCGACTCGCCATCGCGGGCCCGCTGCTGCGGGGATGGCAGGAGATGAGCACGACGCTGATGTCGCTGGCGAACGGCGCCGACCTCATTTTCACCGGCATCAATTTCGAAGACGCGGCCGCCAACGTCGCGGAGTACTACGACATTCCGCTGGCCACGCTGCATTACTTCCCGCTGCGACCCAACGGCCAGACCCTACGGTTCCTCCCGGCGCCGGTGGCCCGCGCGGCAGTGAAAGCGTTCTGGTGGGTGACGTGGCGTGGAATGAAGAAGGCCGAGGACACCCAGCGCCGTGAACTCGGCCTAGCCAAGGCAACAGGCTCCGCGCCGCGACGGATCACCGAACGCGGATCGTTGGAAATCCAGGCCTACGACGAGGCGTGCTTTCCTGGGCTGGCCGCCGAGTGGGCGGCATGGGATGCACAGCGGCCCTTTGTCGGCACGCTGACGCTCGGGTTGGCGACGGACACCGATGAAGAGGTCACGTCCTGGATTGCCGCGGGAACACCGCCGATTTACTTCGGATTCGGCAGCATCCCTGTGGAGTCTCCGGCCGACACGATCGCCATGATCGCGGCGGCCTGCGCCCGGTTGGGCGAGCGAGCGTTGGTGGGCGCCGCAGGCACCGACTTCGGGAACGTCCCGCGCTTCGAGCACGTGAAGGTGGTGGGTGCGGTGAATTTCACGACGATCTTTCCCGCCTGCCGTGCCCTCGTTCACCACGGCGGCTCCAGCACAACGCCCATTGCGATGCGCGCTGGAGTGCCTCAGCTGATCCTCTTTTGGGACCTCGTTCACGCGGTGTATGGAGCCGCGGTCAAACGGCTCAAGGTGGGCACCGCCCGGCGCTTTTCCACCGCCACCGAGGACTCGTTGGTCGCCGACCTGCGCCGGATTCTCGCCCCCGAATACGTCGCGAGGGCCCGCGAGCTCGCCACCCGCATCACCGAGCCGGCCAAAAGCGCCGCCGCCGCCGCGGACCGGCTCGAAGATTTCGCCCGCCTCAAGCGGGTTAGCTAGCTTCGAGATCGCGGCTGTGAGCCGGGTCACATCCGGTATCCGGAAGTTTTTGCCGGAACCCTGGATCACCTCTTTGGCCCCCAGTGTATGGTTTTGAACTTGTTCTACTCATGTCGACTAAGCGGCTCACGGCCCAGTTGAACGCCGCGCTTATTGGTTCCCGGCTACCACGGCCTCGGCGCCCGAAAGCCCGGTCGAAAATTGCAACCCCAGAGAGGACAACGCCTTGACAATCGAGACGCCCATCGGGGCGCGTGAATCGCAGGGGGCGAGTGGGGGTTTTGCGGTAGTCGGCTACGCAGTGCGCGTTCCGGGTGCTGCCAATGCAGACGAGTTCTGGGACGTGCTGCAGCAAGGGCGCGATGCGGTGTCCGAGGTGCCTCCGGACCGATGGGATGTCGACGAGTTTTACGACCCGGATCCCAACGCCCCCGGCAAGATTGTCAGCCGCCGGGCAGGGTTCATCGATGATGCGACCGGGTTCGACGCGCCGTTCTTCGGGCTGTCCAACCGGGAGACCATGCTGGTCGACCCGCAGCATCGGCTGTTGCTGGAGACGGCGTGGCAGGCGGTGGAGCATTCCGGCACTGCACCATCGGCCTTGGCGAACACCAAGAGCGGTGTGTTCATGGGTCTGGGCACCCATGACTACCTGGGATTGATATCGGAACAGCTGAGTTACGCCGAGATCGAGGCCTACGTGGCGATTGGGACCTCATCCGCGGCAGGAGCGGGTCGGATCAGCTATGGGCTGGGGCTGCAGGGCCCGGCGGTGTCGGTCGACACGGCGTGCAGCTCGTCGCTGGTGGCAGTCCACCAAGCGTGCCAGGCGCTGCGCTTCGGGGAATGCGACCTCGCGTTGGCCGGCGGCGTGAACGTCATGCTCAGCGCCAAGACCGCGATGACCTTCTCCCACGCGCACATGCTGGCCCCGGACGGCAAGTGCAAGACGTTCGACGCGTCAGCGGACGGCTATGTGCGCGGCGAGGGCTGCGGTGTCGTCGTCATCAAACGACTCGAGGACGCGATCCGCGACGGTGACCGGATTCGGGCCGTGATCCGCGGCAGCGCCATCAATCAGGATGGCGCGTCCGGCGGGTTGACCGTGCCGAACGGCGTCGCCCAGCAACGCGTGATCACCGAGGCGCTGCAGTACGCCGGTGTCGCAGCCGGCGATGTCGACTACCTGGAGGCGCACGGGACCGGCACATCGCTGGGCGACCCGATCGAAGTCCAAGCCGCCGGTGCGGTGCTCGGCGACGGGCGCGATGCCAGCCGGCCGCTGCTGATCGGGTCGGTCAAAACGAACATCGGGCACCTGGAAGCAGCCGCAGGGATCGCGGGTCTGATCAAGGTCATCTTGTCGCTCGAGCACGAGGTATTGCCGAAGCACCTGCACTTCAAGAAACCGTCACCGCACATTCCCTGGGACCGGCTCCCGGTCCGGGTGGTAGACGAAGCCCTGCCCTGGGCACGCGACGGACGCCCTCGTATTGCCGGGGTCAGTTCGTTCGGGTTCTCCGGAACGAACTCGCACGTCATCGTCCAGGAAGCACCCGATGAGGTAATTCAGGTTGCCGCGGCTCCGCTGCCGCCATCCGACGACCGACGCTTCAGCCTGCTACCGCTGTCGGCACGCAGCCCAGCTGCCTTGGCACAGCTCGCCGAGGGATACAGCGACTGGCTGGCCGCCCACCCAGACGCCTCCTTGGCCGACGTGTGCTTCACCGCCGGAGCCGGGCGGTCGCACTTCGAGCACCGCGCCGCGCTGGTGGTCAACTCGACGGAATCCGCGCGCGACGCTCTGCGAGCGCTGGCCGACGATCGCCCGGCACCGGGTTTGGTGCGTGGGGATTGCGCCGATAGGCCGCGGACAGCATGGCTGTTCACCGGTCAAGGCAGCCAGTACGCCGGCATGGCCCGGGAGTTGTTCGAGACCGAGCCGGTGTTCGCCGAGACAATGGCCCGGTGCGCGGCGGTAGTCGCCGACGTGCTCGAAAGGCCCTTGCTGGACGTTATTTTCGATGTAGCCGGCGACGACACATTGCGGCAGACCAGCTATGCCCAGCCCGCGTTGTTCGCGGTAGAGATGGGTCTGGCCCGGCTGTGGCAGTCGTGGGGCTTCGAACCCGACGTCGTGCTGGGCCACAGCGTCGGCCAATATTCGGCGGCCTGCGTCGCAGGCGTGTTCAGCCTCGAGGACGGCGCGTTGCTGATGGCCGAGCGCGGCCGCCTGTTCGGCAGCTTGCCCGCCGGCGGTCGGATGGTCGCGGTGTCCACTGCCGCCGAGCGGGTCGAGAGCCTCACCGACCAGTTCCCGACTCTGTCGGTGGCCGCCTACAACGGCGCCAACACCGTGCTGTCGGGACCAGCGCAGGATCTGGAGCAAGCGATCGCCGGGCTGGAAGCCGACGGTGTGCGTTGTGACTGGCTGGAAACCAGCCATGCCTTTCATTCCGCGCTGCTGGATCCGATCCTCGACGAGTTCGAGTCGTACGCCAACCGGTTCGAATTCGGTTCGCCACAAAGGACATTGGTGTGCAACCGCACCGGCGGCACGCTCGGCAGAAGTGCGAAACTAGACGGCGCCTACTGGCGCCGCCACGCGCGCCAGCCGGTCGAGTTCGCCAAAAGCGTGGGAACGCTGGCCGATCTCGGCTGCAAAGTGCTACTGGAGATCGGACCGCAACCGGTGCTCACCGCGGCGGCCATGCGGGCGTGGCCTGACCCTGCCACCGCGCCGCGGGCGATCGCGTCATTGCGTAAGAACACCGCCGACCTTCGTCAGATCACCGAAGCCCTTGCTAACGCCTACATCATCGGCCACGTGCCCGACTTCGGCGCTCTGCAGCAGGGACCGGCCCGCAAGCTCGACTTGCCCACCTATCCGTTCCAACACCGGCAGTACTGGTTCCGGGAGCAGCGGGTCCGGCCCAGTCAGGCGTCCGACGAGACTTCAGCCGCGCGTACCGAAACCGTCCGGCTTCTCGAGGACGGCCGCATCGAGGAACTCGCCGCGCTCCTCAACGGTGCGGGCGACAATCAACAGGCCCTCGATCTGCTTAAACAGCTTGCTGCACAACATAATCAGCAGCGCAACGCTCAGTCCATCACTGATTCGCGCTACGATATTCGCTGGGAGAAGTCCACTGCACGCGCGGCCGCGAAGGCCGGCGAGGAGTCTGCCTGGCTGCTCATTGGCGATGACGCCGATGTGGTTCAGCCGCTGGTGGACGCGCTAAGCGCACGTGGGCACCGGTACTCGATAGTGGGGCTGCCGGCGTCCGACACGGACGAGGAACAGCTCGAAGCTACGTTGCGCACCGCGGTAGCCGACGAACCAGTGCTACGGATATTGCACCTCGCAGCCCTCAACACGGACAACGCACCATCGACCCAGTCGCTGGAGCGCATGCAATTCCAAGTCCTGAGCGGGACACGGCGACTCTTCCGCGCTGCCGCTGCTGCCGAACTCCGCACGCCCATCTGGCTGATAACCCGCGGCGCACAACGAGTTACCAACGCAGACAGCGTGTCACCGGACCAGAGTTGCCTGTGGGGATTCGGTCGCGCTGCCTCGCTGGAATATCCACGCCTCTGGGGCGGACTGGCGGATTTGGCAGCAAACGGTGCCTTGACCGACGGGGCATGGTCCCGGATGATCGACCAGCTGGTGGCAGCATCACCTGGCGAAGACCAAGTGGCACTGCGGGATCAAGCCGTCTATGTTGCCCGGCTCACTCGACGCGCCGGCCAGCCGAACGCAACACCGCTGGCATTACGTGATAACGCAACATATCTGGTGACCGGAGGTCTGGGGGCGCTCGGACTGGAAATCGCCGGATACTTGGCAGTGCACGGAGCCCGGCATCTGGTACTCACCAGCCGACGGTCACCCAGCGATGCCGCGCAACAATGCATCGATGCGCTAGCCGACCAGCACGGCTGCGAAGTCCGGGTCGTCGCGGCCGATGTCGCAAATCCGCGCGACGTGGCGCGCCTCATGGCCACTATGCACGCCGAACTACCGCCGCTGGCCGGCATCGTGCACGCCGCTGGCGAGATCGGCACCACCCCGCTGCAAGCCCAGGACGACGCCGAAATTGATCGCGTGTTCGCTGGAAAGGTTTGGGGTGCTTGGCGTTTGAGCGAAGCCACCGCGGACATGCAATTGGACTTCTTCCTGAGCACCTCGTCGATCGCCGCAGTATGGGGCAGCTTCGGCCAAACCGCGTACGGCGCGGCCAACGCCTTCCTCGACGGTTTGGCCTGGCGGCAACGCGAGCAGGGCTTGCCGGGGATCAGCGTCAACTTCGGTCCGTGGTTGGCCCCGGGGATGGCCGACGAGGAATATCGTGCAGAGCTGGAAAAGCGCGGGGTCCGGCCATTGTCACCCGCCGACGCGCTGGCGGGGATGGCCGAGCTCATGGTCGCGTCCGCTGGGCAGGGGGCAGCCCGCGGGGTTGTAGCTCGAATCGACTGGGCCCGCTTCCTGCCGCTCTACCAGATGGCAGGGAAGCGGTCCTTCCTGACGGAGTTGGAACGCGAGGTGCCCGAGTCGGCATCCGCGACGACCGCCTCTGGCACAACACAATTGGTCGAGCAGCTCACCGTCGCTCCAGTGCAGCAGCGAAAGAAACTTGTCGTCGATTATTTGCGCGACACGGTCGCGGAGATAACCCGGGTCGATGCCGCGGAGATCCGCGAAGAGGCCGGGTTCTTCAATCTCGGCATGGATTCGCTGATGGCCGTGGAAATGGTTACCCGGCTTACCCGTGCCGTGGGCAAGGAGCTTCCGGCGACGCTGGCGATGGACTATCCACGAATCACCGACGTGGCAGACTACTTGCTCGGCGACGTGCTGGCTATCGGCGCAAAAGTGTCCGACACTGCAGCGGCCCAGCCGGTTTCGGCAGTGACGACAAGCAGCGATGAGCCGATCGCGATCGTCGCGCTGGCCTGCCGCTTCCCGGGCGCACCCGATCCCGACGCGTACTGGGAGCTGCTATCCGGCGGAATCGACGCGATCCGGGAGATCCCAGACGACCGCTTCGACGTCGACGAATATTACGACCCGGATCCCGAAGCACCGGGTAAGATCTACACCCGCTACGGCGGATTCCTCGACAAGATCGACGGATTCGATCCGGAGTTCTTCGGCATCTCCCCGCGCGAGGCCGTGTGGATGGATCCACAGCAGCGGCTGATGCTGGAAATCGCGTGGGAAGGCTTGGAACGTGCCGGATACTCGCCGGCGTCATTGCGCGGCAGTCGAACCGGTGTGTTCGTCGGCGTGGCCGCCAACGAGTATTCGCAGCTGCTGAACGCCAACTCGGTCGAGAGCATCGAAGCCCACTTCATCACCGGCAATGCGCTCAACGTGATCGCGGGCCGGGTAGCGTTCGCGCTCGGGCTGGAAGGGCCGGCGATGGCGGTGGATACCGCGTGCAGTGCGTCGCTGGTGGCCGTCCATCAGGCCTGCCAGGCATTGCAT
>DATJOR010000437.1:0-5406 GCA_035506875.1 Mycobacterium sp.
CCTCCAGTACTGTTTGGAACTTGTTCTACTCATGTCGACTAAGCGGCTAATCGCCCGACTTGCCCAGTTGAACGCCGCGCTTATTGGTTCCCGGCTACCACGGCCCCGGCGCCCGAAAGCCTGGTTGAAAATTGCAACCCCGGAGAGGACAACGCCTTGACAATCGAGACGCCCATGGGGGCGAGTGGGGGCTTTGCGATAGTCGGCTACGCAGTGCACGTTCCGGGTGCTGCCGATGCGGACGAGTTCTGGGACGTACTGCGGCAAGGACGCGATGCGGTATCCGAGGTGCCCGCCGACCGGTGGGATGTCGACGAGTTTTACGACCCGGATCCCAACGCGCCCGGCAAGATTGTCAGCCGCCGGGCAGGGTTCATCGATGACGCGACCGGATTTGACGCGCCGTTTTTCGGGCTGTCGAACCGGGAGACCATGCTGATCGACCCGCAGCATCGGATCCTGCTGGAGACAGCGTGGCAGGCGGTGGAGCATTCCGGCACCGCACCATCGGCATTGGCGAACACCAAGAGCGGTGTGTTCATGGGTCTGGGCACCCATGACTACCTGGGCTTGATATCGGAACAGCTGAGTTACGCCGAGATCGAGGCGTACGTGGCGATCGGGACATCGTCCGCGGCAGGAGCGGGCCGAATCAGTTATGGGCTGGGGCTGCAGGGCCCGGCGGTGTCCGTCGACACGGCGTGCAGCTCGTCGCTGGTGGCAGTCCATCAGGCGTGCCAGGCGCTGCGCTTCGGGGAGTGCGACCTCGCACTGGCCGGTGGCGTGAACGTCATGCTCAGCGCGAAGACCGCGATGACCTTTTCGCACGCGCACATGCTGGCCCCGGACGGCAAGTGCAAGACCTTCGACGCGTCTGCGGACGGCTACGTTCGCGGCGAGGGCTGTGGTGTCATCGTCGTCAAACGCCTCGAGGACGCGATCCGCGACGGTGACCGGATTCGGGCCGTGATCCGCGGCAGCGCCATCAATCAGGATGGTGCATCCGGTGGGTTGACGGTGCCTAACGGCGTCGCCCAGCAACGCGTGATCACCGAGGCGCTAGAGTGCGCCGGTGTCGCAGCCGGCGATGTCGACTACCTGGAGGCGCACGGGACCGGGACATCGCTCGGCGACCCGATCGAAGTCCAGGCCGCCGGTGCGGTGCTCGGCGACGGGCGCGACGCCAGCCGGCCGCTGCTGATCGGGTCGGTCAAAACGAATATCGGCCACCTGGAAGCAGCCGCAGGGATCGCGGGTCTGATCAAGGTCATCCTGTCGCTCGAGCACGAGGTATTGCCGAAGCACCTGCACTTTAAGAAGCCATCGCCGCACATTCCCTGGGACCGGCTCCCGGTCCGTGTGGTTGACGAGGCCCTGCCCTGGGCACGCGACGGACGGCCCCGTATTGCCGGGGTCAGTTCGTTCGGGTTCTCCGGAACCAACTCGCACGTCATCGTTCAGGAAGCACCCGATGAGGTAACCCAGGTTGCCGCGGCTCCGGTACCGCCGTCCGACGACAGACGCTTCAGCCTGCTGCCGCTGTCGGCACGCAGCCCAGCTGCTTTGGCGCAGCTCGCTGAGGGATACAGCAGCTGGCTGGCCGCCCACCCAGAAGCCTCGTTGGCCGACGTGTGCTTTACCGCCGGAGCCGGGCGATCGCACTTCGAGCACCGCGCCGCGTTGGTGGTGAATTCGTCGGAATCCGCGCGTGAGGCACTCCGGGCGTTGGCCGAGGATCGCCCGGCGCCGGGTTTGCTTCGGGGAGATTGCGCTGATCGGCCGCGGACCGCGTGGTTGTTCACCGGTCAAGGCAGCCAGTACGCCGGCATGGCCCGGGAGTTGTTCGAGACCGAGCCGGTGTTCGCCGAGACGATGGCCAGGTGCGCGGCAGTGGTCGCCGACATGCTCGAAAAACCGTTGCTCGACGTCATTTTCGATCCGGACGGTGACGACACGTTGCGGCAGACGAGCTATGCCCAGCCCGCGTTGTTCGCGGTGGAAATGGGACTGGCCCGGCTCTGGCAGTCGTGGGGTTTCGAACCCAATGTTGTGCTGGGCCACAGCGTCGGCCAATATTCGGCGTCCTGCGTCGCTGGCGTGTTCAGCCTCGAGGATGGCGCGTTGCTGATGGCCGAGCGCGGCCGCCTGTTCGGAAGTTTGCCCGCTGGCGGTCGGATGGTCGCGGTGTCCACTGCCACTGAGCGCGTCGAGACCCTCACCGACCAGTTCCCGACGCTGTCGGTGGCCGCTTACAACGGCGCCAACACCGTGCTGTCGGGACCCGCACAGGACTTGGAGCAGGCGATCGCCGGTCTGGAAGCCGACGGTGTGCGCTGCGACTGGCTGGAAACCAGCCACGCGTTTCACTCCGCACTGCTGGATCCGATCCTCGACGAGTTCGAGGCGTATGCGAACCGCTTCGAGTTCGGTTCGCCACAACGGACATTGGTGTGCAACCGCACCGGCGCCGCGCTCGGTAGAAGTGCGAAACTGGACGGCGCCTACTGGCGCAGCCATGCGCGCCAGCCGGTTGAGTTCGCCAAGAGTGTCGGGACGCTGGCCGATCTCGGTTGCAAAGTGCTGCTGGAGATCGGCCCGCAACCGGTGCTCACCGCCGCGGCCATGCGGGCGTGGCCCGACCCGGCCACCGCACCGCGTGCGATCGCATCAATGCGCAAGAACACCGCCGACCTCCGTCAGATCACCGAAGCCCTTGCCAACGCCTACATCGTCGGCCACGTGCCCGATTTCGGTGCCCTGCAGCAAGGACCGGCACGCAAACTCGATCTGCCCACCTATCCGTTCCAGCACCGGCAGTACTGGTTCCGCGAGCAGCGGGTCCGGCCCACCCAGGCCTTCGATGAGACCTCCGCCGCGCGTACCGATACCGTCCGGCTTCTCGAGGACGGCCGGATCGAGGAACTCGCTGCGTTACTCAACGGTGCGAGCGACAATCCACAGGCCGTCGAGCTGCTGGAACAGCTTGCTGCACAACATAATCAACAGCGCAAAGCTCAGTCCATCACCGACTCTCGCTACGAGATTCGCTGGGAAAAGTCGAGTGCACGCTCACCCGCGAAAGCCGGCGAGGAATCTGCATGGCTTCTCATTGGCGATGACGCCGATGTGGTTCAGCCGTTGGTCGACGCGCTACGCCCACGTGGGCACCGGCACTCGATCGTCGGCCTACCGGCATCCGACACCGACGAGGAACAGCTCGAAGCTACGTTGCGCGCCGCGGTAGCGGACGAACCAGCGCTACGGATACTGCATCTCGCGGCCCTTAACACGGACAACGCACCATCGACCCAATCGCTCGAGCGGATGCAATTCCAAGTCCTGAGCGGGACACGACGACTCTTCCGCGCTGCAGCTGCTGCTGAACTCCGCACGCCGATCTGGCTGATAACCCGTGGTGCACAACGAGTTACCAACGCAGACAGCGTGTCACCGGATCAGAGTTGCTTGTGGGGGTTCGGTCGCGCTGCCTCGCTGGAGTATCCGCGACTGTGGGGCGGACTGGCGGATTTGGCGACAAATGGTGCCTTGAACGACGCGGTATGGTCCCGGCTGCTCGACCAGCTGGTAGCAGCACCACAAGGCGAAGACCAAGTGGCACTCCGGGATCAAGCCGTCTATGTTGCCCGGCTGACTCGACGCACAGGCCAGCCGACCGCAACACCGCTGGCATTACGCGATGACGCAACATATCTGGTGACCGGAGGTCTGGGTGCGCTCGGACTGGAAATCGCCGGATACCTGGCAGCGCACGGCGCCCGACATCTGGTACTCACCAGCCGACGGTCACCCAGCGACGCCGCGCAACAACGCATCGATGCGCTGGCCGACCAGCACGGCTCTGACGTCCGGGTCGTCGCGGCCGACGTCGCCAATCCACGCGACGTGGCGCGCCTCATGGCCACGGTGCACGCCGAACTACCGCCGCTGGCCGGCATCGTGCACGCCGCAGGCGAGATCGGCACGACCCCGCTGCAAACCTTGGACGACGCTGAAATAGATCGGGTATTCGCTGGAAAGGTCTGGGGTGCTTGGCGTTTGAGCGAGGCCACCGCGGACATGCAACTGGACTTCTTTCTCAGCACCTCGTCGATCGCCGCAGTATGGGGCAGCTTTGGCCAAACCGCCTACGGCGCGGCCAACGCCTTTCTTGACGGGTTGGCCTGGCGGCAGCGTGAGCATGGTGTTCCTGGGATCAGCGTCAACTTCGGTCCGTGGTCGGCCCCAGGGATGGCCGACGAGGAGGCTCGTGCACAACTCGACAAGCGTGGCGTGCAGACATTGTCACCCGCCGATGCGCTGGCGGGGATGGCCGAGCTCATGGTGGCGTCTTCCGGGCAGCCGGCAGCACGCGGGATTGTGGCCCGAATCGACTGGGCCCGCTTCCTGCCGCTCTACCAGCTGGCGGGGAAGCGTTCGTTCCTGACGCAGTTGGAACGTGAGTTGCCCGAATCGGCGTCCACACCGACCGCTTCTGGCACAACACAATTGGTCGAGCAGCTCACCGCCGCACCGGTGCAGCAGCGGAAGAAACTTGTCGTCGATTATTTGCGCGACACCGTCGCCGAGATAACCCGGGTCGATGCCGCGGAGATCCGCGAGGAGGCCGGATTCTTCAATCTCGGCATGGATTCGCTGATGGCTGTGGAAATGGTTACCCGGCTTACACGTGCTGTGGGCAAGGAGCTTCCGGCGACCCTCGCGATGGACTATCCACGAATCACCGACGTGGCGGACTACTTGCTCGGCGACGTCCTCGCTATCAGTGCAAAGGCGCCCGCCGACGGAGCGGCCCAGCCGGTTTCGGCAGTGACGACACGCAGTGATGAGCCGATCGCGATCGTCGCACTGGCCTGCCGCTTCCCGGGCGCGCCCGACCCCGACGCCTACTGGGAACTGTTGTCCGGCGGTGTTGACGCGATCCGGGAGATCCCGGACGACCGCTTCGACGTCGACGAGTATTACGACCCGGATCCCGAAGCACCGGGCAAGATCTACACGCGCTACGGCGGATTCCTCGACAAGATCGACGGATTCGATCCGGAGTTCTTCGGTATCTCCCCGCGCGAGGCCGTGTGGATGGATCCACAGCAGCGGCTGATGCTGGAAATCGCGTGGGAAGGCCTGGAACGCGCCGGGTACTCACCGGCGTCGTTGCGCGGCAGTCGAACCGGTGTGTTCGTCGGCGTGGCTGCCAACGAGTATTCGCAGCTGCTGAACGCCAACTCGGTCGACACCATCGAAGCTCACTTCATCACCGGCAATGCGCTCAACGTGATCGCGGGCCGGGTAGCGTTCGCGCTCGGGCTGGAAGGGCCGGCGATGGCGGTGGATACCGCGTGCAGTGCGTCGCTGGTGGCCGTCCATCAGGCCTGCCAGGCATTGCAT
>DATJOR010000438.1:0-10360 GCA_035506875.1 Mycobacterium sp.
CAGATGTGCCGATCGATCCCCAAGCACGCGCCGTGGGAGGCGCGCAAGGCCGCCGAGTGGGACCAGATCAGCTTGGGGGCCTGGCTGGACAAGAACATCTTGTCGCAGCAGGCCCGCGACATGCTGGACATGGCGCTCGCCGGTCCCTACACCTCGGCCGCGTCGGAGGTGTCGCTGCTGTGGGTGCTGTATCAGATGGCGTCCGGCGGCGGCCCCGACTTCGTGGTGTCCAGCAAGGACGGCGCCCAGGACTCCCGCCCGGTGGGTGGGATGGGTGCCATCTACCGACCGGTGGCCGCCGAACTCGGTGATGCCGTGGCGCTGTCGCAACCGGTGCGGCAGATCGTGCAAGACGCCGACGGCGTCACCGTCCGATCCGACGACCTGACCGTGCGGGCGCGACGAGTGGTGGTGGCCGTCCCGCTGGCCATCGCTGGCCAGATCCACTACGAGCCGACGCTGCCGATCGATCGGTCGTATCTGAACCAGCGGATGCCCAGCGGCGCGATCTTCAAGATCTCGGTCGTGTACGACGAGCCGTTTTGGCGCGCCGACGGCCTGTCCGGCCAGACCGCCGCACCCGGGTCGGTGGCCACGCTGACCATCGACGCCTGCACCGACACCGGCACCCCCGGGGTCATGTGCGTCATCACCGAAGGGCCCGCCGCGCGTCGGCTGGGACGACTTGCGGCGGCCGATCGCCGAGCGGCGGTGGTCGGTGAGTTGGTCGACCGGTTCGGCGACAAGGCCCGGTCTCCCGTCGGTTACCACGAGCAGGACTGGAGCCTCGAGCGCTATTCCGGTGGCGGGATGATCAGCCACGCCCCCACCGGCGTGCTGACCGAGTTCGGCCACACACTGCGTGAGCCGTGCGGCCGCATCCACTGGGCCGGTACGGAGAGCTCGGCCGTCATGTGCGGATGGGTCGACGGCGCCATCCGCTCCGGGGAGCGCGCCGCCGACGAAGTGCTGGCATGCGAGACGACGGCGGCTACTGAGCCTGTTTGACCGGCGGCCGGTAGAAGATCAGCAGCTGGCCGACCCCGCCACCCAGACCCAGCAGCAGCGAGATCAGTAACCCGTGCCAGCCATTGCGCCAGTTATGCCCGAAGATCAGCCAGTCCAGGCTGTACTGCCCGGGGCCGATTGTGGCCACCGCGACGGCGCTCAAAGCCAGCACCAGGTTGTATTCCCAGCCCTCCTTGACGATGAAGAACCCGTTGGGCCGGTGCACGGTCCACGACGCGACGAACATCAACGCGACGAAGCCGGCGGCCGGAATCGGCGTGAGCAGGCCGGCGGCCAAGCCCAGACCGGCGCTGACCTCGGTACTGGCCGCGACCACGGCCTGGAACGTGCCGTACTTCATCCCGATGCTTTCGAACCAGCGCGCGGTCCCGGGTATCCGCCCGCCGCCGAAGAACTTGTTGAAGCCATGAGCCGCGAGGGTCAGCCCCAGTACCACCCGCAGGATCAGCAATCCGAGATCATAGGCAGCCATAGACGCCAACCTAGATCATTGGGTAGGCACCGATGGGCAGAGGTATCCTGCCACCCGCAAACACCGCAAAAGGAGCCGCACATCAAGATCGCAATCTTTTCCTACGCGCTGCTCCTGCGCGACCAGTTCTGACCATTCGAATGTCCACCTCTACCCCACCCGTACTGCTGCTGGACGGTGACTCGAGCTACCCGCCCGAAGTTCTGGGTCACAAGGGACACGGCATCGACATGATGCGTCGCAACGGTCTGCCGGTACCTCCCGCGTTCTGCATCACCGCGGAGGTGGGTGCACGCTATCTCGCCGAACCTTCGGCGACGATCGACGCGATCTGGGACGACGTGCTGGACGGAATGCGCCGGCTGGAAACCGCCACCTCACGCACCTTCGGGCGCGGACCTCATCCGCTGCTCGTCAGTGTTCGCTCCGGTGCGGCGGTATCGATGCCGGGGATGATGGACACGGTGTTGGATCTCGGGGTCAACGACGATGTCGTGGAAGCGCTGGCGGCAGAGGGCACCGTTGGGTTCGCCGACGACACCCGCCGGCGGTTCACCGCATCGCCGGTCGGTCGTGACGCCCCTGCCGATCCCTACCTGCAGTTGCGTGCCGCGATCGAGGCTGTGTTCGCGTCGTGGCGCTCACCGCGTGCCGCCGCATATCGAGCCCATCATGGGCTCGACGACCGGGGCGCGACCGCGGCGGTGGTGCAGGCCATGGTATTCGGCAACATCAACCCCAATTCTGGTGCAGGCGTTGTATTTTCGCGAAACCCGATGACCGGGGCCAACGAGGAGTTCGGCGAGTGGCTGCCGGGCGGCCAAGGGGACGACGTGGTATCGGGCACTGTGGACGTGGAACCGATCACCGCGCTGCGCGACCAACAACCGGCTGTCTACGACCAATTGATCGCCGCGGCGCGCTCGTTGGAGCGGCTCGCGTCCGACGTGCAGGAGATCGAATACACCATTCAAGACGGCACGTTGTGGCTGCTGCAGACCCGGCCGGCGAAGCGGTCAGCGCAGGCCGCGGTGCGGCTGGCGTTGCAACTGCACCACGACGGCCTTATCGACGAGGCCGAGACCCTGCGGCGGGTGCAGCCTTCCCACGTGGACGCGTTACTCCGGCCGTCACTGCAACCGGAAAACCGTTTAGCTGCACAGCTTTTAGCTAAAGGCCTGCCAGCCGGTCCCGGCATCGTCACAGGGCAGGCCTACACCGAGGTGGACGCCGCGATCGCCGCCGCCGACCGCGGCGAGGATGTCATCCTGGTCCGCAACCACACCAGTCCCGACGACATTCAGGGCATGCTGGTCGCACGCGGCGTTGTCACCGAAACCGGCGGCGCCACCAGCCACGCGGCCGTGGTCAGCCGAGAGCTCGGCCGGGTGGCGGTCGTGGGCTGCGGCCGCGGGGTCGCCGAATTGCTGGCCGGCAAGCTGGTTACCGTCGACGGCACCGAAGGCGAAGTGCGCGACGGACGCCTGCCGCTGACAGCTTGGTCCGAGGCCAACACGCCAGAGCTACGCAAGTTGGCCGACCTCGCCCGACGCGTCAGCCCGCTTCGCTGCCATGCCGGCGGCGACTACCCGCTGTTGCCCGGCCATTCCGACGCCGCCGTGCGCGCGGCGATGACGAGCGGGCACACCGACGTGGTGTCCGCCAGCCCGCTGCTGGCAATGCTGGCCGCGATGCGACTCAGCGAGGGCAAGTGAGTGAGTTGACCGTGTTGCAAGCGGTCCGGCTGAAAGGTCGGGTAAGCCTCTCCGACCTGGCCGCGACGCTCGGGGAAAGCAAGGACGACGTTGCCGTCACCGTCGAGCGGCTCACGAAGTCGGGCCTGCTCAGCGACGGCAAGGCACTGCGGGTCAGCCCCGACGGCCGTGTCCGGCTCGACGAGTTGCTGGCCGCCGAGCGCATGCAGATTGACACCGAGGCGCTGGCCGCCGCCTACGCCGACTTCCGCGCCGTCAACGCCGAATTCAAAGCGCTGGTGACCGATTGGCAGCTCAAGGACGGCCGGCCCAACCTACACGACGACACCGCCTACGACGCCGCCGTCCTGACGCGTCTCGATGACGTCCACCACCGGGTGACGCCGATAGTCGCCGCGGCGGCTGCACAGGTGCCGCGGCTGAGCCACTACTCGGCCAAGCTGCAAGCGGCGCTGGACAACGTCCATGGCGGCGACACGGCTTGGTTATCGCGACCTCTTATCGACTCCTACCACACCGTGTGGTTCGAGCTGCATGAGGAACTCATCGTCGCCGCTGGCCTGACCCGCGAGTTGGAGGCTAAATCTGGTGATGCGCAATAGTTTTCGTCAGAGCTCAGCGTCCAGTCGGGCGAGATAGTCGTCGACGTCACCGATCGCGGATTCGGCTGCGTGGACGGTAATCGCCACGGTGTCGCCGATACCGTGCACGCCGTGAGCGAGCCCCATCGCCGGTGACAGCGCCGGATTGCCGGCGGTCAGCAGCACCGGCACAGCGCCGAAGTGCAGATCGCCGGGTCCGCGGAAAACGCTTGATACCACCGTGTTGCCGGACACCCGCGCCGGCCGGACATCGGGATCGAAGTGGCCGACACCCCAGCGCAGCAGTGGGGCCGGCACCGCGGCGAAGGCCCGGTCCGCGGCGCGGACCGCGGAATGCTGTACGCGGCGGCGGGCATCGGCGAGGTCTGCGGCGATCCGCTGCGCGCGGGCCTGCGGTTCCAGGCCGGGATAGAGCCCGACAGTGACGTTGGCGAAGTGATTATGTGCTTGCGGCACACCAGCTTTAGCCATCGGAACCTCGGCGATCAGCGTCGCGGCCGAATCGCCCAGGTAGCCGGCGAGCGCGCCGGACACCGCCACCAACACGGCGACGGTGACGGTGGGGCCACGCAGCTGCCCGCGCTGGCGCACCAGTGTACGCACGGTACGCGCGCCAGCGGGCCGGGAGTTCGTGGCCAGCGCCGGCCGCGTTCCGGGCCCAGCGCCCAGCAGCCCGGCGCGGGTGTCGCGCATCAGCTTCCGATGAGCTCGAACGGCATTGATCGCGCGCCAAGGCAGGAAGCCCGGCGAATCCGTCACCTCGGGCACCGGCGTCGCCCGGCCGAACAGCCAGCCTGCCAACGCGGCGGCGCGGGCACCGTCGGCCAGGGCATGCGCGGTCTGCATGACCGCGACGGTGCCCGGCCCGGTGCCGCCCGGAAGGTCGTGCACCGGCGCGAAGAGGTGCAACCGCCACGGCGCTCGGCGAATATCCAGCTGATCGTCGGCGAGCCGGACCACGGCGTCCAGGCAGCCGGTCCAGCTGTGATCGTCGAGTTGGTGGCGGCTCACCCTTTCGGGTTCGAGCTCCGTTTGGACCCAGCTGGGATAGGTCAACGGCGATCCGTCGTCGACGCGTACCGTCAGGGCCCGGCAAGCTCGGGCCCGATTGCGGACATCCTCGACCGCCCGCCCGAAATCCGTTGGCTCGCCGTCGAATGCGTAGATCAAAAACTCGTCGTTGGGGACCTTGGCCGACATCCAGTAGAACTGCGCGTCGACCGCTGTCATCCGGGTCGACATGCCCATCACTGTAGCCACAGGAGGGGCTCATTGAACTGCGCGGTCCCGCGGACTCTCCCTCCGCTGGGACCGCGCAGAGTCTGATGCGCTTGCCGCCGCTAACGTGCCCAGACCCCGGCGGCCCGGTGGTCGGCCGCGGCAACGTCGTCGGCTCCGTCACGCACCGCGTTGCCAAGGTCGACCAGCATTTCGTTGAGCGCCGTGGCCGCCTGATGCCACTTCAACTGCTCAACCCCGTACGCCGTGGCGGCCTCCCGGGTCCACAGTTCCTGCAGCGGCGCAACGTGAGACCTCAACTCCTGCAAGGCGGCATTGAAGCGAGCGGCGGTGCTATGAATCTCCTGGCGAACCGAGCATTCGATCTCGTCGAACTTGTACGACAAACGCGGGTCCATCACAAGTTCCCGGCGGCGGTGCCGATGTGATGGGCATGGGTGTCGGCCGCCTCACGCAGGGCGGCTTCGTTGTAGCGAATGGTCTCCGCGATGCTGTGCAGGGCATGGTGGAGTTTCATCGACTCCGCGTTCCACCGATGCACGACGTCTTTGAATCGCGCCGCGGCCGCGCCACCCCACACTGACGGCGGCACATTGCTCATCCGGCCGATGAATGCCTGCAGGGTCGTTCGGATCTCTTCATTGCGGGTTTCAATCACTCCGGCAACCGAGCGCATCAGATCAAAGTCAGTGCTGAGCGTGTTGCCCGCTGCGGGTGTACTCACCTGTTCCCCTTTTGACGTTCCCCTTTTGACAAAGCCTTGACGACATGTACGACGCCCGGCGGTCCGCTCTGGTTCCCACTGACTAACGTTGCTGACATGTCGGTCACGATCGATCCACGCCGCCACGACGCGGTGCTGTTCGACCTGGGTGACCTGGCCGAGGACGAATCGCTCGTGCAGCAATTGCACGAGGCCGGTGTCGCCACCGATGACCACCAACCGCTCGTCGAGACGGCGAACCGGCTGTCGGTGCGCCCGGGGCGGTGCGCCGTCGTCACGGCGACCGCAGACCATGTCGCCGCCGCCCGGGCGGGCGGATTCGCGCTGGTGATCGGCATCACTCCGACGGGACACGGCGATGACCTGACCGCCCGCGGCGCCGACGCGGTGATCACGGATCTGCACGACATCAGCGTGCGCGCCGGCGACCGCCGGATGTCCGAGCTGCCCGACGGGCTGCAGGCCCTCGACGCCATCACCGGTCAGCACCCCGCGGTGTTCTTCGACTTCGACGGCACGCTTTCGGATATCGTCAAGAACCCCGACTCCGCCCGGCTGGTGGCCGGTGCGGCGGATGCGCTGACATCGCTGACCGCACAATGCCCTGTCGCGATACTGAGCGGCCGCGATCTCACCGACGTGCGCCAGCGGATCGGCCTGCCCGGCATTTGGTATGCCGGCAGCCATGGTTTCGAGCTGACCGGACCTGACGGCACACACCACGAAAACGCCGAAGCGGCTGCAAGCATCCCGGTGCTCGAGCAGGCGGCCGCCGAGCTGACCGATCAGCTCGCTCACATCCCAGGTGTTGTGGTGGAACACAAGCGGTTTGGTGTGGCCGTGCACTACCGCAACGCCGCCCGCGACCGAGTCGGCGAGGCTGCGGCGGCGGTGCGCAGTGTCGGGCAGCGTACTGCGCTTCGGGTAACCACGGGCCGCGAGGTCATCGAGCTACGTCCAGACGTCGACTGGGACAAGGGCAAGACCTTGCGCTGGGTGCTCGACCATATCCGCGACGACGAACAGCCGGGTCCGCTGCTACCGATCTACCTTGGCGACGACATCACCGACGAGGACGCCTTCGACGCGATCCATGACGACGGAATCTCAATCCTGGTGCGGCACAGCGACGACGGCGATCGTGCCACCGCCGCCGACTACGCGCTGGACACTCCGGCCCGCGCAGCTGAATTCACCGATCGGCTCGCACACCAGCTCGCGCACTGATCACAGGACCGCTTGCGATTGAATGGTTTTGGCGGCCAGCTTGCCGTCATCGCCACGGATCTCCGTCTCGACCACGATGACCCGCTTTCCGATGTGCAGCGGGTGGCTGTGCGCCTTGACGGTGCCGGAGCGGGTGGGGGCGAAGAAATTGGTCTTGGATTCGATGGTTGCGGTGCCACCGGCGTCCTTGGGGAGATTCAGGAACGCACACACCGCGCCGGACGAATCCGCGAGCGCCATCACGATTCCGCCGTGTAGTACGTCGTTGCCGGTGCACAAGTTCGGTGCCCAATCCAGGCTCAACACCACCTCGTCCGGGCCGGCGGTGTCTGCGCTGATGCCCAGCGTCACACATAGCGGGACCAGCCCGTGGATCATTTTCGTTGCGGCGGTGTCGGTCATTGGCTCACCGTCCAATCGCCTGCAGTGCCTCGGCGGTTTGCCCGTCGGCGGGGTAAAACGACTCGATGGCTACTTCGGCGACGGTGACATCCAGCGGCGCGCCCACAACGGCAGTCATGCTGAAAAAAGCCAACTCCGTGTCACCGTGCCGAAGGCGAAGCGGCACAGCGACATCGGTGAGCCCAGGGCGCTCGGCCACACCCCCCGGGTAGGCCGACAATTCGGCGTGCAACTCGGCCAGCCGCGGGTCACGCGTGGCCCGCACTTGGCGGTGCAGCCGCTCGAGGATATGCGCCCGCCACTCAGGCAGATTGGCGATCCGGGGCGCCATTCCGTCCGGATGCAGCGACACCCGCAACGCGTTCACCGGTGGAGTGAGCAGCGCGGCATCGCACCCCTCGGTGAGCACCGCGACCGCCGCGTTGCCGTCGAGCATTTCCCACCATCGGTTGACGACCAAGGCCGGATACGGCTCGTGTCCGGAGAGGATCTGACGCAGTGCCGCCCGTAGCCGGGTCATTTCCGGCTCGTCGAGGGAGTGTTCGGGATAGGCAGGCGCATACCCGCCGGCCAACAACAGCGCGTTGCGTTCACGCAGCGGCACGTCGAGCTGCTCACTGAGCCGCAGGATCATTCCTGAAGTCGGGCGCGACCGTCCGGTCTCCACGAAGCTCAAATGCCGCGCCGAGATATCGGCCTGAATCGACAAGTCGAGCTGGCTTATTCGTCTCCGTTCGCGCCATTCCCGCAGCAGCTGGCCGACCGGCGGTGTCGCCGGGGCCCGCGGGGCCAAAGTCGTCACCGCCCCGATGCTAGGCGTGTCCGCTCATGGTCACGATTACCTCCGGGGTAATCGACAATGATCAGCGTCGGGTGGCATTCACCATCGTTGAACGATCAGCTGTCGTCCTTTTTGCCTTTGCCCTCGTCTTTGGCCTTGTCGCTATCGTCCTCTTCGTCCTCTTCGTCCTCATCGCCGTCTTCGTCATCTTCGTGCTTGCCCTCGTCTTTTTTGTCTCCGTCTTTGCCGGACACAAGTTCGAGGGTCGCCCAATGACTCGGGGAGACAAAGACCGTCCACTTGCCGGCTTCGCGGCCCATTTTGACGACACCGTTTTCGACTTCCCACTTGGTGCTGTCGTCGTAATCGGTTTCTTGCCCGTCGCTGTACGTGAGTTTGAATGCCATAACCGCAGAATGCCGCGCCGGCGGCCCGGCTAAACCTCGGTGTACTCCACCGCGCCATCCTCGAGCACCAGCCGCGCCTCCTCATCTCCGGCACCGTTGGCGCCCGATGAGGCCTCCGTGCGGAACACCGCTTTGCCGGGTTCGGTACGCCAGATCAAGGTCGTCAGCGTCTCGCCGGGAAAGACCGGCTTGGTAAACCGTGCATCGATCGATGTAATCGCACTAGCGTCGCCGTTGCCGAGCTCGGCGACCAACGCGCGGCCGGAGAACCCGTAGGTGCACAGCCCGTGCATGATCGGCTTGGGGAAGCCGGCCAGTTCCTTGGCGAACCACGGATCGCTGTGCAGCGGATTGCGGTCCCCGGACAGCCGATAGATCAGTGGCTGATCCTCGCGGGTGGCCAGCGCGACCCGGGCGTCGGGCTCGCGGTCGGGGATTTCCGGCGCGGACGGCCGCTGACCGGGCTCTCCGCCGAAGCCGCCCTCGCCGCGGATCACCAACGTGGTGAGGGTCTCGGCGACCAATGCGCCGGTGTCGGGATCGGTGCCGCGGCCGCGCAGCATGAGGATCGCGTTCTTGCCCTCGCCCTTGTCCTGGATATCGGCCACCTCGGTGACGACCGACAGCTTGCCGGCGGCCGGCAGCGGCGCGTGCAGCCGGATGCCCTGCGAGCCGTGTAAAAGCATGGCCCAGTTGAACGATCCGACCATGCCGGCCGCGCCGAACGCTGGGCAGCAGATCACCGCGTAGGTCGGTAGTACCTGCTGGGGGATGTCGTGGCTGTTTTCCGTGGTGAAGGACAAATCCTCGGTTCCGGCGCCGACACCGAGCGCGTAGAGCAAAGTGTCCCGGTCGGTCCATTCGAACAGCATCGGCTCGGTTGTTGCACCGACGGCCTTCGGGTCGATCGCCATGCGGGTCTCCTCTCGATCAGATTCATACGGCCAACCATGGCGAACCTATGCAAACCCACCACACCGAAGCCGTCGACAAGGCAGGCTATCGCCATGCCCAACCGCACCGTGATCTGGAAGGCTCTGGCGACTCTCGTCGTGGCGATCACTGTCGGCGCGTGCTCGGGATCCCCGCACGTACGCAGCATCACGCTGACCTTCATCCGGCATGCCCAGTCCCAAAGCAACGCCGCCAACATGATCAACACCGACATCCCCGGGCCGAGTCTCACCGAAGAGGGCCAAGCGCAAGCCGAGCAGCTGGCCCACCAGCTGTCCCGCAACAACTTCGACGGCATCTATGCCTCCAACATGGTCCGTGCCCAGCAGACCGCTGAGCCGCTGGCCCACGCGCTCGGCAAGCAGGTCGACGTCCTGCCTGGTCTACGGGAAATCGACGCCGGCTGGTACAACAACACCACGACCAAGCGAGCCGACCTGACGTATCTGCTCGCCCCGGCGGACTGGCTGAACGGCGACGTCACGGACGCCATTCCCGGCTCGACCAGCGGTACTCAGTTCAACGATCGGTTCAGCGCCGCCGTCCAGAAGATCTACGACAGCGGTAACACCAGACCGGTGGCGTTCTCGCACGCCGAAGCGATCATGTACTGGACATTGATGAACGTCAAAAACCCCAAGGACAGCTTGGCGACCAGCCATCCGCTGCCGAATCTTGGCCGCGTGGTGATCACCGGCAGCCCGACGATGGGATGGACGTTGGTGGACTGGGACGGCATTCGCGACTTCAGCTACTGAGCCGGCGAACCCCTGCCGAGTGTGGGCTTGACGCGCGCTTTCGGCGGAAA